>DUMQ01000059.1 GCA_012839815.1 Bacillota bacterium | reverse complement strand
GGGCCGCTCCGTAATCTCCGGCCGAGGGCTATTGGGCCGGAGATTAAGGCCGCCTGGCGGAGAGATGCGAGACACCCCGGTCTCTGTGCGGCACTGGTAGTTGTTACCTGCGAAAGGTCCGGGTAATTTTTGCGCACTAACTTAGGTTTTGATCTCCTCGTTTATAGTTCATGGCTATGAGCAAGGGCTATGAGCAAGGGAAAAGATGAGCTCAATGAGGGCACAGTTGAGACCCTGATAAGAAAAATAAGCGAGCTATCGTCTCGGCTTGAGAAGGCAGAGATCGCGGAATATGTGGAGTTTCTAAGGAACCCCAGGAGGATTATATACGTCAATTTCATCTCAGGGCTCGCCAGGGGCTTTGGCATAGGGCTGGGGACGACAGTATTGCTTGCAGTGTTTTTATATTTCCTATCTCACCTTGTGACATTAAACTTGCCTGTGATCGGGAAGTTCATTGCTGATATCGTGAGGATCGTGCGTGGCCATCTAGGTTAGATCATTGGTCATAGAGTGATTGGGGGCAATGGGGATTGGACAAGGAGAAATTAGAATATTTCAAGGCTATGATAGAGGATCAAAGGGCGCGTCTTATCGACAGGATTGCGCAGATAAACGAAGGCCTCCAGACCTCAATGAAGGATTCCACGGGAGAGCTGTCAAGCTACGACAATCACCCTGCCGACGAGGATACCACCATGTATGACCGGGAAAGGGACGTGGGCATTAAAGGTAATACCATGGGGATCCTACAGAGGATGGATGACGCCCTGGAGCGGATTGAATCGGGCGAATACGGCACCTGCGAGAACTGTGGCAGGCAGATAGAGGAGGAGAGGCTTCTCGCCATTCCGTATACTACCCTCTGCGTTGATTGCCAGAATAAGCTCGAGTCGACCATGCCCGATCGTTTCCAGAGGCCGGTCGAGGAGAAGGCAATTGGAGCGCCGTTTGGCGCACATGTACTCCGTCCGGATACACCCGGTATAGACGGGGAGGATGTGTGGCAGGGTGTGGCGAAGTACGGGACGTCAAACAGCCCGCAGGACATACCGGAATCAATCGAATTTGGTGAGGTCTACTGGAACGCCGACGAGGATATCGGGGCGGTGGAGGATGTGGACTACATCATTGACGAGGGTGATCCAGATGATATCCCGCCCGATCCCGATATCTTTAAGAGGGAATGAGCTCAAAGGAAATAACAGGATAGGGGTCGAGCGAATTGAGAGTGAGAGGTCGTGGGAGAGTCTACAGAGGGAGGACAGGGCGGGGAGGCTCCGCCTTGGCTACGGTGTTGTTGATTATCATATTAACCGTGCTTTGCGACCAGATCAGCAAGTTCTGGGTCATCAAGACCTTCCCGGCGGGGGTCAGGGTGCCGGTATGGGATGGGAGGCTTTACATAACGCGGACGGCGAATCCGGGGGCGGCCTTTGGAATATTGCCCAATCAGACAGCCTTTCTCATAGTTGTCGCCGCGGTGATCCTCCTGCTTGTCATCATATATGGACGCCACCTCATGGCCAGGAGCCTGCTGCTGCGTCTCGGTTTTGGTCTTGCTGTTGGCGGCGCTCTCGGTAATATGATAGACCGGCTGAGGGTGGGACGGGTTACGGATTTCATCGACGTAAAATTCTGGCCGGTATTCAACCTTGCCGATGTCGCCATCGTCTTTGGCGTAGTGTTGCTTTTCTGGGGCCTTCTCAAATTGACCCAGTGAAGCAGCGATAGATCAGAGGAGGGCTAATGTGAGGCCGATTCTGTTTCAAGTATGGGGGATGTCGGTCTTTTCATATGGTTTTATGATCGCCGTCGCGTTTATCGCCGGGACGGCCCTCGGCGTGCGCGAGGCCAGGAAGAGGGGGATCGAAACCGAGAAGGTTATCGACCTGGCCCTTTATCTTTGCATCTCGGGAATCGTAGGAGCGAGGTTGGTCTACGTCCTGCTGGACCTGCCGGCATATTTGGAAGAGCCGCTTGAGGTTTTACGGCTGAGAGACGGCGGGCTTTCGTTTCACGGCGGATTGTTTGCAGCGATTCTCGTTGGGATCTGGTTCTGCAAGAGGTCCGGTGTGAACCCGTGGGTCATGGCAGACGTGGCTGCCCCATCCATCGCACTTGGATATAGTATAGCGCGGGTCGGCTGTTTCCTGAACGGATGCTGCTATGGCCTTGCGAGCAATCTCCCATGGGCTATAGCCTGCGCCGCGGGAGATGTTACGAGGAGACACCCGACGCAGATTTACGCCGCCCTTGGAAGCCTGGCGATTTTCGCGATCCTCATGCGCATGCGCGACCACAAGAGATTCCCGGGCTACCTCATGTTTCTCTACGTTGGGCTCTATTCGATCCTGAGGTTTGTGGTGGAGATATTCCGGGATGTTCCAAGGTTCATAGGCCCTCTTTCCATAGCGCAGGTTGCGAGCATAATTGTAGGTCTTGCAGCGTTTGCCTCTATTTACCTTCTCTCGGAGGACCCGGGTAGAAAGGCAGGTCGAACGCTCAGTGGCCCGCACGTGCACGGTCAGGGCAGGTCATAGTGAGGGGGATGAGGGCTCCAGGCTTGATGTCTTCCTGGCGAGGGCCCTGGCCGGGGATATACCATCCCGGGCCTTTGCGCGCAAGCTCATTGACCAGGGCAATGTCTTGGTAAATGGGAGTGCCGCCAAGCCAAGCTATAGGGTGCGCGCAGGAGACCTGGTTGAGGCGGTTATCCCCGAGCCCGAGCAGCCGCAATGCCAGCCCGAGGATATACCCCTTGATATCCTCTATGAGGATGCCGATATAATTGTCGTGAACAAACCCAGGGGCATGGTGGTACACCCAGCCGCCGGGAACCCCACCCACACACTGGTTAACGCGCTCCTGGCGCACTGCCGTGATCTCTCGGGGATAGGCGGGGAGATGCGGCCGGGGATCGTGCACCGGCTCGACAAGGACACCTCCGGGGTCATGGTTGCGGCGAAAAATGATCTTGCCCACGCCAGCCTGGCTGCTCAACTGAAGGCGCACGAGATGGAGAAGACCTACCTTGCCCTTGTGCATGGCGAGGTTAGAGAGGCGAGAGGGTCGATCAGGACCCATATCGGCAGGCACCCGGTGCACCGCAAGAAGATGGCCGTGGTTGAGGAGGGCCGGGGAAAGCTCGCCATAACTCATTTTGAGGTCCTTGAGCGTTTTGAAGTCCCCGAGCGTCCTGGTATCTCCGGGCGTTTCACCCTTCTCAAGGTTGTCCTGGAGACAGGGAGGACCCACCAGATCCGGGTTCATATGGCTAGCATCGGCCACCCTATTGTCTGTGATAATGTCTACGGCCGTCGCAGGTGCGAGTTTGATATGGCCGGGCAAGCGCTTCATGCGTGGAAGCTCAAGTTCCGCCACCCCAGAACGGGAGAGGTGATGGGCTTTTGCGCGCCCGTGCCAGACGATATGCAGGGCGTAATAAGCTCATTGAGGGCACGTTCCCTGAGGGGTGATAGGGATGATATGCCGTAGTTGACAATGGACGAGCCTTTTGGTATATTAGCGTGGAAAGGATTACTAATGCAGAGCTTCCCTTTAAGCTGGTCCGGCGAGGCCGGCAAGGGGTCAGACGCGTTGAGGCCTTCTCGCCGGAGCGGGAAGGCTTTTGTTGATAAGGGCCCGGTGTGATAGGGGCCCATAGGGGCTCAGGTGGTCTTTGGAAGGAGAGTAGGTATGCATGGCCCTGGTTGAAAAGGCCCGGATTATGGACTCGGACGGCATCCGGCGGGCGACGATGCGTATAGCCCACGAAATCATCGAGAAGAATAAGGGCGCCGCCGGTCTTGCGTTCGTCGGCATCCGGACGCGCGGTTTCCCCCTTGCCAAGCGGCTTGCAGAGGCAATCCAGCAGATCGAGGGGACGAAGCTCCCGGTTGGGATTCTTGATATAACGTTATACCGGGACGACCTTACGACCATCGCCGTCCAGCCTGTTGTTCATAAGACAGAGATACCCTTTGATGTATCAGAGAAAAAGATAATCCTGGTGGACGATGTCCTCTACACGGGCCGGACCATCCGGGCCGCGATGGATGCGTTGATGGACCTGGGGCGGCCGCGGTCGATCCAGCTCGCGGTCCTAATAGACAGGGGGCACAGGGAGCTTCCGATCAGGGCGGATTATATAGGGAAAAACGTCCCCACCTCGCGGCGAGAGGTGATAAGCGTGAGGCTTTCGGAGATCGATGGGAGCGACGAGGTAATTATACAGGAGTTTTCAGAGAATTCAAGTCTTCCTTGCCAGTCGTGACGCTGGCAAGGAATTTTTTATGTCATCCTGGGACGCCGGGGTTGAAGTATGGGGCGGGTATGAAGAAAACGAGGTAGGACAAGGCAGAACGAGATAGGTGGAGGGTGAGGCAGGGATATGCGACTGAAGAGCAAGGATGTGCTTGGTTTAGAGGACCTGTCGGTCGAGGAGATCGAGCTCATCCTGCAGACGGCGGAGCCGTGTAAGCAGATTTTCACGCGCGATATCAAGAAACTGCCAACGCTCAGGGGCAAAACCATGGTCAACCTGTTTTATGAGCCCAGCACGCGGACGCGGACATCTTTTGAACTTGCGGGGAAGTGGATGAGCGCGGATGTAACCAATATTGCCACGGCATCGAGCAGCGTGGTCAAGGGAGAAAGCCTGAAGGACACGGCCAGGACCCTCGAGGCCCTTGGCGCCAACATCATAGTGATCCGTCACCAGATGGCCGGGGCCCCCCACGTGATAGCCAGGTGCGTCAAGGCCTCCGTAATCAATGCCGGGGATGGGATGCACGAGCATCCAACCCAGGGACTCCTGGATCTCTTTACCATAAGGGAGCACAAGGGACGAATCGCGGGGCTTAAGGTCGTCATAGTCGGTGATATATTGCATAGCCGCGTAGCCAAGTCCAACATCTGGGGGCTCACGAAGCTTGGTGCCGAGGTTACGGTATGC
Organism: Bacillota bacterium; assembly: GCA_012839815.1. Lineage (GTDB taxonomy): Bacteria > Bacillota > SHA-98 > Ch115 > JABLXJ01 > JABLXL01. Next base: position 7,497 of record DUMQ01000059.1, on the reverse strand, counting down.
GGGCCGCCAACGCTCATCCCTCAGGGTATAGAGAGGATGGGCGTTGAGGTGGAATACAACCTTGATGTCGCTCTCCGCGATGCCGATGTGGTGAATATACTCAGGATCCAGCTCGAGCGCCAGAAAAAGGGGCTATTCCCCACCATCCGCGAGTATTCCAGACTTTACGGGGTGGATGCGAAGCGACTCAGGATAGCCAAGCCTGATGCGCTTATAATGCACCCCGGGCCTGCAACTCTGGGCGTGGAGATAACTGCGGATGTCGCGGAGTCCGCCCGCTCAGTTATTCGCAAACAGGTGACAAACGGGGTGGCTGTGAGGATGGCGCTCCTGTATCTCTTGTCGGGTGGAGGTGCTTCCAGTGAGATTGCTGGTTAAGGGCGGAAGGGTCATCGACCCGGAGGCGGGGCTTGATGATGTCCTGGATATTCTTATTGAAAACGGAAAGATAATATGCGTTGGCAGGGGTATTTCGCCTCAAGCTCAGACCAGCGGCGGCAGCGAGGTCGAAGTTGAAGTCGAGGTCGTTGATGCCTCCGGCAAGATCGTGACGCCGGGCCTTATTGACATGCATGTGCACCTGCGGGAGCCAGGCAGGGAGGATGAGGAGACCATCGAGACGGGGACGGCAGCGGCGGCGGCAGGCGGGTTTACATCGATCGCCTGCATGCCGAATACCAGCCCCCCGTTGGACACGGGTGCCTCCGTGGAGGCTGTCCGGGCGCGGGCGGCGCGTGCCGGGGTCGTGAACGTCTTCCCGGTCGGGGCCATAACCAAGGGGCTGGCCGGTGAGGAGCTGGCTGAGACCGGCGAGCTCCGCGATGCGGGCGTCGTGGGGCTTTCAGACGATGGCAGGAGCGTGATGAATGCCGAAGTTATGCGCCGGGCCATGGAATACGCGCGGATGTTTGATCTTCCCATTATCCCGCATTGCGAGGATACCAACCTCACCGCCGGTGGGGTGATGAATGAGGGGTACATGTCAACAGTCCTCGGCCTTAAGGGAATGAGCCGTGTCGCCGAAGAGGTGATGGTCGCCAGGGATATCATCCTGGCGGAGCTCACCGGCGCCCGGCTGCACATCACCCATGTGAGCACAGCCGGTTCCGTGCAGCTTATAAGGGATGCCAAGCGGCGCGGAGTGCGGGTGACGGCTGATGCAACCCCTCATCATTTCACGCTGACGGATGAGGCGGTCAGAGGCTATGATACCAACACCAAGATGAACCCGCCCCTGAGGACCCGGGAGGATGTCGAGGCTATTAGGAGGGGCCTCGCTGACGGCACGATCGACGCCATCGCGAGTGACCACGCCCCGCATACCTTTGAGGAAAAGGATGTGGAGTATGATAACGCGCCGTTTGGAATAGTAGGCCTGGAGACCTCGCTCCCGCTGGCGCTGACGGAGCTCGTCGGGGGAGGCTATCTCTCCCTTGCTGAGCTCGTGAAGAGGATGTGGTCCAACCCCGCGCGAATCCTCGGCCTGATGGCCAGGAAGGCGGGGATTGTTGCCGGCGCGGACGCTGACTTGACGATAATAGATGTAGAGAAGGAATTCATAGTCGATGTCAACGAATTCCGGTCGCTCTCGCGGAATTCGCCATTTGGCGGGCGGAGACTGAAGGGACAGGCCTTCGCTACCATCGTGGGGGGAAGGGTCGTGTTTAGGCGATGAATATAAGAGGGAGCAGGCCGCCGGAGGCCGAAAGCAAGCCAGTGCAGGTTGTGGCGCCGGTTATCTCGAATGTTGAGATCGCGCCCTCTATCTTCAGGATGTCCCTTAGTGCGCCCGGGATTGCCAGGTCCGCCCTGCCGGGGCAGTTTGTGCATGTGGTGTGCCACGATGCCGGTAATCATGTCAGTGAAGGCTCCCGGAACAGCGGGCTGAGCCTGGACCCGCTCCTGAGAAGGCCATTTAGTATCTGCAGGGTTGACAGGTCCGGTGCGACCATCGATCTCGTCTACCAGGTGGTCGGTCGCGGCACGGAGATGCTCTCGCGGGTCGCACCCGGAGAGGCGGGGCGCGCGGGTGCCGTCGATATCCTCGGGCCGCTTGGCCGTGGCTTTGATATCCCGCGTAGCCTGGCGGGCGAGGACGCGGCCGGGCGCGCGCTCCTGGTTGCCGGGGGTCTCGGCGTGGCCCCCCTAATATTCCTCGCGTACGCCCTCGCGGAGCGCCAGGTGCGGGCGGACGTCGCTGTGGGGGCGCGGTCGCGCGACCTCCTCTGGGGCATCGACGAATTCGAGTTGCTGGGTTTCGGCGTTGAGCTCGCCACCGAGGACGGGTCGGCTGGCGCCCGGGGGCTCGTTACGGAGCTTGTTGAGCGGCGGCTTTGTGAGTCTCTTGGTGGGCATGGCGCTCCAACTGTGCGTTATGCCGCTATCTTCGCGTGCGGGCCTGCGCCCATGCTCGCGGCGGTCGCCCGGTTGGCGGGGGAACGGGGCGTCCCGTGCCAGGTATCCCTGGAGGAGCGAATGGCCTGCGGGGTGGGCGCATGTCTCGGCTGCGTTGTTAAGACGAAGGCCGGTTACAGGCGCGTATGCGCCGACGGGCCCGTGTTCAATGCGGCTGATATCTTTTTCGATTCGGACGGATTGGATTTTGATCCAGGTGCTTCGGATGCAGGCGTGCTGCATGAGGCAGGCATGCCGGATGAGGCACGCCTGTCGGACCGGTAAGGGCAAGGGTTGAAGGCGATGATCGGGGGTGTTTGATCTGGTGGAGCAGCCGGGTATAAGCAAACCAGAACCTGACTTGCGTGTCAGGATCGGGTCGATCCAGCTCAAAAACCCTGTGATGGTTGCATCCGGGACATTCGGCTTCGGCGAGGAATACAGCAGGTTTTACGACCTTGAGGAGCTCGGGGCCATAGTTGTCAAGGGCCTCACCCTCAGGCCGCGCGAGGGCAACCCTCCACCTCGAATAGCGGAAACCCCCGCCGGGATGCTAAATTCCATCGGGCTCCAAAATCCGGGCGTGGAGGCGTTTATTGAGCGGGAGCTCCCCAGGCTCAGGGGTCACAGGGTCCCGGTGATTGCCAACATATCGGGAGATACCTTTGATGATTATTTCGAAATCGCGGAGCGGCTCGATGGCGTCCCGGGCGTGGCGGGCCTTGAAGTGAACGTGTCTTGCCCCAATGTGGCAAAGGGCGGGCTGGCCTTTGGCCTGGATCCGGACTCGGTTTACAAGGTTACGCGGGGGATCCGCAGGAGGGTCAGGACAACTGTCATCGTGAAGCTCTCCCCCAACGCCCAGGATATCGTCGCGATTGCGAGGGCGGCCGAACGGGGCGGCGCGGATGCCGTTTCACTCATAAATACCCTGACGGGCATGGTCATCGACGTGGAGCGCGGGCGGCCTGCCCTGGCCAATATCTCCGGCGGCCTGTCGGGGCCGTGCGTCAGGCCGGTGGCTGTGCGGATGACATGGCAGGTCGCACGGGGCGTTGGGATTCCCGTGATAGGCATGGGTGGCATAGTCACGGGCCGCGACGCCCTGGAATTCATTATGGCCGGCGCGTCGGCGGTGGCGGTGGGGACGGGCAGTTTTGTGCGGCCGCGGGCGGCGCTGGAGGTTGTGGAAGGCATCCGTTCATACATGGTTGAGAAGGGCTACGCTTCAGTTGAGGCCTTGCGCGGCCTCGCCTGGAGATCCTAGACTTTAGGAAGGGAGTCTACCGGATTCAAATGGAAACACCTCAGAGGGAAACCAGATGGGAAATCAGACCGCCGGACGAACTTGGCCGCAGGGTGATCATCGCACTGGATGTTTCGTCGACGGGTGCGGCCGTCGCCCTGGTGGACAGGCTGCTGGAGTTTACGGATTCATTCAAGGTCGGCATGGAGCTTTTTTATGCAGCCGGCCCCGGGGTCATCGAGGCGATTATGGAGAGAGGCGGGAGGGTTTTCCTGGATCTGAAGCTCCATGATATTCCAAATACGGTGGGTGCGGCCGCTGCAAACCTGGCGAGGCTCGGAGTGTGGATGTTCAATGTCCATGCCTCAGGAGGGCTGGATATGATGAAACGGGCGGCCCGGTCGGTGTCGGAGGTGGTGGAGAGGCCCAGGGTGCTCGCGGTTACGGTGCTCACGAGTATAGACGACAGAGTTTTGAGGGACGAGCTCGGAGTCGCGCGCTCCGCCGCCGATCAGGTGGTTGCGCTTTCCGGGCTGGCCAAGGAGGCCGGGTTGGATGGGGTTGTCGCCTCTCCGAGGGAGGCGCAGGCGATCCGCGAGGCTTGCGGGCCGGATTTCATCATAGTCACGCCGGGCGTGAGGCCGGCCTGGGCCGGGGCCGGTGACCAGAGGCGTGTCGCTTCGCCGGCCGAGGCATTCAGGCTTGGGGCCGACTATATCGTGGTTGGAAGGCCGGTGACGCAGGCGCCCGACCCGGCGGCTGCCATGAAGCGTATTATAGAGGAAATCACCAACTTATAAAGGAAATCACGAGCGTTAGGAGTGTTGTTGCAGGTGCCGGGGATAGATCAGCGTGATCCGGCGGTAGGCGCCGGAGTCAAGAAGGAACAAGGAGGCAGTCGGTCTGTAATGGAAGCCAGCGATCTTTTGACGATACTAAAGGAGACTGGTGCCTATTTAAACGGCCACTTCCTGCTCACATCGGGGTTGCACAGCAACGCGTATGTTGAGAAATTCAGGGTCCTGGAGAGGCCGGAGTACACGGAGGCGGCCTGCCGGGAGCTTGCGAGACGGTTTAGCGACCAGGGCGTCACGGTCGTTGTAGGGCCTACTATGGGCGGCGTAATCCTGGCCTATGAGGTGGCGCGGGCCCTTGGGGCGAGAGCTATTTTTGTTGAGCGGGAGGGCTCGGGGCGGGCCCTCAGGCGCGGCTTCTCCATCGCGAAAGGGGAACGTGCCCTTGTGGTTGAGGATGTTGTTACGACCGGGGGCTCTGTCCGCGAGGTTATCCAGGTAGTGCGAGAGGCAGGCGGCGACCTGGTTGGCGTGGGCGTTCTCATCGACAGGAGCGCCAGCGGGGCTGATTTCGGGGTGCGGACGGAGAGCCTGTTGAGGCTGCCGCTGGTGACCTACCGGCCGGAGGAGTGCCCGCTATGCCGCGAGGGAGTACCGCTGGTCCGCCCGGGGAGCGTGGTGAGGCAACATGAGAGCTAATTCATCGAATCCCCTGGTTGGAATAGTCGTCGGCAGCGAGAGTGACGTGCCGGTCATGAAGGCGGCTGTGGAGGTGCTGGAGCAGTTCGGCATTCCTTACGAATTCACCATAGCATCGGCGCACCGGGCGCCGGCGCGCGTTCAGGAATATGCGAAAGGGGCGGCAGGTAGGGGCCTTGAGGTCATCATCGCGGGTGCAGGCATGGCGGCGCACCTGCCCGGCGTCATAGCCTCCTGGACCGTGCTCCCCGTTATCGGCGTCCCAATCAAGGGCGGCGCCCTCGGCGGGGTCGATGCCCTTTATTCTATCGTACAGATGCCGGGCGGGATCCCGGTCGCAACGGTTGCCATCGACGGGGCCAAAAACGCTGCCCTGCTCGCGTGCGAAATCCTGGGGGTCAAGTTTCCCGAGATCAGGGACAGGCTCATGAAATATCGCCAGGAGCTTGAGAGCCAGGTCGCGAGTGCCGCAGCCAGGGTCGCTCAAATACATGAGTAAGCCGAATGATTATGAAGTTTTGACAAAAAACGTTCGGAAATAGCTTGACATGATGTCATTTTAGCGTTAGAATCTGGATAGAGTACGGTGAAAGCCGAATATTCCCGGCTGAGAACCACTCAATCCTTCGGTGGCGCCTCGTAGCCTTCCCTGCCTCCCCCACATTCAGCGGGACCTCAAGGCGCCACCTTACCACATGACTTTCCGTAGCTATGTCGTTGCATAGCAGAGCATCCTGCAGGGGGTGCGGGGTATGTCCATGTAATCCCTGCAAATTACCATGTCGTGCGCGCGGGGGGCCATAATGTTTACCACCCACGGCCGCGACCTGGGGAGGTTTATGGCAAATGATTCCACGATATACCGGACCCGAGATGGCGAAGATCTGGAGCGACGAAAACCGCTTTTCCAAGTGGCTTCAAATAGAGCTTGCGGCCTGCGAGGCCTGGGCCAAGCTCGGACGGATACCTCCGGATGCGCTGGAGAAGATAAAGACAAAAGCGCGTTTTGACGTCAAAAGGATCGAAGAGATCGAGGAGGTTACAAACCATGACGTCATCGCTTTCTTGACCTGCGTCGCGGAGAATGTCGGGGAGGAATCCAGGTTTATTCATATGGGCATGACATCGTCGGACGTTGTGGATACGGCGATGTCTTTGCTTATGCGGGATGCGCTGGATATCATTATAGACGATGTCAAGACCCTCATAGATGTGATGATTGAGCGGGCTAGGGAGCACAGGCACACGGTCATGATCGGCAGGACCCACGGCGTTCATGCTGAGCCGGTGACCCTTGGCCTCAAGTTCGCGCTGTGGGTTTCGGAGATGCGGCGCAACCTCGCACGCCTGGAGCAGGCGAGGCGGACGATAGCGTACGGCAAGATCTCGGGCGCCGTCGGGACCTACGCCAACGTCGACCCATATGTCGAAGAGTATGTCTGCCAGAAACTGGGGCTTTCGCGCGCGGATATCTCAACTCAGATATTGCAGCGGGACCGGCACGCCGAACTCCTCACCACTCTGGCCATCGCGGCAGGCTCCATTGAGAAATTTGCCACCGAGATCAGGAGCCTCCAGCGGACCGAAATCTTCGAGCTCCAGGAGCCGTTCAAGAAGGGGCAAAAGGGTTCCTCCGCGATGCCCCACAAGCGCAATCCCATAATGTGCGAGCGGATGGTCGGGCTCGCCCGCGTGATCCGGGGGAATGCCATGGTGGCCCTGGAGAATATTGCACTCTGGCATGAGCGGGACATCACACATTCATCCGCCGAGAGGATCATTATACCCGATAGCACCATTCTTATGGATTATATGCTCAGGAAGTTTACGGGCATCGTAAAGGGCCTCGTCGTCCGGCCCGAAAGGATGAAGGAGAATCTGGAACGCACGGGCGGCCTGATTTTTTCAGAGCTTGTGCTGCTCGCGCTGGTCGGAAAGGGACTGACGCGCGAGGACGCCTATGCCATCGTACAGTCCAATGCTGCAAGGGCCTGGGATGAAGGGCTCAATTTCAAGGAGCTTGTGGTGAACGACCCCAGAGTGCGCGAGCGGCTCACGCCGCAGGAGATTGAGGCGTGTTTCGACCCGTCGCACCACCTCAAGCACGTAGACGAGATCCTGGGCAGGCTGGGCATCTAAATATAAGCAAGTCTAAGTTAGTGCGCAAAAGTCTCTGTCCTTTTTGGCACTCGCATAGGGTGTCTCGCATCTCTCCGCCCGGCCGACGCGGCTAAGTGTAAGTTCGAAGATTACTGACGTTTTTCCAGGGGTTGCCGGTGCTTGCGTTCCGGGGACGGCGCGCTTGCGGCGCGCCTCCGTTGAAATTTGGCGTGAGGGCCCTGCCAAATTTCAAAAGGCCCCGTC
>DUMQ01000058.1 GCA_012839815.1 Bacillota bacterium | reverse complement strand
CTTGCGGCGCGCCTCCGTTGAAATTTGGCGCGAGGGCCTTGCCAAATTTCAAAAGGCCCCGTCACGCAAGCACCGGCAACCCCTGGAAAACGTCAGTAATCTTCGAACTTACACTTACCCGCGTCCGCCTGGCGGAGATTTTATACACTTGGCGGATGAGAAGAAGGAATACGGGGACGTTTGATCGAATACCTCAGGAGATGTACTGTGGCGGTCAAAGGATGTATCAGGGGTGATTTCAATGCCGAGCGGGGGTCGGCAGAGACAGGCGGCTGGTAAAAGGACGACGGCCGCAATCAGGGGGGCATACAGGAGTACCAGGAACGGTAAGAACGGCAAAAGGCCGCGTGGTGGCGCCGGGCGGAGCCGGAGCGGTCTCACCGTGGAAGTGGCGGGAGTCCTCTTAATCGCCCTCGCTCTCTTCTTCCTGGCCAGTCTCGCCGTGGGCCCCTCGCAGCGACCCGGGCTCGTGGGCCTCCTGGGGAGCATAGTAGCGAAGACGTTGAGCGGGCTTGCGGGAACCGGAGCCTGGCTCCTTCCCGTCGTGGCGGCCGTGATGGCCGTCGATATTACCATCAGGAGGGGGGGGGATGCTGCCGCCCATCTTGCAGGCGTGCTAGTCATCCTGATTGCTATTCTCAGCATCCTTGACCTCCTTGACGCAAGTACAAATGCGAGCGCAGGGCAAAAAGGAGGCGGGGTTATCGGAGCGGTCACAAACCTCCTGCTGGTTCCGGTCTTTGGGCGCCTGGGGACGTTCGTGATGGCCGGCTTCGGCCTCATGGCCGGCACGATGCTGGCGCTCGACATGAGACTGGGAAGGGCCATCAGGGGTGTTATCAGGGGTCTGGCTGCCTTGGGCTATGGCATGATGCGCGCTGTAATCTGGGTCATACTAAGTGCCCACAGGGTTGCAAGATCGATCCTCCTGCCCGCCTTTGAGAGCCAGCAAAGCGACCACCATGACCAGGACGGCGGGGACAAAACCAATTCCGCCAGCGCCCGAGGCGAAGGTCCGAGTAGCGTCGGAGCCAGTACCGGGAGGCGCATAGATGAGAGCAGGGGGGCGATACGCCTTGCGGGGGAACTTGCAACCTGGGGGCACCCGGAAGACCACCTGCCTGTCGTGCTTGAGCCTAAAGGATCTACACCGGAGCCGGGAAGCGCGGCCGCCGCAACAGCGGAAGAAAATCCTTCGCCCCTGGATGCCGGGAATGAGAGCAGCTATACCCTCCCACCCCTTTCCTTGCTCAAAAGTCCTGCTCGCAAGAAGGCCGCCAAAGGCCCCGGGGATGCGCCAGGAAATGTTATAGAGCGGGCACGGCTCCTGGAGGAGACCTTCCGGAGCTTTGGCGTCACGGCCAAAGTAATTCAGATCAGCAAGGGCCCTGTCGTGACCAGGTATGAAGTCCAGCCAGGCTTCGGGGTCAAGGTGAGCAGGATCGTCAACCTTGCTGATGATCTCGCGCTTGCCCTGGCATCATCGGGGATCCGGATAGAGGCTCCAATCCCGGGCAAGTCCGCAGTTGGCATAGAGGTCCCGAATAGCGAGATATCCCTGGTCTACCTTCGTGATGTCCTGGAGGCCGATGAATTCCAGAAGCGGGATGGCCGCCTGACCGTCGCCATCGGCAAGGATATAGCCGGTGGGCCCGTGGTAGCCGATCTAACAAGGCTCCTTCACGTGCTTGTGGCCGGCGCGACCGGCTCAGGAAAGAGCGTCTGTTTAAATACTTTGATAGCGAGCATTCTCTTCAAGGCTAAACCGAGCGAAGTCAAGCTCTTGATGATAGATCCCAAGAGGGTTGAGCTTACTACATACGATGGGATCCCCCATCTCCTCAGCCCGGTGGTTACGGATGCCAGGGAAGCGGCGGGCTACCTCCGGTGGGTGGCCGAGGAAATGGACAAGAGGTACAGGAGATTTGCCGAGGTCGGCGTGCGCAATATAGAGAAGTACAATGAATTCGTGGCAAAAGCCGCGGCTACAGGTGGAGGAAATGAAGGGAGTAGGGAGGACCTCAGGCCGCTCCCGTATATCGTTGTTATCATCGATGAACTCGGCGACCTGATGATGGTGGCGCAGAAAGACGTCGAGGACGTGGTTTGCCAGCTCGCCTTCATGGCCAGGGCTGCTGGCATTCATCTTATCCTGGCGACGCAGAGGCCATCGGCGGATGTAATAACGGGGGTCATAAAGATGAACATCCCCTCGAGGATAGCCTTTGCTGTCCCTTCTCAAGTCGATTCCAGGGTCATACTCGATACCGGCGGAGCTGAGAGACTTCTCGGCAAGGGGGATATGCTTTTCTTCCCGGTTGGGGCGCCAAAGCCTATACGGGTTCAGGGCGCGTACGTCTCCGATTCCGAGATCGAATCCATTGTGGAGTTCGTCAAGGGCCAGGGCGAGCCAACCTATGAGGCGGAGAGCATAGCTCGCGAAAGTGAGAGCGACGAGACCCTCGGCGAGGAGGATGCGTTGTTTGACGAGGCGGTAAGGCTGGTGATCGAGACCCAGGAGGCTTCCATATCCAAGCTACAGCGGAGGTTCAGGATAGGTTACAACCGGGCGGCGCGCCTGATCGAGGCCATGGAAGCCAGGGGCATCGTCGGCCCATATGAGGGGAGTAGGCCGCGAAAGGTCCTGGTATCGCCTGACAGGTTTACCTGTTCGCGCCTAAGTACCAAGTAAGCACAGGCGTGGCGCCGGCCGAGAGGGGCCAACCTGCGAGTGGAAGGCAACATACTGATATTCGGGAGGCGGACGGGAATGGAGAATACCGGTGATGTCAAAAGCCTCAAGGATATAGGGGATATATTGAAAACCCAGAGGGTCGCCAGGGGTCTGAGCCTGGAAGAGGTACAGGGGGCGACGAAGATCCGTCATCATCACCTAGTGGCTATGGAGGCCGGGGATTTTGATTTGCTCCCGGGCGAGGTTTATGCCAGGGGTTTTTTGCGCACTTATGCCGATTATATTGGCCTGGATGGTGGGAAGATCGTTGAACAATACAGGGCCATAAGGGGCAGGATGTTGCCGTCGGATAAGGCTGCTAATGAGACTGAGAGGGCGCCAGGGCAAGGGAGCGCCTCGAAAGCCTCTGCAGGGAAGGAACCGGGACGGGCCGCAAGGTCACCCCGTTCCCGTATAAGTTCGCATCGCATCAGCAACGTGGTGCCTGTTGGGGTCACGATTATTGTCGTAATTGCTGGAATAATTATTTATATTGTTGCATCAAAGCCTCCCAGGGAACAGGATCTCCCGCAAACGTCACCACGGGCGACGGCCGTGGTTAGCTCAAAGCCACAGCCGGCTGAATCCGCGGAGCTTGGACAGGCTAGCCGGCCGCATCAGGATCAAGAACCCCAGCTCAATCTGGGTAGCGAGTTTCGCCCGGATGAGCCTCGCCGGCAGGATGGTCAACCAAAACAAGAAACTCCACCGGCTCAGCCCCCTCAACCAGCGACGGAGGCAGCATCAGAGAAAGTAAAACATGAGTCGGAGAAGGTAAAACATGAGTTGAGTGTAACTATAACCCAGCGTTGCTGGGTCCGGGTAGTTGCTGATGGCAGGGTAGTCTTTGAAAGGATAATGGACCCTGGCGACAGCAGGACATGGACTGCCAGAGAGCGTCTAAAGATCAAGGCAGGCAATACGGCCGGTATAGTCCTGATTTATAACGGCAAGAAACTCGAGATCTCAGGAAGGCCTGGCCAGGTCAAAGAATGGACGTTTCCACCTGGTGAGGTTTAGGTGAATGCAATAAATGGCCATTTTTCTAGATTTTTTTCATATCAAAGAAGGAAAACTTTGCAGTACATAGAATAGAGTACAAGCAAACAGCGGAAGCCCTGTCGTTATGCGAGTTTTCGCTGGAAGTATTATTTACGAAGGTTTCGCAGGAGGAAAGGAGGGAAAAGGGTTGAATAAAGCAGAGCTCATCGCCGATGTGGCGGAGAAGGTTGATCTAAAGAAGAAGGACGTTGAGCAGGTGGTAGGGGCGGTCTTCGATAGTATACAGGACGCCCTTGCCCAGGGGGAAAAGGTCCAGCTGGTCGGGTTCGGGACATTTGCCGTAAAGAAGCGTGCAGAGCGCGTCGGCCGAAATCCGCAGACCGGCGAAGAGATCAAGATACCTGCGTCCATGGTTCCTGTTTTTAAGGCGGGAAAGGTTTTGAGGGACAGCATATCAAAGGCTTAAGGATAGGGGCTTACAGGGCCATTTTGGTCTCTATCTATAAAATCTCAAGCTATAATCAAGAATAATAGAATGGGTTACCAGGCGTGGGTGACCCATTTTTTTGATTTCCAGGGGGTTGATTCCTTAGTAATGAATCTACACTTAGCTCAGCTTTAATTGAAGCGGGGAATGGGGAGGTTAAGTGAAATGGCTGTTGACTTGCATATACATACCACTGCCTCGGATGGACGGCTCTCCCCTTCGGAGGTCGTTAGAGAGGCGTGCCGTATAGGACTGACAGCTATAGCCATAGCAGACCACGATACCGTAGCAGGGGTTGAGGAGGCAATTTCTGCCGCTTCCCAGCAATGTGGTCTCAAGGTTATCCCTGCTCTGGAGCTTTCAACCGATGTTGAGGACTCAGAGGTTCACATATTAGGCTACTTTGTCGATATTAAGAATTCCAGGCTCTTGGATCAACTGGCGGAACTGAGGCGCGCCCGAATTGACCGTGCGAAGAGGATATTAGATAAGCTCAGGCGCGTTGGCGTTGATATACCTTTTGAGGATGTAGCGAGCCTTGGGAAGGATGGGTTCGTCGGGCGGGGGCAGATTTTTCGTGCGATGATTAATGCCGGTTACGTGAATCCTGCCATGCCGCATCATGCATTTGAACATTACTTGGGCAAGCACGGGGTTGCTTATGAAGAGCACTATGGTCTTACCCCCTATGACGCCGTGGACATGGTTTTGAATGCCGGGGGGATCCCGGTTATCGCTCATCCTGCAAGGACCGCCAGTGATCGTCTCGTTGGCGATCTGGTGAGGCACGGCCTGATGGGCATAGAGGCGTATTACCCGGGGTATACGGCTGAGATAACCAGTCATTACTTGGATCTAGCCAGAACCTATGACCTCGTGGTTACGGGCGGCAGTGATTTTCATGGACCAACCGCACACCAGCCGGTCGGTATAGGCGGGGTGTGGGTGCCGGACGACATTATTAACAATTTATACCTTCGTATGAAGGAATAGCGCTGAGAATGCAGAATTAATAGTCCATAATCGATGCTGTGAGCCAGGATACCGGGACGTGGCCGGGATTACCTTGCTAAATTAGCGTTTTAGCGGGGTGGGTTTCTTGACTTTTGAAACTGTCGCACTAATCTGTGCATGTTTCGGTCTTGTCGCCTCCCTGATTTGGAACAGAGCTCTCTTGATCGGGTTGAGAAGGCAGGCGGTAGCCTTGCGCGAGTCTGAGGATAGGTGCGCACGCCTTGTCCGGAGCGCTCACAGCAGTATTGAGGAAGTAAAACGGAAGAACGAGGAGCTTAGAAGCCTGCATAATGCATGTTGTGCCGTTGCTTCAAGCCTCGACCTGGACGCTGTGCTGAGGGAGCTTCACAGTGCCATACGTGGCATGATGGATGCTTCCACCTTTTACGTGGCCCTTTATAATGAGCAATCAGGAGAGATCAAGTTTCAATATATCGTGGATAATGACAAGGCCGTTGAATCTTTTGTAATCAATATCTCTGATTGCAGGGGTTTCACTCCGGGGATAATAAAGACGCGCAAGCCCGTATTCGTTCGGGACAGACTTGCAGATCCCAGCAGCATGCCGGCTGGTGCCGTGCTTGGCGGGTACCAGGACAGCGATACCCCGAGATCCATAATAGGCATACCCTTGGTCGTCGACAACCGCGTCGTCGGGGTCCTGTCCGTCCAGAGCCCTAATTACTGTTACAGTGAGGATGATCTCCGTATCCTGACGGCTATCTCGACTCAGGCGGCGATGGCCATCGAGAACGCAAGGCTCTGCGAAGAGTTGAAGAGAAAAAATGAGGCGCTCCAGCAGAGAGAGGAAGAGCTCCGTAAAGTCAACGAGGCCCTGGACAGGGAGCTTGTCGAGCTCTCGAGGTTGCATAGGATCACACAGGAGCTGGCGGTCACCGATCCTGTGACGGGTTTGTATAATTACCGGTATTTCCAGGAGCACCTCACCCAGGAGATTGAGAGGGCCCAGAGGTACCGGAGGGTTTTATCCTTGATCATGGTGGATATAGACGATTTTAAGATTTATAATGATACACACGGCCACCAGGCCGGTGATGCGGTGTTGCGCGCCGTGGCCAGGCTTATTGCCAGGAGCGTCCGTGGAACTGACATAGTCGCGAGGTATGGGGGGGAGGAGTTTGTTGTAATCTTGATAGAAACGGAGAAGAAGTATGCTGTTGAGGTGGCTGAAAAGATCAGGAGCCGCATAGCCTCTTACCGATTCCCCAACGAAGAGACCCAGCCCTCCGGCATCCTCACGGTAAGCGTCGGGGTCGCCACCTATCCTGATGATGCCAAGACAAAATTCGACTTGATAAACGCAGCTGATATGGCCATGTATCGAAGCAAGAAGGAAGGCAGGAACAGGGTCTATTGGGCGTGATACGTAACCTCCCGCCAGTTATCAAATTTGAACCTGAGGATATTCTAATAGCAGGAACTCGGGGGTTTTTGTAGAACTGCATATCTTAATTGCGCCCCGCGGGGGGAAAGAGATGATCAAGGCGATCCTTTTTGATCTCGATGGCACTCTTCTCAATTATGATCCCGATGTTTTTCTCGGGCAATACTTGAAAGCTCTTGCGGCTAAAGTTTCGGGCATTGTTGCACCTGACAGGTTTATCCGGCAGCTTATCGCCTCCACGGAGGCCATGGTCAGGAACACCGACGCTTCGCGGACCAACAGGGAGGTTTTTATGGAGGATTTCTTCCCCAAAATCGGCATCGAGCCCGCCAGGCTCATGCCGGTATTTGATGAGTTCTACGCCAACGAGTTTAGATCCCTCAAGGCGTTTGTAAAGGCAGTCCCTGAGGCGCGTTCTATAATAGAGACCACTCTCAGGAGCGGTATTGATGTTGTAATAGCAACAAATCCTGTTTTCCCTGAAGTGGCTATCCGCGAGCGACTGAGGTGGGCTGGTATCGATGATTTTCCATATAAATTGGTAACGTCTTATGAGATAATGCACTTTTGCAAGCCCAACGAGGCTTATTATGAAGAGATCCTAGACATCATAGACCGCCGGCCTGAGGAATGTCTCATGGTTGGCAATGATGTTGACGAGGACCTTCCTGCGGCGAACCTCGGCATCAGGACCTTCCTCGTCAAGGATTGCCTTATAATCAGGAACAACAATGCGGGGACCGCTGGCACCGGTAGGGCCAGCTTTGTTGGTTCCTTTTCGGACCTTGCCGATTTCATTGCGGGCGGGTTTCTTGCCAGGCTTTAGCGTTTGGGTATGGTAATGTATGGGAAACGTGAGCGTGAGCTGAATGGGAGGTGAGGTAAATGGCGCGTTGCGGTGGTGGTAAAAACGTCAAGAAGGAAGAGGACAAGAAGCAGACGAAGGAAGCCGAGTCCACCAAGACGGGTTCCAAGTCCTCTTCTAAGAAGTAGTGTGAAGTAGTGTATACCAAGCTTATCTATTGCTCATGATGGGTGGGAAATCGGAGGCACGGCCCCGGGTCGGTTGGGTTTTGGCCCGGGTCCCGTGCTCTTGATTGTTATATCCATGCCTGCGTCGCCGGGGATCTGTCTGATCAGCCTACTGAGGCGCGGCATTGAATTGGCCATGCTGGATATGGAGATGAGGCATTTGGCAAAGCGTGTCTATCGTTCGACCCGGGACCGGATGCTGGGCGGTGTATGCGGGGGCCTTGCCGAGTATTTCGATATTGACCCGACGATAATGCGCCTCTTGTGGGTCTTGCTCGCCCTTGCACATGGCTTTGGGATCCTGGCATACATTGTGGCGTGGATAATAATCCCGGAACGCCCGCAAGGTGAGGTCCCACACGAGGAGGCACCTCACAAGGCACCTCACGAATCCACTGGGCCGGACGCCTGCCCAGGCACGGGTGAAGCGCCGGCCGCTGAGGATCAACGCCCGGATAGTGGCTCGCAGTTCCTGGCCATTATCTTGATTATTATTGGGGCGTGGTTCCTTATTGTAAATATCTGGCCCTGGATCCGGGTTGAGCGTTTTTGGCCCGTTGTCCTGATTGTCGCAGGATTATTTCTCCTGCTGGGTGGCCGGAGACAAGGCAGGTAAAGTAGTAGAGCAGCCAAGAGCATATAACGATAGGCTGGCATATGAAAGAGGCTAATAGCTGGGAATTCCTATAGACTACGTACTTGTAGATACCGGTGGGGGAAGGGGACAAGGAAAGGAGTTGCGTATCCAGGTTATCGTTAATCCAAGGGCCGGACGAGGCAGGGGAAGGAAGGCCATTCCGGTCATCGAGAAGAAGCTCAGAGACGCTGGCGTGGATTTCGATATCCATGTTACCCGGTTTCCCGGCGATGCAGTGGAGGTTGCGAGAAAGGCCGCAGCGGGCGGCTGCGATATCGTTGTGGCCGCAGGAGGAGACGGCACGACCAATGAGGTTGTAAATGGAATAGTTGATACAGGGGTGCTGTTCGGTGTGATTCCATGCGGCACTGGCAACGACTTCGCGATCGGCCTGGGCATACCGAGGGATGTGAACAGGGCCTGCGAATTGATCCTGAAGGGAGGGGTTAAAAAGGTAGATATTGGAAGGGTGGCAGGACGCTATTTCGTCGGCTCTGTGGGGATAGGGTTTGATGCCACCGTGGCGTTCGAGGCGAATCGAAGTATACCTCTCCTGCGAGGCTCCGTCGTTTATGCCATCGCTCTTCTGAAGGTGTTATTCACCTACAGGACAAAGAAGATGAAGATAAGGCTGGATGGGAATACTATTCATGTTACGCCGCTCCTCGTTGCGGTGACAAATGCCCCCACATATGGTGGAGGCATGCGGATTACACCGAATGCCATCATGGACGATGGCTTATTTGATATCTGCATTGTAAGCGAAATGAGAAGCATGGAAGCCCTGTACCATTTCCCCAAGATTTTCAAGGGGAGTCATGCAAGGCTCAAGAAGGTCACCATGCTGCGCGGGCGGGAGATACTGGTGGAGGCGGAGGAGGCCGTCCCGTTTCACATGGACGGGGAGGTCATGACAGGCGACCACCTGCACCTTGAATTGTTTCATTCCGCTCTGGGCGTGATCTGCCGCGCCTAGATCAGTTTTTCAGGTTGTGCTGTTATGGAGGAAGGTCCATTGAATGTCGGGATGGTTTCCCTCGGGTGCGCGAAGAACCTCGTCGATGCCGAGATCATGCTCGGTCTCTTGAAGGAAGCCGGTTACAACATAGTAGCAAACGAACAAGAGGCCGATGTGTTGATAGTCAACACATGCGGATTTATAGAGCCTGCAAAGGAGGAGGCTATCGATACTATTCTCGAGCTCGCGAGGTGGAAGGAAGCGGGAAACTGTAAGGCCTTGGTAGTTACAGGCTGCCTCTCGCAAAGATATGGACGCGAGCTCCTCGATGAGATGCCTGAAATCGATGCGGTCGTGGGTACGGGGGAGTTTAACGGGATTGCCGGGATAGTGGACCGGGTCCTGAGCGGCGAACGGGTATTTGCAGTCGGCGTGCCCGAATTCCTGTATGATCACAGGATGCCGCGGCTCCTCTCAACCCCCGGGCATGTGGCCTATCTAAAGATCGCCGAAGGGTGCGAGAATCGCTGTTCTTATTGCGTGATCCCGGCAATCCGGGGCAGGTTCAGGAGCAGGACGATGGAATCCGTTATTGAAGAGGCCCGGGTCCTGGTAGACCGTGGAGTCAAGGAGTTGATCTTGATCGCGCAGGATACAACCAGGTACGGTCTGGATTTATACGGCAAGCCCTCCCTTGCATCCTTGTTGCGTAAACTCGCCAGGATCGACGGCCTCACCTGGGCCCGTTTTTTGTATACCCATCCAACCGGGTTTACGGATGAACTCATAGAGACGGTTGCCACGGAGAGCAAGATCTGCAAGTACATCGACATACCACTGCAGCATATCGACGGGGAGATACTGAGGCGAATGAACCGGAAGCCCGGACCGCGAGAGATAGAGGATCTCATAGCCAGGTTGAAGCGGGATATCCCGGAGGTTACTCTGCGGAGTTCATTCATAGTTGGTTTCCCCGGCGAAACCGAGGCTGCGTTCTCGAGGCTCTTGGATTTCATCCGGGACACAAGGTTTGATAGAATTGGGGTTTTCAAATATTCGCCTGAGGAAGGCACAGCTGCAGCCGAGATGCCTGGTAGCGTGCCAGAGGATATCAAGGAGGAACGTTACCGCAGGGTTATGGAGCTGGCCCGGCGCATCTCACGCGAGAAAAACGAGGGAAAGGTCGGGCGCGTGCTGGACGTCCTGATTGATGGAAGGGCGCCCGAGAGCGAGCTCTTGACAGTAGGCCGGTCTCAGGCGGAGGCTCCCGAGGTCGACGGGTTGATATACATTGGTAATGATCGCCCGCCTGCCGGAGAGATAAGAAAAGTAAAGATAACTCAGGCGGGTGACTATGACCTTGTAGGGGAGGTGATAGCGGGGGGACGCGGTGACCGGCATGGATCAACTGATTGATGGGACCTTCTGATGGTACATGGTATGGTACCTGGTCCTGGTTATCTGGTTCTATTTTGGAGATGTAGAGATAATCATTGAGGGACGAGTTATCGAGGGAGAGGGAAAAGAAGACGATGGTACCAGAGGCTAAGAGCAGTAAACAGTTCAATCCGTTCGAGATAGCCCAGTATCAGTATGACAGCGTTGTGAAGAAGATGGACATAGATGAGGGCATAAAGGAGATCATGCGATATCCTGAGAGGGTCCTCCATGTCTCTTTTCCGGTAAAGATGGATGATGGCAGCATAAGAGTCTTCCATGGATTCCGGGCCCAGCACAGCACAGCCAGGGGACCGGCCAAGGGCGGCATCAGGTTTCACCCGGATGTCACATTAGAGGAAGTCAAGGCTTTAGCCATGTGGATGACCTGGAAGTGTGCGACTGTAGGCATCCCCTTTGGCGGCGGCAAGGGTGGTGTTATATGCAATCCCAAGGAGATGTCGGCTTCAGAGATTGAGCGTCTCACGCGTCGATTTACTACGGAACTCAGCGCGATAATAGGGCCGACGCGGGACATCCCGGCGCCCGATGTCTACACGAACGCCCAGACGATGGCCTGGATCATGGATACATACAGCATGCATGTGGGTGAGCCGGTGCCAGCCGTTGTTACCGGAAAGCCCCTTGCAATAGGGGGATCAGCAGGGCGCAACGAGGCGACGGCCCGCGGCGTCTTTTTCGTGGTGCGTGAAGCATGCAGGAACCTCAACATCCCGCTGGCCGGGGCCAGGGTTGCAATTCAGGGGTTCGGGAACGCGGGCTCGATTGCTGCAAGGCTCTTCTTCGAGGGAGGGTGTAAGGTCGTAGCGGTGAGCGACTCGAAGGGTGGTATATTCAACCCTAACGGCCTTGCCATCCCCAAAGTTATAGCGCATAAAGAGCGGGTTGGAACCGTCGTCGGTGCGGAGGGTGGCGAAGACATCTCAAACGAGGATCTGCTCGAGCTCGATTGCGACATTCTCATCCCGGCCGCGCTCGAGAACCAGTTGACCGGGGCGAATGCCTCGCGCGTCAAGGCCAGGATAGTTGCGGAAGCCGCAAACGGCCCAACGACACCCGAGGCCGACCGGATACTCTTTGAGCGTGGGGTGACAGTCATCCCCGACATCCTTGCGAACGCAGGCGGGGTCACTGTCTCGTATTTCGAGTGGGTTCAGAACCTCCAGTCATCCTACTGGCCGGAGGAGAAGGTCAATAAGCGGCTTGAGCTTATCATGACGCGAAGCTTCGAGGATGTATTCAGTGTTGCGAAACAGCAGGGAGTCCACATGCGCGAAGCAGCCTACATGGTGGCCATCAGGCGAGTGGCAGACGCCATAAGAGTGAGGGGCATATACCCGTAATATCGTAGTATGCCGGTAAGAGTATGCCGGCAAGGGGCGGGCCGGGGGCCGGGACGGGACCTCCGGCCCGCTTTTCGATTTGTAGCGTAATTTGCCACTTTTGCAGGAATCTCCCGGGGATATGTCGAAGAAACAGTTTAGCGAGGTTGCGAGCCATGGATCGTAAGGGCCTGACTTAAAGGCCTCGCTTGAAGGATCTATCAGGATAAGGATGGGAATGGTGGGGGGTTTTGAATGGTTGACGTGCTAATTAAAGGCGGGCCGGTTATGATTCCGTTGCTCATATGCTCGGTGCTGTCTCTGGCAATTACGTTTGAACGCATCTACTATCTCTGGAGGACAAGGAGTGATCCCGAGCGTGCCCTGCAGGCCGTTACCCTCGCTCTTGAACATGGCAAGATAGGGGATGCTATCGCCGCTGTGGAGAAATTCCGGGGGCAAATCGGGAGCCTCATGTCCGCGGCATTGCTCAGCTATGGTAAGGGACGCGAGGAGATCGAAGCGGCTATGAAGGCTGCGGGCGAGAAAGAAGTATATAAGATGGAGAGGAGGGTCTCTGTGCTCGATATGCTTGTCACTATCTCACCCCTCCTCGGCCTCCTGGGAACCGTTACGGGCATTATCAAGAGCTTCAAGATCCTCGCGACCTCTCCCCAAATACTGGAGCCCAGCCAGCTCAGCAGCGGGATAGCCGAAGCACTGATAACAACTGCTGCAGGCCTCATAATTGCAGTGCCGACGCTCGCCTTTCATACGTATATTGTCAGCATTATCGATAGACGCATACTTGAGATGGACGAGTTTTCCACAGATTTGCTCGACATTTTGTCGTCCGAGGTGAAGCGCGATGATGTTCCATCGCAACTCCAAAAAGAAGCCTCGAATTGAAATGGTGCCGATGGTTGATGTGATGACCTTCCTTATAGTGTTCTTTATTCTCTTCACGACCTTCCGGGCGAGTCCCATGGGTCTAAAGGTGAAGCTCCCTGCGGCTGTAACCGCGACGAAACAGGAGACGACCCGGATCACGGTCACGATTGATGTGGGAGGCAACGTATACTTTAATGATACCCGCACCACGGTAGATGGCCTGCAGCAAAAGGTCAGGCAGCAGATCGCGAGGAACCGTGACAGCCTTGTCATCATAAAGGCTGACAGGGATGTGAGGTATGCGAAACTAATAGAAGTGATGGACGCGGTCAGGAGGGTTGGGGCCACGCGGGTCGCGCTCGCCGCGGAGAGACCCAGCTGATCCCCTGACCGTAGGAGCTCTATAGGAACTGGCCTGGTGGAAAGCCATGCAAAAGGCCTGTACAGGTTGGTGTAGCCCAATGAGACTGAATATCCCGAGGCCAAAAGAAAGATTCGAGGGGGATAGCCTTCCCGTAGCTATTCTCGTTTCCATCGTCATTCACGCCCTCTTGATCTGGCTTATACCTGTCTGGGAGACGGAGCAGGTTGCCCTCTATCCCGTAGAATTTGGGGAGATATCGCAAACCTTTTCAGAGCCGAGGCACGGCAGGCCCGTGGTGAGGCAGGGCAAGCCAGATGCGCAGCCCTATATGGCGGCAAAGGCCAAGACCGTCTTAGCGGACAAGGAGATTGATAAGAAGGGGACCGCGCCGCCACCTGCGCCGGTCAGGGCGGAAGCCAAGGCCCCGGCTTCAAGGGTCGCGCCTCAACACGATGCGCGTGTGCTTACATCCGAGAATAGCGACGAAAAGGTCGTGGTATCCCAATCCCATCCTGAGCAGCCGGATGCCAGGGGTGAGGCTCCCGCGAAGCTTGCGCGGGCTACAACACCTGCCGCCGTAGACCAGGTAGCCCCAGGAGCCGCGACCGAAGCCGGTAAAACAGGTGAGACCGGGAATTCCACGGCTTCTGCGCCGGTGGGCCAACCTGCCGAGGGCAGGGGCGCGCCGGGTAGCCAGGGGGGGCAGTCCGGAGGTCCGGCTGGCGCGGGGGGTGCTGATTACGGCACGGGAGAATCCCTTGTCGTCCGGGGTTTACCTCCCGTTTATCCTAAGAATGCCCAGAATGAGGGGGTTGAGGGCAGCGTCGACCTGAGGGTCCGGGTCGGCTCGGATGGCAACATAGAAGGCATAGATGTCATCGGGTCTGCAGACGATGAGAGGCTAAATGAAATATCCAAAAGGACCGTTAGTTCGGCCTGGACCTTCCGCCCCATCGGGAAGCCTTATAGCGTGAAAGTAAGGGTTTCATTCGCCGGGGGGCGGGTCACGGTCACGTTTGGCGGGGTCAAAGTTGCGAGCTAAGTTAGAAGAGCGGTCGAGGGGTGATGATGGTGGGAGGTTTCGTCGCTAGATCGGGGAAGAGCGGGGCCCTGCTCTTGTTGGGGCTGGCCGTCTCGGTCGCGGTTTTCTTTTGCCCGCGGGCGACGACGTTGTGCAGCGCTGAAGGAAAAGGTCCCGTGAGCGAGACTCAAACACCTAACCTTGCCCTGTCAAACGACTATATCAAGATATTCGTGAATATGGATGACGATGCGATGGGCCGCTTCGCCGTGGATACCACAGGGGGTGACCCTGAGAACCCCAAGGATGATAGCAAGCCTTTGATCTACGGGAGGCCGAAGCCGTGGACATCATATACGACGGTGAGGATTGATGACAAGACGTACTGCTTCGGCGGGCCCACGGAGAAGCGTGCGGGAGCCAGCGCGGACTACGGCAAGTGTCTCAAACCGCCGCATATAGATAATGGCAATGCAATAGCGGCGACGTGGGGTTTCGGCGATATTGAGGTAACGCAGCGGCTACGACCCGTGCGCAGCGTGACGAGCGGCCTCTTCGACACAGTAGAGATCAGGTATATCGTGGCCAACAACGGGACCTCGTCCCATGAGGTGGGGTTGAGGATTGTCCTTGACACAATGCTTGGTTCGAATGACGGCGCTCCCCTGAGGGTCGGGGAAACCGCCGTAACCACGGATACCGTGTATGAGGGCAAAGCCGTGCCGGATTTCTGGCAGGCCTTTGACTCGCTCGGCAACCCTGAGGTCACGTCGCAGGGGACCTTAAGGGGGGGTGGGGCCACGCCGCCCGACAAGGTTTTCATGACCAACTGGGGCAGCCTTGCAGACGGGGCCTGGGATTTTCATTTTCAACCAGGGAGGGACTTCACCCGCGAGGGTGAATATGAACTGGACAGCGCAGTTGCCCTTTTCTGGGATCCCAGACCGCTGGGACCCGGTGAGGAGAGGGAATATGTTACGCTTTACGGGCTCGGAGGGATTTCTATCGCTAAGGGCACCATCTCCATAGGAGTTACCTCTCCTGCGGAGGTTGTCAGGGGGAAGGGCCAGCCGTCGTCATTTCCCGTTATTTGCTACGTTGAAAATGCGGGCGATGCGGAGGCATATAAGGTGAAGGTGTCCATCCAGCTTCCCGAGGGGCTCAGCCTGGTTGAGGGCCAGTCGCGCGACCGGCAGCTCGGCAACTTGCCGGGGGGAGCCACGAGCCAGGTAGTATGGAATATTGAACCCTGGGCGCAACCCGGCACCACTCTGACTTATACGGTCAAGGTAACCGCTGAGAATGTCGAGGACAACCAGGTTGAACGGACGGTCAAGATACTGGCGCCTGCCCGGCTTTGGGCGAGGCTCTCAGGCCCGGCGACGCTCGGGATAAAGGATGAGAGGTACCATCCCAGCCCCTTCAAGGTGACCGGAACGATCAAGAATGTTGGTGATGCGCCTGCATATGGCCTTAAAGCTACGATTCTACCGGACCAGGGATTGGCACCGGCGCTGCGGGAGAAACCCGCGAAATTGCTTGGATCACTGGAGCCCGGCGAGGAGTGCAATGTCACCTGGCAGCTGGTCCCCGCAGGGGGGAAGGGGGATTTCAAGTATAAGATGAAGGTTGAGTCCCCGAGCGCTGAGCCGTCCACCTCCGCCGGTACCATAGGCGTGCCTGAGCTGGTGCCAAAGGTCAGAGTCATTCCGGACTCCGGGACCGTGAAGGCGGGGGAGTTTTTCTCTGTTGATATAATGGCGACGAATATAGCGGGCTTCAAGAGTTCAGATATAAGCGTCTCCTATGATCCCAGGTTCCTTGAGGCCGTGAGTGTGTCAAGGGGGACCCTGTTTGTGGAGAACGGTCGCCTTTCAAAATGGGATGAGGGGGTAATAGATAATTCGAAAGGGGTGATAAAGGGGATAAGGGGGGAGGTCACTTCGCCCCTGAGTGCCTGGGGCACGCTCTGCACGGTAAACTTCAGGGCGAAGGCCCCGGGGGTATCGAATATTTGGTTGGCGAGGTTACAATTGAGAGACGGCCGCGGTGTTGAGATCGTCCCGACGGTCGTTGATGGTAAGATCGGCGTCGAGAAATAAGCCAGGGTAATTCCAGTTTCGATCGTGCCAGGATCAGTGTGCAGGAGTGGTATGCAGGATTCAAGGGTAATCTGAAGGCATCACGGAGGGGGTAAAATGGGCAAGCACAAGGTTCTTGTAAATGGCCGTGCTGTTTTTGTATGTACGTATCCCGGTTTGATTATTTCGATCCTGCTGCTGGCGGGGATCATATTAGGGCCACTAAGTTTGAGCACTTTTGCAGAGCAAATCAAGGATGTCGCGCCCGACCACTGGGCATACCAGAGCGTGAAAATGCTCGTGGACAAGGGTTATCTCTCGCTTTACCAGGATGGTACCTTCCAGGGCAATAAGCCCGTGGACAGGTACGCGCTTGCCGCTGTTGTGGCCAAGGTCTTAAATGATATAGCCTCGGGGAAGGTCGCTGCGTCATCAGAGGACGTCCAGGTTTTGCGCAAGCTGGCCAACGAATTCAGAGAGGAACTTGTCAGCCTCACGGCGGAGACGCAAAACCTTGGGAACAAGTTGAGTGCTAATGAGAAGGCGATTGCCGTGATCCGCGAGGATGCTGCGAAGGCGATATATGCAAACCAGAACACTCAGGCTGCACTCCAAAAAACGCAGGCTGACGTCAAAAAGGCCCAGGAGGGTATACAGAGCAACCGGGCTGAGATTCAAAAGGTCCGGGCGGAGGTGCAGGGCATCCTGGCTGATATCGCAAAGACCGCGGAGAAACTGAATGACGTTGGCGAAAAAGTGGCCGGCCTGGAGGAAAAGGCGTCCGCGATGGATGCGCGGTTGGCTGCCGGGGATGCCGAACGCAGTAAGCTGAAGAAGATGATCGACGATCTTGCGGCGACCCTGACCACGACGGGCCGGAATCTCGATGAGCTTGGCGTCAAGCTCGGCGCGTCGGAAGGGGCCACTTCGGCCCTTGCCGGGAGATTATCGACGGCTGAGGCTCGCCTTGCTGACGTTGAAAAGAAGCTCGGGGACCGGATCGGAAGCACGGAGGACGCTATCTCCAAGGTAAACAGCGAGCTTGCTGCAACCAGGCAAGAGCTGGCGGGTCTCTCCAAGGAACTCAACACAGCCCGGGAGGAACTCGGCAGCAGTATAGACTCTCAGGGCAAAGATATCGCCGCCACCAGGGAGAGGCTCGAGACCCTGGCTACAGAGGTCAAGAGCCTGGAGTCGCGGATAGCTTCTGAGTTCGCTCCCAAGATCGATAGCATCAATGAAAGGCTTGCAGCCCTTGAGACGAGGGTCGCCAGCGTGGAGCAGACGATAGCGTCTGAGCGAGTATCCAGGAACTCAGCCAATAGAGCACTCGAGGCCAGGTTGGACCAGCTCTCTGCGGATTTTGACCAGTACAGGGCCAGTACAGATAAGGAGCTCAGGGGGTTGAGACAGACCAATAGCATGCTGACCGTGGCGCTGGTCCTGGTGGGCCTGCTGGGGCTCGCCGGAAAGTAGTCTGCTCGCTCGGGTGACGCGGGCCATTCACGTTAGTAGGATGACAGGGCGGGTGTATCCTCGATTAAAGGCCGCCGCGAAGAGAGGATACACCCGCCAGGGGTGCGCCTGCCCGGCCAGGGTTACATTCGCAGGTGGCACGTGTCGTTTAGCACGCAGAGCCTGGGGAACCCGCCGTCATACCTCACCACGCTCACGCTCGCGTTCGCGATATCAAGCCGCCGCCGGTGATCCAGGCTCATTCCAAGTATAGAGCACAACATAACCTTCAAGGGGCCCGCGTGGCTCACCACGCACAAGGTCTCACCCTGATGGCGTTCCACCAGTTCTTCTAGCTTGGGCATGGTGCGCCGCCTAACATCCTCATATGACTCCCCTCCGGGGAAGGCCGTGGTAGCCTGGTTGCTGATCCATAGCTTAAAGAATTCAGGATCCATCTCCCGCGCCTCTTCCATGCTGTGCCCCTGCCATTTCCCCACATCTACCTCCCGGAACTCCGGCACTATAGTCGGCTCCAGGCCATGGGGTTCGGCGATGGCGCGGGCTGTGGCCAGGGCCCTGCCGAGGTCGCTTGTATAGACAGCTTTGATGTCGTCGCCCGAAAGCCTCAGCGCAACCCTCCGGGCCTGTTCGAGACCCTTTTCATTAAGCGGGATATCCAGGTGCCCCTGGTACCTGTTGGTTTTATTCCATTCAGTTTGAGCGTGTCTCACCAGTATGACCTTCGTGGCCATGGGAATCATCCTTTCGGGCCTATCTGGTTTGATGCCGGTCTGGCCCCCTGTATTTACTCCTTCCCGGCTCCTGCACACGAGCATGTTCCCTGGTGTAGGAAATATCTATGACGGAAATACTGCAAATGAGAGGAAGGCATGCTCTTACGAAGAATATTATGTTATAGTGTTGTTCATAGCAAACAAGGCGATCAAGGCAGACACGGCGATCAAGGGGATTGGTTTTACATTATGGGTTCGATCTACAAGGCCGGTCCGGTTAATCGCGATACTGAAAAGGTTGACCTGAAAGGCCTCCTTCCGGGTGAACTGGGTGACTTTGTTACGGGCCTCGGCGAGGCGAGGTATCGGGGTCTTCAAATCTTTCAATGGATTCACCAAAAACAAGTAAAATCCTTCGACGAAATGACTAATTTACCCAGGGGACTCCGCAATCGCCTCGCAGAGGAGGCGTCTCTCACAAACCTTTCTGAGCTTGCGCGGCAAGTTTCGGAGGATGGTACCATTAAATTCCTCTTTGGTCTGGCCGATGGCAACGCAGTCGAAGCCGTGCGCATGGAGTATGAACATGGTTTTGCGGCGTGCGTTTCGACCCAGGTCGGGTGCAGGATGGGATGTGCCTTTTGCGCGACCGGCCACGGCGGATTTGAGAGAAATCTCAGCACGGGGGAGATCGTCGACCAGGTTTTACGGATTCAAGCAGATTTACGGAGCAAGGATGGGGCGGGGGATGACGAGGGGCGCGAGAAGAGGCCTGAGAATGGAGAGGGTTCGAGGAAGCAAAGGGTCGGTAACGTGGTCCTGATGGGATCGGGGGAGCCTCTCGATAACTATGATGCGTCTGTGAAATTCATGCGCATCATAAATGACCCAAACGGGCTGGGCATAAGCTACCGGAGGATCACCCTATCTACCTGCGGACTCGTGCACGGGATCAGGAGGCTAGCCAGCGAGGGTCTTCCCATAACCCTGTCAGTCTCCTTGCATGCTGCCAGGGACGAGCTTCGAGATGAGCTTGTACCGATCAACAGGCGGTTTTGCATAGCGGAGTTGATGCAAGCGTGCAGGGAATATGCGGAATCGACGAGGCGGCGGGTTACCTTCGAATACATCCTCCTGAAAGGGGTGAACGACGGCGACGCCGATGCTCTGGCGCTTGCCAGTCTGGTCGGGGGCTTCCTCTCACACGTCAACCTTATCCCTCTGAACCCAGTTGAGTCTGCGGAGTTTGAGAGGCCAGAGCCTTCCAGGGTACGACGGTTTCAAAGGATTCTCGAGGATCATGGTGTCCAGGCGACTATTCGCAGGGAGCTCGGAAGCGATATAGATGCCGCCTGCGGCCAGCTGCGAAGCCGCTCCTTTGGGAGGAGTTAAGATGGGACCCTTTGTGAGATTTGAACGATTGCTAGAGCGCATTGTCGAGGGCCTGTTCCGGCAGGCC
This sequence comes from Bacillota bacterium, assembly GCA_012839815.1. Taxonomy (GTDB): domain Bacteria; phylum Bacillota; class SHA-98; order Ch115; family JABLXJ01; genus JABLXL01. Next base: position 44,060 of record DUMQ01000058.1, on the reverse strand, counting down.
CGGGTTGCCGGAACCCACCCGGTTGAGATCGCAAGACACATAATCCGGAAAATGGAAGATGAGCGTCGTGTAAGCGTCTCCAGGGTGTACGTGCCAAATGAATATGTCGTTTACTTGAATCCCGACGATCTTGCGAGGATTGAACCTCTGGGGCACACCCTTTCATCTGAACTTTCAGACCACGTGAGAGAGCGGGCTATACGTCATGGTTACGCTTTTATCGGGCCGGTTGAGGTTAAGTTCGTCGGCGATGACCACATGGGGGCCGGCGATATAGTTGTGGACGGGAGGTTTGTCGAAGCTGTGACCACGACCACCGATGGTGACGCCAGCAAGATCCCCACGGCTGCCGAGGCGGGTGAAGACACCTGCCGGAGACCTGGCGAGGGTGCGACCACGCAGGTTTTTGGTAGAGCGACATTGGGGGAGGAAGCCGGGAGGGTTCGTGCGGGTGCCGCACGCCTGGTTGTAGAACGGGGTTACCGGGTCGGCGAGGAATTCGAACTCCAGGAGGGTGTTACGGCTATCGGCCGGAGGAAGACGAGCGATATCGTCCTGGAGGATCCCAGTGTTTCGAGAGACCACGCGGAGGTGCGGTGGGAAGGGGAGGGCTTCATCCTTATTGATCGCGACAGTACCAACGGGACCTTTGTTAATGGGAAGAGGGTCGATCGTCATGTTTTGCAGGACGGCGACCTGATCCGGGTGGGCAAGACCCTCTTTCGTTTCGAGGCGGTGTGAAAAGTGGCGCTGGTTTTCTCAATTCTAAAATTCGTGTTGATAGCCTTCATTTACGCCTTTCTTTACCAGGTCGCCAGGACGATACAGTTGGATATTGATTATCATGAAGCCGGAGCGGGGCGGGGGCGACCCGAAAGGATGGTTTCAGGCGAGAGGAACAGGCCGGGTAGACCGGATCCGGGATTAGGCCTGTACGTCGTGGGCGAGCAGGGGGAGTTCCCGCCGGGCGCCTTCTTTGCTATCGATTCCTCAACTGATACCGTCATAACCCTTGGTCGAGGGTCAGGCAATATCATATCGATTCCGGACCCCTATGTTTCCGTGAATCATGCAAGAATTGTGAAAAGGGGGGAGGAATACTGGTTAGAGGATCTCGGGAGCAAGAACGGCACTTTTGTGAACGGGAAGAGGGTATCGCGGGCTGTGCGCCTTAGCCTCGGCGACACTGTCACGATCGGCGATACCACCTTTCAATTCAGGGGGGTGAGGTAAGTGCAGGCTGCGGCGCGTACAGACGTTGGCATGGTCAGGGAGCAAAATGAAGATGCGTTTTATATTGGGGACAACGTTTTTGCCGTTGCCGATGGCATGGGGGGGCATGACGCCGGCGAGGTGGCGAGCGGGATAGCCGTCAGGATGCTTAGGGAGAATAAGTTTAACGGGGCGGACCCTGAAGGCTGGCTCAGGGCGGTGATCAGCGAGATAAATGCGGAGATATTCAGGCAGGCCAGCATCAACCCGGGCTACGCGGGGATGGGGACAACCCTCACAGTCCTTATTATAGAGGGCAACCGGGCCTACCTGGGTCATGTCGGGGATAGCCGGGCCTATCTCTTGAGGGATGGCATGCTCCGGCAATTGACGGATGATCACTCGGTCGTCGGGGAGCTTTTGAAGAGGGGGGTGCTGACCAGGGAGGAGGCGAGGTTTCACCCCCAGCGGAATATAATTACGAGAGCGCTCGGCACTTTCCCTCAGGTCGATATCGACATATCGAGCCTTGATACCAGGGTGGGGGATAGGGTGCTTCTCTGCACAGATGGGCTGACCAGTGCCGTCAGCGACCAGGAGCTGGCGGATATCCTCTTGTCGACTCACGACCCTAACCAGGCCTGCAATACCTTGATCGATGAGGCCAACAAGAGGGGTGGGTATGACAATACGACGGTCGTTGTAGTATACTGTTCCTGAGGGGTATTATAGTATGTATCATAGTATGAAGGTAGTATAGTATATGGTATGCTGTTGGTATGCTGTTCAGTATGCTGCGCCTGAGAGGGTGAGTGGTGCGTGGGGGTCAGGCTTGTGGGGTTTGCCTTATTGCCGGTGATTTTGGGAGGTACTATAGTAGAGCTCGTATCGCGCCCTGAGGAAACCCGCGTTCCCATGGGGTGGGCGCTCTGGCCCTTATATGCGCTTAGCTCCTTTGCTGCATTTTACCTAGGGGGAGGAAACAAGGGCAGGCTGGAACCTGTAATATTCCCGGTGGTGGTCTTCTTGACCGGATTTGGCATCATTGAAACATACAGGTTGAGACCTGATCTGGCCTGGCGGCAGTTTGCATGGGCGGTGATCGGACTTGCCCTCCTGGTCCTGGCCAGCATCCTCCTGGGGGATTACGGGGACCTGCAGAGATATGAATACCTGTGGGGTGTCTTGAGCGTAGCCCTTCTGGCGCTTACGATCGCCTTCGGCAAGTCAGTGGGCGGGGCGAGGGCATGGCTTGGCTTTGGAAGGTTTAGCTTTGAGCCGTCCGAGTTTGTGAAGATATTTATCATAATCTTCCTGGCCGCCTATTTTAGCGATGCAGGGACGGCTCTCATGGTCCCCACACGCCGCCTGTGGTGGATCCGGGCCCCGGAGCTTGCCTACGTGGGCCCCCTCATCCTGATGTGCGGCCTGTCGTTTTCGCTCCTGATTTTACAGAAGGACCTCGGAGCGGCGTTTCTTTTCTTCGGTGTGTTCCTGGCGATGCTTTACGTTGCGAGCGGGCGGCCGTCTTACATTATTTTTGGACTCTTGCTATTGATTCTCGGGGGTGTGGTGAGCTATCATTTATTTGACCACGTCCGGGTCCGGGTAGATATGTGGATCAACCCGTGGTCTGACGTCGATGGCAGGGGGTACCAGATAGTCCAGGCACTATTTGCCCTGGGATCAGGCGGCATTTTCGGGTCAGGCCTCGGCCTCGGGCATCCATCTGTAATCCCTGCCGTGGAGACGGACTTTGTTTTCGCGTCCCTGTGCGAGGAGCTGGGGCTTGCCGGCGGTGCGGCGATAATCCTCCTCTATCTTGTGTTAACCTATAGGGGATTCAAGATAGCTCTTGGGGCTCGAGATGAATTTGGGAGCCTGCTCGCAACCGGCCTGGCTTCGTTGTTGGGGATCCAGGCGCTCACCATAATGGGCGGCGTGTTGAAACTCGTCCCCCTTACCGGCGTTACAATGCCGTTCTTAAGCTACGGGGGGAGCTCTCTCATCTCAAACTTCCTTGCGACCGGTTTGTTATCAAGCGTGGCGAGGCAGGGAAGGGCGGATGCATAGCGATGTATGACACGGGCACGCGAATTCAAACGCGAATTCGACGCCTGTTCAGCGTATTCATGTGGGCGTTTATTGGCCTCGCTATCGGGCTCGCGTATATCGTCGGGTGGCGTGGCGATTACCTGGCCACGCACGTGCGAAATCCCCGGCAGATTGCTATTGAGAAGTCGATTGAGCGAGGAGGAATATATGCTGCCAACGGCGAGGCCCTCGCCGGGAATAGACCTTTTCAGAAGCCGCATGATGTTCAGAGGCCACATGGGGACGCGGCGAGACGGGATGAAGGTTCAGCGAGGGTTTACTTCGGCCCCACGTCCCTGGTGCATATTGTGGGCTATAATCATGATAGATACGGAAAGACCGGCGTAGAGCTGGCATTTAACCACCAGCTGCTCGGGCTCCCACGGGGATTTTTGAGGACACCGGGTCTGATCCCCGGTTTGGGCTTCGGATCCCGGCAGCCGCAAGGGGTAAAACAACGCGGGAAGCCGCGGGGAAATGACATCATCCTGACCATTGACCCGCAGCTGCAAGCCGTAGCTGAGGCTGCTCTAGGCCACCGGAATGGAGCGGTCGTCGTTCTCGACCCCGCCACCGGCGCGGTGCTCGCCTCCGCGAGCTATCCCGCGTTTGACGCAAACAGGCTCGATGTCGTCTGGCCTGATATAATCCAGGATCCTTCGAGCCCGTTCATAAATCGCGCTACATCGGGACTTTACCCGCCGGGCTCGGTTTTTAAGATCATAGTTGCAAGCGCGGCGATCGAGACGGGGCTCATCGGTCCGAATGATATATTTGTATGCAGCGGGAGCATAGACGTAAATGGCCGGAAGATATCGTGCCCGGGTGGCAGGGCCCATGGCAGGGTTAACCTTGCCTCGGCCCTGGCCCTCTCGTGCAATGTTGCATTCATACAGGTCGCCCGGAAAATCGGGGGCAAGACGCTCTCTGATTTCGCGCGGCGGTTTGGTTTCAACCGGGAAATACCGTTTGACCTCCACGTAAACGAGAGCAGGTTTCCGGCCTTCCGCGGCGAAGGAAGCGCTGGTGGCTCCGCAGGCGCGGGTGATGGCGCACGGGACGATGAGAATCTGCTCGCGGAGGCCGCGATAGGCCAGGGCACTGTGCTGGCTACGCCGCTGCACATGGCCATGATCGCGTCGGCGATAGCAAATCGCGGGGTGATGATGCGACCTTACGTCGTCTCCCAGGTGAGAAGGGGCGGGAGCGGCGAGACGCTCTGGCGATATGTACCAGCCAGGCTGGCGCGCCCTGTTTCAGTTAGCACGGCGGCGAAGGTGAAGGACTTGCTGGTTGCCGCCGTGGAATCGGGCACGGGGTGGCGCGCAGGCCTCGACGGCATGTCCGTCGCAGGCAAGACGGGCACGGCGCAAAACCCTAAAGGCGCCCCGCATGCGTGGTTTGTCGGCTTCGCACCCGCCGCGAACCCCAGGGTTGCCATAAGCGTCATCGTTGAGAACGGCGGTGCAGGTGGCTCAGTAGCGGCGCCAATCGCCAGGCGGGTTTTGGATTTTGCTCTCCGCCGGGAGGAGTGAACCTTCTGTGGTCGGCGAAATGCTGGGTAATAGATATAATATCCTTGAGAAGATCGGCGAGGGCGGCATGGCTGTCGTCTACAAGGCCCAGTGCACCCTCCTGAACAGGACGGTTGCCGTGAAGGTGCTGCGTCCTCAATATGTCAATGATGAGGAATTCGTCGAGAGGTTCAGACGGGAGGCCCAGGCCGCGGCAGGCCTTTCCCACCCGAATATCGTAAGCATTTACGACGTTGGCCAGGACGGGGACAGGTATTATATAGTCATGGAGTATGTAAGGGGCAAGAGCCTGAAGGACATAATCCGACAGGCGGGGCCCCTTGCGCCGCCGCGCGCGGCCTGGATTGCTTTTCAGATAGCTGAGGCCCTTGACCATGCGCATCGTAACAATATAATTCACAGGGATATCAAGCCCCATAATATCTTGGTTACGGAGAATGGCATGGTCAAGGTGGCAGATTTTGGCATTGCGCGGGCGACGAGTACGGCGACCCTGACGGAGACGGGCATCGTTATAGGGACCGTGAGCTACTTCTCCCCTGAGCAAGCCAAGGGTGCCTCCGTTGGCGTTGCCTCTGATATATATTCCCTGGGCATCGTTACGTATGAGATGCTAACGGGCAGGGTCCCATTCAGGGGGGAAAGTCCGATCTCCATAGCCTTGAAGCACCTTCAGGAGAAGCCGGATCCACCGCGCTCTCTAAACCCCGAGATCCCTGCGGGTCTTGAGAGAATAGTCTTGAAGGCTCTTGAAAAAGATCCATCGAGGCGTTACGCAAGCGCGTCGGACATGGCGGCCGATCTTGAGCGCTTCATCGGGCTCAACGGCTCACCCGTCCTGATCCCGGACGGTGTTATGGCGGAGGACCTCCCGACCCAGGTTATGACCACCCAGGAGCTGAGGCGAGGCGAGGGTCTCGGAAGCCAGCCAGTGTCACGAGGAGGTGCTCAGGCTATTTCGCGGAAGGGTAAGGCGAGGAAGGTAGATAGGAGGGGCCTGAACGCCATTATCTGGGCTTTAGTTGTCGTGATCTCCATGATATCCCTGGGTGTACTGGGGGCGGTCAAGATCCCGGAGTGGCTTTACGTCCAGGATGTGCAGGTCCCCAATTTTGTCGGCAAGACCGTTGATGAGGCGCGGGCGCTGGCAGCCGAGGCGAAGATACGCCTCGATGACACGGAGAAACGCTACGATGACGAGGTAGAAGCGGGGCGCATAATATCCCAAAGGCCCCGGGCTGCAGAGAAGGTCAAGATGAATGGCAAGGTTTACGTCGTTGTGAGCCTTGGCAAGGAGATGGTCGAAGTTCCGGATCTCAAGGGGTTATCTATAAGAGAGGCCGAATTGAAGCTTGAGAATCTGGAGCTATCACTGGGGTCGCAGCAGGAGGATTTCAGCCCTGATGTCCCTGAGGGAAGGGTCGTAAGCCAGTCGCCGGAGGCGGGGACCAGGGTTGAGAAGCATATCCCGGTGGATGTGGTAGTAAGCAAAGGCCCCGAGCCTGCTAAGATCGTGGTTCCTGATTTCGTAGGCAGGAGCCTCGATGATGCTACAAACATGCTCAAGAGTCTTGGGCTTGTCACGGGCAGGGTTGACCGGGAGCCCAATGATCGCCTGGGTCGGGGGTTGATCATCAGCCAGTACCCGCCTGCGGGCGCCGAGGTCGATAAGGATACGGCCGTGGATTTTGTAGTAAGTACGGGCCTCGCGCCGGGTGCCGGGCCGGGTGTCAATCTGAATCAGGGGGTTCAAGACCAGGGCGATCAAGGTACGGGTGAGAGCGATGCCCAGATACCTACGGTCACGGTGGTGTCGGCCACGATCCCTTCCGGCCGTGAGCTGCAGGAGCTCAGAATAGTAGTAAATGACTACTATGGCGAGCGGGAGGTCTACAGGGGCATGCATTCCCCGGGGGAGAAGGTCGAGCAAAAGGTGGTCGGCTACGGCCGGAGAATACGCATAAGGGTCTATATTGACGGTATTATTTACAGGGATGAGTGGGTCAAGAAGGATTAGGGGAGCATGAGTCCAAAGCGAGAGCCTGCCAGAGAACGACAGCTTGTTCAGCAACCTGTTAGTAACTCGTGTAGCGACTCGGGCAGCCCGGGGCCGGCGCCGGAGGGTATGGTTGTAAAGGCCTACGGGGGTTACTTTTACGTGCGGGCAGGGGACAGGGTTGTCGAGTGCACCGTGCGCGGCCGCTTGAAGAAGGAAAAAAAGGAGATCCTGGTTGGCGACAGGGTTCGCTTTTCAGAGGTCGACAGTCTCCGGGGCGTTATAGAAGAAGTGCTCCCGCGCAAGACCAGGCTGGTCCGGCCGCCTGTCGCCAACGTGGACCAGGCCGTTATCGTGAGCGCTGTTTCAAACCCGGACCCCGACTTCAAGTTGATTGACAGGCTTCTTGCCATCGCGGAGAGCGAGTCGCTGGAGATCCTCATCTGTTTTAATAAGGTCGACCTGGTTACATCATACAGGGCGGATAAGATATCCCGTCCCTACAGGGCTGCAGGGTATCGTGTGCTCAAGACAAGCGCGAAGGCGGGCGCCGGAATCAGGCGGCTTTCGAGGGCCCTTGCGGGGAGGGTGTCGGTCTTTGCTGGCGCGTCAGGCGTGGGGAAATCCGCCCTTCTCAACGCCGTCCAGCCAGGTTTCCGCCTCAAAACGGGAGAGACGAGCCGGAAACTTGAGAGGGGGAGACACACGACGCGCCACGTCGAGCTATTACAGCTTGACTCGGGAGGTCTGGTGGCCGATACCCCCGGCTTCAGCCGTGTCAGCCTGGGCGGGATCGCCCCCGAAGAGCTGGGCTTGTTTTTCCCCGAGATACGCCGCTTTGTCGGGCAATGCAGGTTTACAGGTTGTATGCATGACCGTGAGCCCCAGTGCGCTGTCAAGGAGGCTGTAGCGAGGGGCGAGATACACGAGACCAGATATAATCATTATCTGGAGTTCCTATATGAGGTAACCCATCTTGCAAGATTACAAAGGGAGGGCCGCAGTATTGATAAAGATAGCACCTTCGATTCTTTCCAGTGATTTCTCCATCCTTGCTGAGGAGGTAGCCTCGGTGAAGAATGCTGACCTCCTCCATGTCGATATTATGGATGGCCATTTCGTGCCCAACATAACCATCGGGCCGCCGGTGGTGAGGTGCCTGCGTCCAAGGACCGGCCTCCCGATGGACGTTCATCTCATGATCGAGAGGCCGGAGAATTACATCCGCCAGTTTGCGGATGCCGGGGCCGATATCCTGACGATCCACGTCGAAGCGACCACCCACCTGAACAGGGCGTTGAATATGGTGGCCGAGAGCGGAGTGAAGGTGGGCGTTGCCCTCAATCCCGCCACCCCGTTATGTTTCATTGAGGATGTGCTCGATCTCGTGGATATGATACTGATAATGACTGTGAATCCGGGCTTCGGCGGGCAGGAATTTATAAAGAGTTCGCTGGATAGGATTGCTCGCGCGCGCGCCATGGTCGAGCGGTCGGGGAGGAACATCGATATTGAAGTCGATGGCGGGATTGCAAACGACACGGCGCCGCTTGTAGTTAAGGCCGGGGCCAATGTTCTCGTGGCGGGGCAGGCGATATTCGGCGCGGATTCGCCTTCGAAGGCTGTGGAGGACCTCAGAAGGGCGCTGGGGCCACTGGGGCAGGAGGCGGTGGGCGTCCCGCGCGTGCGTGCGTGAGGAGGTGGTGAGGCTTTGAAGTACAGGGGCCTGAATATCTCCGTTATTGTTGCCGCCTTTGCCATAACCCTCGGCGCTATAATGGGAATGAAGTATCTGGCCTTCAAGGCGCAGGTTGAAAAGCCTCTAAATGAGTTCCTCCGGGGTTCCCGCGTCGTCAAGTCGTATTCCGTAACGGAGAGTAAGGAGGGGTTTGAGCTTGACATTACCCTGGACGAGGTAGACGACCTCCGCGCGACCTATCTTGAACTCAGGGATGGTGCCCGCGCCATAATGGGCGACAGACTGAAGACCATTGTGATCAAGGATACCCGGACGAGGGAGCTTGAGAATGTGTACTATCGCGTACACTTCGCCATATATGAGGCTATCTTCACCGGGAGTTTTCAGAATATGGCCAGGCTGGTTGATGCCGAAGCTCGAATAGCCCGGTTGGACAGGTACAGGGTGCGTGTTGACGGGGACAACGTTTATCTCCAGCTCCACAAGGGCCGGGCCTACCTTTATGAGATCGTGCCTCGAGGGCTCGCCCAGCCCGCTGCCCCCGCGCCGGGACCCGTGCCAGGAGGAGGGACCGGTGGCGCAGGTGCCGGTCCGTGGTAAAAGTGGGGTCTATGCATTCCAGGGATTTACAGCCGGTCTTTCTGGATTGCCGAGCTGGCTTATGATATAATGTAGAGGACATTATTATGTAAACCTGAAGAGGGAAGGGAGCTCGGCATGCTTAGAGAGATCGGTATAGGCGTCGGCCTAGCCGGCCTCATACATCTAATAGTGAGCGGATATGATCTAAGCCCGCTTTTTATTTTGGGAGGCATAGTTTTTCTCTTCTATTTCCTTCAGGCTGGCAACGGCATAAACGGGATAGGAAAGAGGTTTTCGTTGCTGGGGGCTGTCGAGGCCGTCCAGGGCATGAACCTGATTACCTTCAATGATATAGGCGGGCAGGAGACGGCCAAGCGTGAGCTTATTGAGGCGCTGGATTTCATGCGGAATATCGAGGCCACGAGGCACCTGGGGATCCGTCCCCTCAAGGGGATACTACTCACCGGCCCGCCCGGCACGGGGAAGACCCTGCTTGCCAAGGCGGCTGCCAGCTATACGGATTCCGTTTTTGTTGCCGCATCAGGATCCGAATTCATCGAGATGTATGCCGGCGTTGGAGCTCAGAGGGTCCGGCAGCTATTTAAGAAGGCTCGCGCGCTGGCCAGGAAATGCGGGAAGCCGGGCGCGATAGTGTTTATTGATGAGATCGAGGTCCTGGGCGGGAAACGAGGGAAGCACAGCAGCCATATGGAGTATGATCAAACCCTCAATCAGTTGCTTGTTGAGATGGATGGTATAGACTCCAACGGAGATATAAGGGTTCTTGTTATAGGGGCTACAAACAGGGCCGATCTCCTGGATCCGGCCCTGACGAGGCCTGGCAGGTTTGACCGGGTCGTGCGGGTGGATCTCCCCGATAAGATCGGGAGGCTCCATATCTTGAGGATTCACGCCCGCGGAAAGCCGCTGGCTCCGGACGTGGATCTCGAGGAGATCGCCAGGGATGCCTTCGGCTTTTCAGGGGCTCATCTGGAGAGCCTTGTTAACGAGGCCGCGATCCTCGCCATGCGTGAGGGCAGGGACGTAATTGGCAAGGCGGAGTTCAAGGAGGCCATGGATAAGGTCATAATGGGCGAGAAACTGGACCGGCGCCCAAGCCGCGATGAGCTGTCCAGGATTGCGCACCATGAGGCCGGCCACGCCATCGTTAGCGAGAGCCTGAGGCCTAATTCCGTTTCGACGGTAACCGTGACTTCGCGGGGGCGGGCCCTCGGGTATATGCGACAGTCTGAGGTGGATGACCGCTATATTTATACCAAGGACTACCTTGAAGATCAGATAGCCATCCTCCTGGCCGGGGCGCTGGCAGAGGAGCTCGCCTGTGGCAATCGAAGCACAGGCGCTGCCGCCGATTTTGAGCAAGCTGTCGGTGAGGCCCGCAAGATGATCGCATCCGGCATGTCAAGGCTGGGGATCGTCAAGGTTGATGAGCTGCCTAGGTCTGTTCTTTATGAGGCCACAAAAGACATAATATCTGAACAGGAAAAGCGGGTAAAGCGGATACTGGAAGAGGCTCGCGGGGCTCTCAACGAGATCGCCGCTGTGCTTATAGAAAGCGAAAAAATCGAAGGGGACGAGATGAGGGCGATCCTCGCATCCTCGTTGAATAAGGTACCGGCGCTATCGCGCGTGGCCCAAAGCGCTTGAGCAAGCGCGCTAACTTGCACTAACTTGACGGGGAGGAGCTACTGTCGATGAAAGCCGAGATAATTACCGTGGGAACCGAACTCCTGCTCGGACACGTAGTCGATACCAATTCCGCATATATTGCCACAAGGCTTGCGGATATAGGCGTGGATGTCTTCCACAAATCCTCCGTCGGTGACAACGCCCGGAGGATCGAGGCGGAGCTGTCGGATGCCCTGAGGCGCTCCGATCTGGTGATAATCACGGGGGGTCTGGGCCCGACCGATGATGACCTGACAAAGGATGTCGTGGCATCCGTGCTGGGTGAGGATATGGTCCTGGATGAAGGCTCTCTTGAACGCATAAAGGCGTTCTTTGCCGAGCGCGGGAGGGAGATGGTCGAATCAAACATCAGGCAGGCGCTGCTGCCGCGCTCGGCCCGGCCGATCCCCAATCATCGGGGGACGGCCCCTGGCGTTCTTGTAGAGAAGAATGGCAAGACCATCATATGTCTCCCTGGGGTGCCGCGCGAGATGAAGGCCATGATGGAGGACGCCGTTATTCCATACCTTATGCAAAAGATGGGTGACAGGCGGTCGGTGATCAAGTCGAGGATACTCAAGGTATCAGGTATGGGCGAGTCCGCCGTGGAGGATATGGTGAAGGATATCCTGAGGACTCAGACCAATCCCACCATAGCCCCGCTTGCGTATACAGGCGAGGTGCTTCTCAGGATCACCGCCAAGGCATCCAGCGAGGATGAGGCCGCCGGCTTGATCGGCAGGGTCGAAAGAGAATTGAGGGAGAGACTTGGGGATCTCGTCTATGGCGCCGACGATGACAGACTTGAAACGGCCGTGGCGAGGCTGCTCCTGGAGAAACGAGTCCGGCTTGCAGTGGCGGAGTCGTGCACGGGAGGGCTCCTTTCGAGCTGGCTCACCTCGATCCCGGGAATATCTGAGTCCTTCTTGCTTGGAGTCGTGAGCTACAGCAATATGTCCAAGGCCAGGCTCCTCGGCGTTGAAGAGGATGTGCTCAAGAGATTCGGCGCCGTAAGCAGGGAGACAGCCCTGGCGATGGCTCGCGGGGCCAGGAGGGTCGGGGAGGCCGATGTTGGCCTCAGCATAACGGGCATAGCCGGGCCGGGCGGCGGAAGCGCCAGTAAGCCCGTGGGGCTTGTATATATGGCACTTGTATCCGGTTCATCCGCATGGTCATGCCGGTCGATTTTCCCGGGGGAACGGGACGAGGTGCGAGAGCGCGCAGCGAAACAGGCGCTTAATATGCTGCGGTTGTATCTGCTCTGGCACTGAATATTGTGATGGGACACGGGTTTTGTGAGAGGGGAGGATATTGGAGGATGATGAGGGATGCCCTGCGCTATTTTAGACGTCTCAAATGGACCCTCCCCATTCTTATGGCCCTTTTTGGTACGATTGTCTTTATCAACCAGCTTGGGAGGATGCCCTATGATGTAGAGGGTCTCCGGATTGAGGTAGCAGCAAGGGTGGTTCCGCCGGGCGCGCCCGGTATCAGCCGTCTCGCCATTCCCCCAATAGGTCGGGTGCAGGCTAGGACTCACCTCGCTCCCTTGAGGCTCACCCTTACGCTCAAGGAGGTTGATCCAGCCTTTCTCCAGTCCCGGTTCGCGGTCTCAGGAGATTTCTCTCGCTTTTCGGACATCTTCCGGAGTGCAGGACGCGATCTCATAATTAGGTTTATTACAAGGCTTTTAATCCTCGGAGCCCTGGGCGGCGCCTTTGGGGTCTATCTAGTCCGTGGGGCGCTTTCCCGGGAGCTCGCACGTGGCCTCCTCTCGGGCGGGCTTACAGGGTTGGTTGTCGTCTCCCTCTTGCTCTCAGCCACGTGGCTGACATATGACCCGGATGCCTTCAGGAAGCCTGAATATCAGGGCATCATTGAGGCTGCGCCCTGGATGCTGGCGATACTGGATAAGAGCGTTGCAAAGGTCGGAGAAATAAGGGCGAGTACGGAGGCATTTGCCGCCAACCTCTCCACCCTCTTCAACCGCGCGGAGTCACTGAGGCCGGTAAGAGGGAGCGAGCAGGTAATCAGGGTCCTGCATGTATCGGATATCCACAACAATCCGGCGGCTATCGGCTTCATTGAAAAGGTTATAGAGAGCTTCCGCGTCGACCTCGTGATAGACACGGGGGACATCACTGATTACGGGACGGGGTTGGAGGCTGCCTTGACTGGTTTCATTCGCGATCTCGGGGTGCCCTACGTCTTTGTAGGCGGGAATCATGATTCACCCATCGTCTTGAGAACAATCGCCCAATATCCCAATGCGGTCATGGTTGGAGGGCGGAAGGTGATCGTACGCGGCATCGCCATCGCTGGTGTCGATGACCCGGGCTCCCATAGAGACGAGATGGCTCCCGCTTCGGATGAAGAGGTTGGAAGGGCAAGGGCCGGGGCACAAAGGCTCCTGGAGGGTTCAGGGGCTCGACCCACGATCTTCGTGACCCATGATTATAGGGTAGCTGAGCCGTTTACCGGCCGCGTGCCCGTAATTCTTTACGGCCACGATCACAAGCTGAAGGTGGAGGTTAAGGACGGGACGGTAGTGGTCGATGCCGGCACAACCGGCGGGGCGGGCGTGCGAGGACTTCAGGACGAGAAGCCGCTCCCGTTATCCCTGGCGCTCCTGCACATATCGCGACGGCAGGAAGACTATCCTGGGGCCAAGCTCGTTGCGGTTGACACGATCACCCTGTCCAGCGTGGATGGGGGATTTGTCCTGGAGAGGCGGGTCATCGAGCCGCAACCTGGCTCTGAGTCTCCCCCTTCGCCTGATTCTGGCCGGGCAGGATGATAATTACAATGGTTTCTATGGTAAAAGCAGGAAAATATAGAACCGCAGCGAATTATGTACCCCGGAGCCTAAATCGAGCTTCAAGCGAGGTGTCGAGGGTTGGATGCTCTACGGTTATTTGTTGCGATCGAAGTTGCCCCGGGGTTAAGGGGTAGGATTCTGGAGATAGAGGAAGAACTGGCGCGGTGCGGCGCCGACGTTAAATGGGTACCGGGACCCAATTTGCATCTTACATTGAAGTTTCTCGGCGAAACGCCGCGGGCGAAGCTCGATCCGGTAAAGGCCGCCATGGAGGGCGCCACCCGTAATAGGTCTGGATTCGAGCTCTCATTTTCGGGGGTCGGCGCATTTCCAAATACGAGACAGCCGCGCGTCATATGGATTGGGGTGGAGAGAGGCCATTCTCACCTGCACGACCTGGCGGCCGCTGTTGACGATGCACTTGCAGGGGTGGGATTCGCTCGCGAGGACAAAGGGTTCACCCCGCATCTCACCATCGGGAGGGTGCGGTCCGGGCGAAACCTTCATGCGCTCTCTGAGGCTATCGAGGGCCTGAGCCCCGGCGGTCCTAGCGGTCCTGGCGGTCCCGGCGGCGTTGGCCGTGGCGGTCGGGGAGTGGAGGTCGGCTCCATGGATGTATCCAGGGTGTTGCTCATGGAGAGCAAGCTGAGGCCGCAGGGGCCCGTTTATTCCGTCCTGGCCGAATATGCGCTCAGGTGACGCGGGCCTGGTTACGTTATACGATGGTTTGGCAGGCGCGTCGGCCGGGCGAAGAGAGGCGCGCCGCCCAGCCAACCAGCCAATGGGTGCAGTGCAGCCAGCGCCATGCAGGCCAGCACTTGGCTTGCCAGGACGTATGTTGTATGGTACAATCTTACCGTGAGGTATGTGAGGTATGGGCATCCCGGAGGGATGCGAGGCCCAAAGAGGCAAGAATGAACGAAGGAATCCAGGGAGGCTATATAGGAGGTTATATAGAAGTGGAGAAGGATAAGGCGCTGGAGATGGCGCTTTTGCAAATTGAGAAACAGTTCGGCAAGGGATCAATAATGCGACTCGGGGAGGCCGGCGCGAAGCTCAACGTAGCGGTGATACCCACAGGCGCGCTATCTCTCGACATAGCTCTGGGCGTCGGCGGGATGCCGCGCGGGAGGGTTGTGGAGATATTCGGCCCGGAATCGTCGGGCAAGACCACGGTTGCGCTTCATGTCATCGCCGAGGCGCAGCGAGCCGGGGGCGCCGCAGCATTCATCGATGCGGAGCATGCCCTTGACCCGAGTTATGCGAAGAATCTCGGGGTAGATATCGATAACCTCTTGATATCTCAACCTGATACAGGTGAACAAGCCCTTGAAATAGCCGAGGCCCTCGTGAGGAGCGGGGCTATCGATGTTATTGTAATCGATTCGGTTGCGGCCTTGACGCCGAGGGCCGAGATAGAGGGTGAGATGGGCGACGCCCATGTCGGCCTCCAGGCCAGGCTCATGTCGCAGGCCCTTCGTAAACTCACCGCGGCTATAGGGAAATCTCAGACCTGCGCCATTTTCATAAACCAGATACGCGAGAAGGTCGGCGTGATGTTCGGAAACCCTGAGACCACGCCCGGCGGCCGGGCACTGAAGTTCTACGCCACGATCAGGCTCGAGGTTCGAAAGGTTGAATCCCTAAAACAGGGCAATGATGTCGTCGGCAACAGGACGCGGGCGAAGGTTGTCAAAAACAAGGTGGCGGCGCCGTTCAGGGAGGCGGAATTTGATATCCTGTACGGCCAGGGCATCTCCCGCGAGGGTAATATCCTGGATCTCGGCGAGGCCGTTGATATCATCAAGAAGAGCGGATCATGGTATTCTTACGGCGACCTGAGACTAGGCCAGGGCAGGGAAAGTGCAAGGGAGTTCCTCAGGTCGAACAGGGATATAGCCGCTGAAATAGAGGGTAAGATACGGGAGGCGTTCGGTCTTAAGCCGCAGCAGCAGGCGCAAGCGGTGGTAGCGGCAGGCGTGTCGTCGCCGGGAGCGCCGGGTGAACAGGTAGCGGAGAAATAGCGGGAGATACGGGCGGCATAAAAGTCGATCGACGGCATAAAAGTCAACCTGAGATATAGAAGGGATTTATCAACTCACGGAGAAATTTAATTATGGGTCCTTCCCGGAGGGGCGATAGCACGTGCAAGGACAGAGGGGCCGTAATGATGGCGAAGCGATGGAGTATGCCCTCAGGTTGCTCGAATTCAGGGCGAGGACACGCAAGGAACTTGAGGAGAGGTTGAGCAGGAGGGGGTTCGCTCGAGAAGATGTGCTTGACGTGGTATCGCGCCTCGAACGCCTCGGGTATATCAATGATGAGAAGTTTGTGAGGGAGTGGGCCCGGGCGAGGGTAGATACCAGGGGTTTCGGCAGGCTACGGATACGACGCGAACTCCTGGCAAAGGGCATTGCAAGGGATGTAGTTGATGCGGGTGTCGAGGATATCTTTGCCGGCGTGAATGAAGAGGAGTTGGCCCGGCGGCTGGTTGCAAAACAGGCACCTAGATACGGGAACCAGGACTTCATTACGATCCGCAGGCGGCTTTGGGGTTTCTTGTTGCGCAGGGGCTTCGAGCCGGACGTGATTGAAAGCGTTTTGCGTGAACTTGACACTCAAAGCTAAAAAAGATAGAATGACTGCAAGGATATCTTTAAGCGGCCGAGTTCCTGCTCGGCCTTTTTTTGAGACCTGTGCATAAGAATATGATAAGCTCCGCCTTTTACGGAGGCGTGATTGAGGATGGGGGGAGGTGAACTTGAGATTAACGCGGTTCTTACTTCTTTAGTATATATACTGGTTGTGGTCTTGGCCGGACTGGCAGGATATTTTATACGAAAATACCTTGCCGAGGCGAAGATCGCGTTCGCTGAAAATGCGGCAAAACAGATCATCGAGGAAGCGAAGAAGCAAGGTGAGGCTGCGAAGAAAGAGGCGCTCCTCGAGGCGAAAGAAGAAGTCCACAGGATGCGCAGCGACCTTGAAAGGGAGGGTCGGGAGCGCAGGATAGAGCTGCAGCGCATCGAGAGGCGTCTCATACAGAAGGAAGAGGCCCTCGACAGGAAGGCGGATATCCTCGAAAGGAAAGAGGACGTCCTGCACAAGAAGGATGCAGAGCTAGAGGCCATGAGGCGAGAGCTCGAGGAGATTCGCGCGAAGCAGCGGGCCGAGCTTGAACGCATATCCGGCCTCTCATCTGAGGAGGCACGCGACATCCTCCTGAAAAATGTTGAGGACGAGATAAGGCATGATACGGCCGTTATGATCAAGGAGATAGAAGCTCAGGCGAAGGAGGAGGCTGACAAGCGGGCTCGTGAGATCATCACGATGGCTATTCAAAGATGCGCCGCGGACCATGTGGCGGAAACGACGGTCTCGGTGGTCGCGCTGCCAAATGACGAGATGAAGGGGCGGATCATCGGCAGGGAGGGCCGCAATATTCGAGCCCTTGAAACCTTGACAGGCGTTGACCTGATCATAGATGACACCCCTGAGGCTGTCATCCTTTCAGGGTTCGATCCTGTCCGGCGTGAAATCGCCAGGATAGCGCTGGAACGCCTCATCGCCGATGGCAGGATACACCCCGGGCGAATAGAGGAGATGGTCGACAAGGCACGCAAGGAGGTCGAGGCGACCATCAAAGAGGAGGGGGAAAGCGCAGCTCTTGAGGCCCAGGTGCACGGGTTGCACCCCGAGCTTATCAAGCTCCTGGGGAGGCTCAAGTACAGGACGAGCTACGGCCAGAATGTCCTCATGCACTCCCTGGAGGTCTGTTATCTGGCTGCTACCATGGCTGCGGAGCTTGGTGCAGATGTCCAGGTTGCGAGGAGGGCGGGCCTTCTTCATGATATCGGGAAAGCCGTGGATCATGAGGTTGAGGGTCCTCATGTGCAGATCGGCGCCGATCTTGCGAGGAAATACAAGGAATCGCCTGAAGTGGTTCACGCGATCCTGGCGCATCATGGGGATGAAGAGGCCAGGACTATCGAGGCAGCGCTTGTCCAGGCCGCTGATGCCATATCTGCGGCGCGCCCCGGTGCAAGGCGTGAGACCCTTGAGGCATATATGAAGCGTCTGGAGAAGCTTGAGAAGATCGCCGATGCCTTTGAAGGGGTGGAGAAGTCCTACGCGATCCAGGCAGGCCGAGAACTGCGGATTATGGTGAAACCCGAGAAAGTGGACGATATTGCTATAGCGCGAATAGCACGCGACATCGTAAAGCGGATCGAACAGGAGCTCGAGTATCCCGGCCAGATTAAGGTAACGGTCATACGGGAGACGCGGGCAGTTGAATATGCTAAATAATAAATAATAACTCCTTGAAAAATAACTCCTTGAAACCAGTCGCGAGTGGCTGCGATTCCGCACGCAGGGCCGGGCGGGATCGCAGCCTGTCGCCAAGACTCTTTACGAAGAAGGTGAGTGAGGGGTGAGCAGACTGCAACGTCAACGCGAGGACCACGCGGCTAACAGCGTGAGCCTGCTTATATCGATCCTGGTTAGATACCCGCAAATCGTCACGGTAAACTTCGATCCAAAGCACAAAACCTTGAAGTTCACCTTCATGATTTCCGAGCAGATTTCCGACGAGCGTTACGCCAAATTCAAGATGAAGCTGGAGGAGAATATTGAGACCTATGCGGCTCTGATCCAGTCCGGAAAGCCGGATATCGAGCTCCACATGGTCAGGTTCGAGGGTTTCACCTCCCTGGAGGTTAAACGGGACGTCCAGACTCTGACCCAGGAGGAGATATCCCTTATAATAGAGCTGGTGGTCGCAGAGTTCGGAGATCAACTCATAACCGAGCGCGGCGAGGACTCGCTTCTGGATGAGGAGATATCCATGCAGGATGAGATAATCGAGAATATGCTGGAAGACCTCAGGGAATCATTTCAGGAGAGGGATTTGATCGGCTTTAGGGAAGAGGGGAGGGTTCTCGTGTTCAATAAGGGCGCCGAGAACCGCAAATCTTGAAGATACTTATTATAGGCGACGTTGTTGGCCGGGCCGGGAGGCGGGCTGTGAAAACTTTACTGCCGCGAATTGCGGACCTACATGCCCCGGATATCGTAATAGCGAATGGGGAGAATGTTGCGGGCGGGTTTGGCTTGACCGACGAGACTGTAAAGGAGCTTTTTGCGGCGGGGGTTCATATCTTAACAACAGGAAACCATGTATGGAATAAGAAGGAGATATATGAGATACTTGAGAGGGAACCGAGGATCCTGCGTCCCGCCAATTACCCACCGGGCGCCCCGGGCCGCGGGAGCGGGGTTTTCTGCTCCGATGGCGGCGTGAAATTTGGTGTAATAAACCTGTCAGGGCGCGTGTTCATGGGAAACCTGGATTGTCCCTTCCGGTGCGCCGAAACGCTTGTAGAGGTGCTGCGAAAGGAGACAAATACCATTCTTGTTGATTTTCATGCCGAGGCGACATCAGAAAAGGTCGCGCTTGGATGGTTCCTGGATGGGCGTGTTACGGCTGTCGTCGGCACGCACACCCACGTTCAAACAGCTGACGAGAGGCTCCTCGATCACGGGACGGCCTATATGACCGACCTCGGGATGACGGGGCCTGTTGACTCTGTAATAGGTGTTAAGAAGGAGCTTGTCATTGGGAAATTCCTATCCCAGATGCCTATACGATTTGAGACAGCTACAGGCAGGGTTTGCCTCAGCGGGGCCGTCATCGATGTGGATGAATCGTCGGGGAGGGCTCGAAGCATCGAGAGGGTCTATGAACTGTATGACGGTTGAATGCCTATTTGAGGCTTTTGAGTAGGAGGAATTTTACTAATAATATATAATTTATATAAACTAGAGAGGACATTTTATTGATGTCACGGGCTAGGAGGTAGATTGCGTGGAGATTTTGAAGGTATCTGCAAAGTCAAACCCCAATTCTGTCGCAGGCGCCCTTGCCGGTGTCTTGAGAGAGCGGGGCGGGGCTGAAATCCAGGCGATCGGTGCTGGTGCGCTGAACCAGGCCGTCAAGGCGGTGGCTATTGCGCGCGGGTTCGTCGCGCCCAGCGGGGTGGACCTCATTATGATCCCTGCCTTTGCGGATGTGGAGATCGACGGTGAGGAGAGGACCGCCATCAAATTGATAGTTGAACCAAGGTGACGCCAGGCTTTGTCGGTACCCTCCAGCCTGTCTATCGAGGATGATGGACAGGTTTTGTTTTTATGGACGGGCAGTGAACCAATGGAGCAGTCTCCTAGAAGCGGATACATTTACATAAAGGGATATCAGGATCCTGGTCGAATTAGAATCTCAGAAGGGTAGGGAGGTGAAATAAAACCAGGAAGAGGTGTCAAAGTAGTGATCGGCGAGAGCAAGGCGGTATTACGTCCCCTAACTGAGCAAGACATGCAGGTAATGGAGCAATGGAAATCCTATGATGAAGCAAGTAGCCAGTGGTATCAAAAGATGCTTAGGGGCAGAAATTGTAAGATATTTGCCATCACTACCAGGGAAGGCAGGTTGATCGGTGACATTGGCCTTGCCGAAATAAGCTGGAGAGGCGGCGATGCAGAACTCTCCATCAGGATCGGTCAGGAGTCTGATTGGAATAAGGGTTATGGCATGGAAGCCGTTATGGCCCTGCTTGAACTGGCCTTCTCCGAAATGAAGCTGAAACGCATTTATTTGAGGGTCCATAAAGCCAACACCAGAGCTATACGGTGTTATGAGAAATGCGGTTTCAAGAAGGAGGGCGTGGTCGAGCGCAGGCTCGATGGGAACTCAAGGGTGGAGAAGGTATTTCTGATGAGCATCCTGCGGGATGAATTCATGAGCCTGCCCGGGAGGATCGGAGTGGGCCCCCTGAGGAAGATATCGTAAGAAGATATATCGCAAAGAGGCTCTTAGCCCGGCATTCGCCGGGCTTTTTATTTTTTAGGTTGGACAAGAAGGATTTTGGTTATGAATATAGAAGAGAAAACTTACCATGGTGGTGTAAAGTGGGGGAAAGTGGTGGACGCTCATGTTCATCGGCACCTTCTGGCATACGATAGATGCTAAAGGCCGGTTGATTATGCCAGCGAAGTTCAGAGAGGAGCTGGGCGAGCGTTTCATCGCCACGAAGGGCCTTGATTCTTGCCTTTTTGTGTTCCCCCTGTCAGAATGGGAGAATCAGGAACGCCAGCTTCGCAGCTTGCCACTGTCCAGGTCTGATGTGCGCGCTTATAGCCGTCTCTTCTTCTCGGGTGCTGCCGAGTGTGAGTTTGATAAACAGGGTAGGATCATGATCCCGGCTCACCTGCGGGAGTATGCGAAGCTGGAAAAGGACGTGGTGATAATCGGCGTATCTACAAGGATAGAAATCTGGAACGAGCCCACATGGCGTGAGTATTCACATAAAGCCGAGGAATCCTATGAAGAGATAGCAGAGAAGCTCCTGGAGGACGGGGGTCGTTTTTGAGGGAGACTTACCATCGCCCGGTCTTGCTTGATGAGGTTATACAATTGCTTGCCTGCCGGCCCGGAGGCACTTACGTGGATTGCACCGTGGGAGGCGGCGGGCATGCCCGGGGTATTCTCATGAAAACAGCGCCGAATGGTTTCCTCATAGGGATCGATCGCGATCCTGAGGCGATCGCCGCGGCCCGGGCTGAGCTCGCTCCTTTTGGAGAGAGGGTCCGGCTTATATGCGACAACTTTAAAAATATCGTAGAAATAGTTAACTCGGTAGGACGCGACGATATCCTCGGCGTGCTCTTTGATCTCGGGGTGTCGTCTCATCAACTCGACGAGCCAGAACGCGGGTTCTCCTATATGATAGATGCCCCGCTCGATATGAGGATGGGTGTAGCTGGAGCGGGTTCCCAGGGCTCTCGCACGGCTGCCGACCTCGTGAACGAACTCCCCGTCGAGGATCTGGCGCGCATAATCAGGGAATATGGGGAGGAGAGATGGGCATCCCGCATCGCCAGATTTATTGGCGAGGAGCGAGCCCACCACCCCATCCGGACCACGGGCGAGCTTGTAGATATAATAAAGAAAGCTATTCCTGCTGGAGCCCGGCGCTCGGGCCCCCACCCGGCGAAGCGAACGTTCCAGGCGCTGCGTATTGCCGTAAATGATGAGCTTTCCGCTTTCGAGCAGGCGCTTGTAGGTGCAATCGATTTGCTTGAGCCCGGTGGGCGGATATGCGTTATCTCATTTCACTCGCTCGAGGATCGTATTACGAAACGTACCTTTCAACATTACGCAAAGGCCTGCACCTGCCCGCCCGGTTTGCCGGTTTGCTCTTGCGGGGGGAAGGCTACGCTGAAGGTTATCACCAGGAAGCCTATTACACCATCCGGACGCGAGATTAGTGAGAACCCCAGGTCGCGCAGTGCGAAGCTGCGGGCTGCCGAGAAGTTCTAAACCTGTTGGAGGGCGAATAGAGATGGTATTAGCTAAAGCCAGGCCGGTGGAGGACAAACGGATCATTACCCGGGATGCGAATATCCACAGGTCTCGAGCGAAGCCCGGGGCCTTGAGGTCGGGATGCCCAAGCATGTTGCAGCTGGGTGTTACTGCAATATTATCCGTTGCACTTCTCCTCTCTTATCTATCGCTGCACACGCAGACTGTCAAGCTTGGCTATGAACTCACAAAGGCCAATCGTCAGCTGGATATGCTGAAATCCGAGCATGAGAGATTGAGCCTGGCAGCCGCCCAGCTCCGGTCGCTCGCACGCATCGAGGAGGATGCCAGGACCCGGCTAGGCATGATGGAACCCGGAGATGTACACATGGTTGTAGTGGACATCGGGCCGGCTCAGGGGGGTAAGTATAGCCAGCCAGGCGACGAGAAACATGAAAAGCCTGCCGCACCCGGAGATGGGACGCAGCCAGGGTACAGGGGCGTCCTTGCAACGGCCAGGTGTATCGGTGAACGCATATCGGGTAGCATGATGGGCCTGGCTTCGCAGTTTGTCGCAAAGTGGTTCTTCGATTTACCCAGCTCCCAGCTTTCGGCCTCCGGGGCGAGAGGGTAGGGATTTACAAGAGTCTCAGGAGAGGAGATACCCATAAGCAATATGTACCCCGGAATAGCTATCAGAAAGCGGATAGCTTCTCTTTTTGTTATATGGGCCTTGCTGCTTGGTTTACTCGCAGCCAGGCTTGCATACATCCAGGTACTCCAGCATGACCGCTTTCGCAAGCTTGCGCTCGACCAGCGGTTCTATCCCGTCCCTGTGGATGCGCGGAGGGGCGCGATAAGAGACCGGAATGGCCACGAGCTTGCCATAAGCGTGAGTGCTGATTCTATTTATGCTGTCCCGGCCGAGATAAAGGATCCGGCTGAGGTGGCCGCCAAGCTTTCAAGAATCCTGGGGGAGAATGAGGGTGAATTGCAAAGGAGGCTCACCCAACGCCAGGCCACGGTCTGGATAAGGCGTAAGGTGGACGAGAAGATCGCCAGGGAGGTGAAGAAGCTCGGCATCCCCGGTATAGGTTTTACCGAAAAGGGCCAGAGGTTTTATCCGAAGGATTCCCTGGCAGCTCACCTTCTTGGCATAGCGGGCATAGACAATCAGGGGCTGGAGGGTCTCGAGTTTGAATACGACAGGTATCTCGCGGGGGTGCGGGGCCAGATCGAGGCCGAGCGCGACGCAACCGGCCGGGAGATACCGGGAGGCGCCCGGAGATTTGTCCCGCCCAAAGATGGAAATGATCTCTACCTGACTATCGACGAGGTTATCCAGTATGTGGCAGAGCGGGAGCTTGATAAGGCCATGGCGGATACCAAATCGAAGCGAGGGATCGTCATCGCCATGGCTCCAAAGACGGGGGAGGTGCTGGCTATGGCCAGCCGCCCTACATTCAATCCAAACCACTTCCTCGACTATCCCGACATAAATCGCAGGAATATTGCGCTCACTGACATGTATGAGCCCGGGTCCACCTTTAAGATCATCACGGCCGCGGCCGCCCTCGAGGAAGGAGTTGTGCGCCCCGATTCCCAGTTTTACGACCCGGGGTTTATAAAGGTTGAGGATAGAGTCATACGGTGTTGGCTGCCGGGTGGCCACGGCAGCGAGAATTTCGTAGAGGCCACGGAGAATTCGTGCAATCCCGTCTTCGCAAGCCTGGGTATCAACCTGGGGGTTGATAAATTCTACAAGTATATCAAGGCCTTTGGGTTCGGCCAGCCGACAGGTATAGACTACCCCGGGGAGGCATCAGGCTCGCTCCAATCGCCCAAACGTGTTGGCAAGGTTGAGCTGGCGAATATCGCATTTGGACAGGGCATCTCCGTGACCCCGCTTCAACTCCTCTCAGCGGCTTGCGCGATCGCTAACGGCGGCACTTTGATGAAGCCTATGCTTGTGAAAAAGATAGTTGCACCTGATGGAAAGGTGGTTAAGGAATTCCAGCCTATCCCCGTACGCCAGGTGATAAGCCCCTCCACCTCCCGCGAGCTCTCGAGCATTCTCGAATCCGTGGTGCTCAACGGGTCTGGCGTGAGGGCCCAGATTCCGGGTTATCGAGTCGCCGGTAAAACAGGAACCGCTGAGAAGCCCGAAGGCGGGCGATATGGCGACAAGAGGATTTCCTCCTTCTTGGGTTTCGCTCCGGTGGATGACCCTGCCATCGCTGTGCTCGTTGTCCTGGATGAGCCTTCGAGTGGTATAACCTATGGAGGCGTTATAGCCGCTCCCGTGTTTAAAGCCATAGTCGAGGATGCGCTGCGCTATATGGGTATCCCGCCCTCCAAGGATGTAAAGGTTAAAGAGAATAAGGACGGCGCTACTGGCGATCTCACGGTGGTTCCCGATGTCAGGGGTTTTAATCTTGAGGACGCAAAGGTTGTTCTGGATTCGAATGGTCTTGTGATGCGCGCTGAAGGGCCGCCTGATAAGGTGAGGGACCAGATTCCAAAGCCTGGAGCCAGGGTTCCCTACGGGACAACAGTAATTCTTTACTTTACATCGAGCGGACGTTATAATGAAGTGGATTTAAAGGTTACTGTCCCGGATCTCAAAGGACTCTCCATGAAGGAGGCTGCGCTCTCCCTCGGGGAGATCGGGCTTCGCATGAATGCCACGGGAAGCGGGTGGGTGGTCGACCAGGACCCCAAACCCGGCACCGAGGTTGTGCGGGGTACGGTCGTGACGGTGGATTTTGCAGAGAAACAATAGATGCCGGCCAGTATAAACCCCGATCCCCAAGCCATAATATCCTTTGAAGGGATCGGCATTTTTTGTGGAAGGTGGATAAAATGGTAACCCTTGGCTATCTTGCAGGGGCGTTGCATGATAAGTCCATAACCGGTAACAGCCAGGTGGAGATCGCGGGCATCACTTATGATTCGCGGATCGTGAGGCCAGGTTACCTCTTTGTATGCATAAAAGGGGAGAAATACGACGGGCATGATTTCATCGCGGATGCGGTGAAACGCGGGGCGAGAGCCGTCGTAGTCGAAAGGGATATAGGTGATGCAGGACCCGATGTAGCCGTTGTGAAGGTTCCCGATACAAGGCGCGCCCTGGGATCGCTGGCGAAGGCTTTCTACGACAACCCGTCAGGCAAACTCACCCTCGTCGGTATAACCGGGACCAATGGGAAGACCACCACCACTTATCTTGTGAAGTCCATGTTCGAGGAGGCTGGTTGCCCAACAGGCGTCATCGGGACCATTCAAAACGTCATCGGGAGGGAGATAGTGCCAGCTAAACACACAACTCCCGAATCCTCTGACCTTGCGGAACTTCTTGATCGAATGGTCAGGTCCGGTATGAAGGCCGTGGCCATGGAGGTCTCTTCTCATGCAATAGCCCTTGACAGGATATCTGGGCTGGAATTCGATATGGGGGTTTTCACCAATATAACCCAGGATCATCTTGATTTCCACAAGACTTTCGACAATTATGTGGCCGCCAAGGCGAAGTTTTTTAAGGGGCTCGGGGCCGACTCGCATGAGAATGTCAAGAAATGCCCCAAGGTCGCCGTGGTGAACATAGATGATCCCAACACCCCCCGCATTGTCGAGGGGACTCCGGCGGAGGTCGTCACGTACGGAGTCAGAAATGAGGCCGATATCAGGGCGCTTAACGTGCGCCTCGGGCTCACCGGCATTTCCTTCGAGGCCGCTACACCTGCCGGGACGGTCGCTCTCAACATGAAGTTGAAGGGGATGTTCAATGTCTATAATGCCCTTGCCGCAGTGGGGGTCGGGGTCAAGGCGGGTCTTAACCTTGAGCACGTCAAAATGGGTCTTGAGAAGGTCAGGGGCGTCCCCGGCCGGTTTGAATCTGTAGATGCTGGTCAGGATTTTGCGGTGGTAGTTGATTATGCTCACACGCCCGACGGGCTCGAGAACATCCTGAATGCGGCGAGGCAATTTGTCTCGGGACGGAAGATCGTTGTCTTTGGTTGCGGGGGAGACAGGGACAGGACCAAGCGGCCCGTAATGGGGGGGATAGCCGCGAGGCTGGCCGATTATGTGATCATAACCTCCGACAACCCTCGCAGCGAGGACCCGGCGAGCATTTGTGCCGAGATCGAAGCTGGCGTGCGCGCGGTGAGGGAGAACGGAGAGGAGTATGAGGTGATCGTTGACCGCAGGAGCGCCATCGAGAGGGCGATAAACCTGGCTGGTCGCGGCGATATCGTGATAATAGCGGGCAAGGGGCATGAGACTTACCAGATATTCCGTGACAGGACGATACACTTCGATGATAGGGAAGTAGCACGGGAGATCCTTGAGGAGAGGATGGGCCATGCCTGTACTGTCGGCAAGGGAAGTAATTGAAGCTACGGGAGGCACGCTTGTAGCAGGCGAAGCCGCAGCCGTGTTTTCCGGCATTTCCACAGATTCGCGCGGGGAAGTGGCGGGCAGATTATTCATAGCCTTGCAGGGACCCCGCTTTGACGGGCATGACTTCGTTGGAGCGGCTTTCGCGGGAGGGGCGGCCGGGGCGGTGGTCTCGAAGAATGTCGATGCCGGGGATGTGAGCGCCGCCGGCGAAGCCAGGGTTATTATCAAGGTCCGCGATACACTCCAGGCGCTCTGGGACATAGCGAGGCATATCAGGTCCAGGTTCGATATACCTATCATTGCAGTCACCGGCAGTACGGGCAAGACCACGACCAAGGATATGATCTACTACGTTCTCGCGAGGCGTTTCAGGACCCTGAGGACCGAGGCCAATTATAATAATGAGATCGGGCTGCCCCTCACCCTTGCCAGGATCGATGAGACGTTCGAGGCCGGGGTTGTGGAGCTCGGTATGAGGGCTCTCGGTGAGATAAAGTCCCTGGCTGCAATCGCGAGGCCCGATATAGGTGTCGTTACGAATGTGGGGGTGGCCCATATGGAGCTTCTCGGCTCCCGCGAGAACATCGCCAGGGCCAAGGCCGAGCTCGTCGAGGCGCTGCCCCGGCACGGGGTCGCCGTGTTGAATGCCGATGATCCACTTGTCATAAGCATGCAGGGTAGGACCATGGCCAGGGTCGTAACCTACGGCATCAAAAGTAATGCGGATATCCAAGCGAGCGATATCCGGGGCCTGGGCATTGATGGGACGAGCGCCCGATTTCATTACGGCGGCAGGTGCCAGGAAGTCGTTATACCCATACCCGGGCGCCACAACGTCTACAATGCCCTGGCGGCAGCGGGAGCGGCCATAGCACTCGACTTCGACCTGCCAACCATAGCCGACGGGCTCCGCGACTTTGTGCCAGCTCCCATGCGGATGCAGGTCAGCAGGACCGGCCGGGACGTGCTGGTGATCAATGACGCCTACAATGCGAACCCGGTTTCCGTCAAGTCCGCCCTTGAAACCCTGAGGGAGCTGGGAAGCGGCCGGCGCAAGATAGCGGTGCTCGGTAACATGCTGGAGCTAGGCGAGCTTCGAGATGAGGCTCACAGGGAGGTAGGGAGGTGCGTTGTAGGCTTCGATGTCGATGTTCTTATGACTGTGGGGGATTCGGCCAGGCTCATAGGTGTCGAGGCTGAACGAGTTGGGATGCAGGCCTCGAGGATCAGGCACTTTAGTGAGACTCTGGAGGCGCTCCCAACCCTCGTGGCTGAGGTTCGACCGGGCGACGCCGTCCTCATAAAGGGCTCCAGGGCGATGGGTATGGAGCGACTTGCAGAGGCGCTGTTAGAGGTGGGGTTTTAATGATTCAGGCCGTCTACTCGTCCCTCTTGGCATTTGCGATAGCACTCCTCATAGGCCCGGGCTCTATCAGGGAATTGCGGCGACTGAGATTCGGCCAGGCGGTCCGGCAAGACGGTCCCAAACGACACCTGGCCAAGGCCGGCATCCCGACGATGGGGGGAGTGATAATCCTCATAGCGGTAGCTGCCGCAACCTTTGCCTTCGCGAGGAACGCCGTTCTCGTTCCCTGGGCGCTCTTCGTTACCCTCGGCTATGGCCTCATCGGGCTCATCGATGATTTCTTGATTGTCGTAACCCGGAGATCCCTGGGGCTGCGAGCGCGCCAGAAGCTGATAGGCCAGATTGTTATAGCGGGACTCCTGGGCCTGTTTGTTGCGAGCAGGCCCGAGCTTGGAACCACGGTCCTCGTACCATTTTGGGGCAAGCAACTCGAATTGGGCCTCCTTTATGTGCCGTTTGCAATATTTGTAGTGGTTGGTGCCTCAAATGCCGTCAACCTGACGGATGGGCTCGATGGCCTCGCCGCGGGGGCGACGGCTATAGCCGCCCTGGCCTACGCCATCATCGCCTTCAGGATCGGCCGGCCTGACCTGGGGGTTTTCGCCGCCGCTATCGCAGGGGCGTGCATTGGATTTTCCTGGTTTAACGCCCATCCCGCTCAGATATTCATGGGTGATACAGGATCCCTGGCCCTCGGAGCCGCCCTGGGTTCCCTCGCTGTCCTGACCAAGACGGAACTCCTGCTGGTGGTGATAGGAGGGGTGTTTGTCGTCGAAACCATCTCCGTCATCATCCAGGTGGTT
Source organism: Bacillota bacterium (assembly GCA_012839815.1). GTDB lineage: Bacteria > Bacillota > SHA-98 > Ch115 > JABLXJ01 > JABLXL01. The sequence goes on along the minus strand of DUMQ01000058.1, from coordinate 15,506 downwards.
TATTTTAGATTTACCCATGGCAAGAGGGTGTTCAAGATGAGCCCCCTTCACCACCATTTTGAGCTATCAGGCTGGGCAGAACCGCAGGTGGTCGTGCGGTTCTGGATAATTGCTGCGATTTTCGCCGTCCTGGGGCTTGTTATCTCGGGAGTATGGTGAGTGAGGGTGTGGTGAGCTTGTAAGCTCATTACGTAAATTGCGTTATGTGGATTACGCACGCAGGCTTGTTGCGGCGTGTGCAAGCCCGTTGCGATAGGTATGCTTGTTGCGATAGGTTTCGACAGAGGGAGGGATATGTTGATATGGCGAGGCGGACTATGGCTGGCCAGACACCAGGGTCGCGATTGAGATCACGTTCAAGATCAAGGCCTGTGTCGCGGCCGGTACCCTCAGGCCTCGATCAGGGCTCGCCCGGCAGTGGCTCGCCTGATGTCCTTATATTTGCCGTAACCCTGGCCCTCCTCGGCATCGGGGTGGTTATGGTTTTCAGCGCAAGTTCCGTAAGGGCGCTTACCGTCTATAAGGACGCATATTACTTCCTCAAGCTGCAGCTTGCCTGGACGCTCATAGGTATCTGTACGATGCTGGTCACCATGCGCATTGATTACAGGATATGGTACCGTTTTGCAGGCTTGATCCTCATCGGCGTCCTGGCGCTCCTCGCGCTGGTGCTGGTGCCGGGGATAGGCAAGGAGATGGGGGGCTCAAGGCGGTGGATCGACCTGGGCCCCGCTCACGTACAACCGTCCGAGTTGAGTAAGATAGCGATGATCTTTTTCCTGTCCAGGTTCTTCGCCGAGCGCCGGGATAGCCTAAAGAGCTTCTTCCTCGGCCTCATGCCGCCCCTTATGCTTATCACCGTAATTTTTGGGCTGATAATGCTCGAGCCTGATCTTGGAACCGCTACGACCGCTGTCGGTACGGGCCTCGTTTTGGTTTTCGTGGCAGGCGCCAGGCTCTCACATCTCATTGGCCTTGCAACCCTGGGTCTGCCTGCGTTCATAGCGGTGATGATGCTTGAACCTTACAGGCGCCGGCGGTTCCTAGCCTTTCTTCACCCCTGGGACGATCCCCTCGGGTCCGGATTTCACATCATCCAGTCCCTCCTGGCCCTTGGTTCAGGAGGGCTGTTCGGCCTCGGACTGGGCAGGAGCCGCCAGAAATTTCTCTACCTGCCAGCCCAGCACACGGACTTCATCTTCGCGATCATAGGAGAGGAACTCGGCCTTATAGGAGCACTTGCAGTCGTATTCCTGTTTTTTCTCCTGGCGTGGAGGGGTTTCAGGGTGGCCCTGGCCGCGCCCGATGCCTTCGGAAGCTATCTCGCCGTAGGGATAACAACTATGATAATCCTGCAGGCGGTCATAAATATTGGGGTTGTAACGGGGACCTTCCCGATCACAGGTATTACCTTGCCGCTCATAAGCTTTGGGGGTTCATCGCTTGTTATGACAATGGGGGCGCTGGGTATTCTGTTGAACGTTTCCAAATTCGCTAATATCGACTGAGAGAGATATGAAATGGAAATGATTCTAAGAGAAGGGGCATGAAGATCGATGAGAGTCTTGTTCGCCGGCGGTGGGACGGGCGGCCATATATATCCGGGCATAACGATCGCGGACGCCCTCACGGCCTCCGGAGAGGATGTGGAGGTGCTCTTCGTCGGTTCGCGCCGGGGCCTCGAAAACGAGATCGTGCCGCGAAGGGGTTACAGGCTCGCCACTATCGATATTGCCGGCTTTGAACGAAGGGTTTCCTTGAAAACAGCAAAGACGGTCGTAATGGCATGCAAGGGGTGCTGGCAGGCTCTCGCGATTATCAGGAGCTTCCGGCCTGACGTGGTGGTTGGCACTGGTGGCTACGTATGCGGTCCCGTTGTCATGGTGGCCAAGCTCCTCAAAATACCCGCGCTCATTCACGAGCAAAACGCCATACCCGGCGTGACAAACCGGATCTTATCGGCTTTTGTTGATGTCGTAGCGGCCACCTACAGCGAATCAGTCAGGTACTTCCGCAGGCCCGGCAGGGTGGTGGTCACGGGTAACCCGGTCCGCCCATCCGTTTTGGCCGCGACCCGAGCTGGCGGCAGCGCGTCTCTCGGGCTCGACCCGCAGAAGCCAACCCTTCTCGTGTTTGGCGGGAGCCAGGGCTCCCGGGCCATCAACCAGGCCATGATCGAGGCGTTTCCGCTGCTATTGCAGGGGATGCCGGATCTCCAGATTGTGCACCAGACGGGGAAGCTGGATTATGATAGGGTGTGCGGGGAACTGCGCGCTCGCAATCTATACGATGGTGGTCGCGGTCGCGAGGGGATTATCGTGACGCCCTACCTCTATGATATGGAAAATGCGCTTGCCGCTGCTGACCTGGTCGTCAGCCGGGCCGGGGCCATTTCAATTGCAGAGATCACGGCCCGCGGGTTGCCGGCGATACTCATACCCCTGCCTACTGCGGCGGAACATCATCAAGAGCGGAACGCCAGGGCTCTTGAGTCAAGCGGGGCTGCTCGCGTGATCCTCGAGCCGGATTTAAATGGCCCGAGCCTTGCGGCGAGCGTTCTTGACCTGCTCCGGGACAGGGATGCGCTTCGAGAGATGGCGACCAGGAGCAAAGGGCTGGGGCGGCCTGAGGCAACGGGCGAGCTCGTCAAGCTGGTCAAATCGCTTGCGAGGCGAAAAGGAGGAGCATAGGGCATAAAAGAGAGAAGGATAAATGTGAGCAGGGGATGCGTAACATGCATGCAGCTATAAACATAACATAATATGTGACCGCAATATGGATCTCGTAAATGGAACTGCAAACGAGGGAAGTGATATGGCAGGTTATGAAGGAATCCAAGCATATCCATTTTGTGGGAATCGGCGGATATGGCATGAGCTCGCTGGCCAGGGTGCTCATGGATATGGGCCATAGCGTATCGGGGTCCGACATAAAGGCCTCAAGCAGGACCGGAGACCTTGCCGCGGCCGGGGCGCGCGTTTACATAGGCCATGATGCTTCGCACGTCTCAGAGGCCGACCTTGTGGTGATAAGTGTCGCCGTGCCCGAAGACAACGTCGAGGTGAGGGCTGCAAAGGCCAGAGGGGTGCCCGTGATAACAAGGGCGCAGATGTTGGGCCGGCTCATGGACGAGCATTACAGCATAGCAATTACGGGGAGCCACGGCAAGACAACCACAACTTCGATGATAGCATTCATGTTGCAGCGAGCCGGCCTTGACCCCACAGTCCTGGTGGGAGGCGAGTTGAGCTATCTGGGCGGTGGGGGCAGGCTCGGCAGGGGCAGGTATCTTGTGGCGGAGGCTGATGAGGCTTACGGCTCGTTTCTCGAACTCCGCCCAACCATCGCTGTTGTCACCAATATAGATAACGACCATCTTGACTATTACGGGAACGTTCAAAACCTGGTAGACGCCTTTCGGAGGTTTTTGTTGAATGCCGACCCGCGGGGTGCCGCTGTGCTGTGCGCTGATGATGAAAGGATCGAGCGCATAGCAGGCGAGGTGGCCTCCAGGATCAGGGTCGTAACCTATGGCATCCGCAAAGAAGCCATGTTCATGGCGCGCGAGATATCTATAACCGGTTTGGGCTCGACATTCCAGGTTGTCAAGGACGGTAAAGTCACCGGCAGGGTGGAACTCAAAGTTCCGGGCCGGCATAATATATACAATGCCCTGGCATGTTGCTCGGTTGGCATGGAAATAGGGTTGGGTTTCGACATTATTTCAGAGGCGCTGGCGCTCTTCAAGGGAGCGAAGAGACGTTGCCAATTCATAGGTGAAAAGCAGGGGATCCTCGTGCTGGATGACTATGCGCATCACCCCACGGAAATAAAGGCTACGCTCGAGGCTTTGAAGGAAGGAAGTGGCGGGAGACGCCTGGTCGTGGTTTTCCAGCCGCAGAGATTTACCAGGACGCAGCTCCTCATGGACGAATTCGCCAGGGCCTTTTCGGCTGCCGATGTCATCGTGATCAATGACATATATCATGAGGGTACAGGCGAGAAACCTATACCTGGCGTGACCGGGGAGGCGCTCGCCAGGGCCATAAGCGAGTTTGAGGGCCGTGAGGTCATATTCGTGCCTCAAAGAAGGGATATAGCCCCTCGGTTGCTCAAGATTACGAAGTCCGGCGATCTCGTCGTGACCATGGGCGCTGGCGATATATGGCTGGCGGCGAGGGAGTTTGTGGACCTGCTGGAGGAGTGCAAGTAAACGTGGAACCGGAACAGGTATTTTCAGCCCTCAGGACCGTGCTAAAGGGCGAGGTCAGGATCCGTGAGCCGATGCGCAATCATACTTCCTTTCGAATCGGGGGTCCGGCAGATATTTTCATTGTGCCCTATAACCTCGATGATCTCAGGGTGGCCGTTTCATGGCTCCGCGAGCATCATATAGATTTCATCGTCATAGGTAACGGGACCAATCTCTTGGTATCCGATAACGGGATCCGCGGCGCAGTCATAAAGCTGGGTGGGACGCTCAACGAGATAGAGATAGGCGAAGAAGGGCAGGATGGAAGAGAGCGGGGCCGGTGCGCCAGCATTATGGCGGGTGCCGGAGCGCTCCTGCCGCATGTGGCCAGGCGGGCGGCGGAGCATGGCCTTGCCGGCCTGGAGTTCGCCGGAGGGATCCCGGGGAGTGTAGGCGGCGCAACCGTGATGAATGCAGGCGCCTACGGGTGTTCAATGCAGGATGTTGTGGCTGGCGTCCTGATTCTTAGAGAAGATGGGACCCTGATGAATCTGGATGCGGCCAACCTTGGATTCAGGAATCGCGGGACGAAGCTCCTGGACGATGGCACCTCAATCGTCATAAGCGTGAGGTTGTGTCTTGTGAAAGAGGACCGCGACCAGATAATAGAGAGAACTGAAAGGCTGCTCGCAGAGCGGGCCTCCAAGCAGCCTCTCTCTTCCCCGAGCGCCGGGTGTGTCTTTAAGAACCCGTCAGGCGGCGGTGCGGGCCGGTACATTGACGCCGCGGGCTTGAAGGGCCTGCGAATCGGGGATGCCCAGGTGTCGCCGAAACACGCCAATTTCATCATCAACCTCGGCAATGCGAAGGCGAGCGATGTGATGGCTCTTATGGAAGAGGTGCGGTTGCGCGTGTTCGAGCGGTTTGGTGTTGTCTTGGAGCCGGAGATACGAGTCATTGGTGGGTAGGATGGAGACCCGGGAGGGACCGCTGATGAAATTGAAGATCACGGGGGGGCGGAGGCTTGAGGGTAGCGTCAAGGTGAGCGGCGCCAAGAACTCTATCCTTAAGGTTATGGCTGCCTCGCTTCTCGCGGATGGGTGCTGTATTTTCTCCAACGCCCCGATGATTACAGATGTTTCCACAATGATTGGTGTTCTCCAGGGCCTCGGGGCTAAGGCCCGCGCCGAGTCGGGCCGGATAGTCGTAGACCCTTCAAGCCTTTCAGGATATGAACCCCCGGAGGAGCTGGTTAGGGAGATGCGCGCATCCATCCAGGTTATGGGCCCTCTCCTTGCACGCTTGGGGAGAGTAAGGGTCCGGCAGCCGGGTGGGTGCGATATCGGTCCGAGGCCGATTGACCTTCATTTGAAAGGTTTTTCAGCCCTGGGCGCGAAGATAAAGGAGGAACGCGGCTTCATAATTGCCGAGGCCCGTAAACTGGTTGGCGCCGAGATTCACCTGGACCTTCCGAGTGTCGGCGCTACTGAGAACATAATGATGGCTGCGTGTTTTGCGGAGGGCACTACTATCATCCACAATGCCGCGCGCGAGCCGGAGATTGTCGACCAGCAGAATTTCTTGAACCGCATGGGTGCCAGGATAATCGGGGCCGGAACTGATACGATCAAGGTACGCGGTGTAAGGCGGCTCGAAGGCATCGACTATACTATAATACCCGACCGGATCGAGGCCGGCACTTACATGTGTGCCATCGCAATTACAGGGGGGGCTGCCTGTGTGGAGAATGTGATTCCCGAACATCTCCAGGCAGTCATATCCAAGCTCCGTGAAGCAGGGATCGATGTCCAGCCGAGGGAATCAAGTATATGGGTGAGCGCCGGTCAGCGGCCGGCCGCTATAAGCGTGAGGTCCATGCCTTACCCGGGGTTCCCCACAGATATGCAGCCGCAAGTTACGGCCTTGATGAGCATCGCAAGAGGCACGAGCATCATATCCGAGACTATTTTCCCCAATCGTTTCAGGTATGTTGATGAATTGCACCGTATGGGCGCCAACATCAAGCTCGAAGGGCGCGTAGCCGTGGTTGAGGGCGTGGAGTCTCTGACCGGAGCCGATGTTGAGGCCCCTGACCTCCGGGGAGGTGCTGCGCTTATCCTTGGTGCCCTTGCCGCCGATGGTGAGACGGAGATATCAGGTGTCCAGCATATAGACAGAGGCTACGAGGATATTGTTGGTAAGCTTCGAGGCCTCGGTGCAGATATTCGTAGGGTGGGGTAAAGGGAAGACGGGCAAAATGAGAGCAGAGATGGGGAGCAGCACAGGAAACGCGAGACGAAGACTGAAACGCAGAGGCTTTGTGCCGTTTCTATTAATGATGACCGCCGTGCTGGCCTGCCTTGCGGTCATCAGGTCTCCATATTTCACTGTGACGCGCATAGCCGTTGAGGGGACAAGCTCCCTGAAATCCGATGAGATAATCCTAATGTCGGGGTTGGTCTGCGGCCGGAACATCTTCGAGTTGGACCCGGTCAGGGCTACGAGGAGATTGTTGAGCAACCCCAAGATCGAAAGTGCGCGGGTGGTACGCAGATTCCCCTCCACCATAGTCATCCATGTGAGGGAACGGAGAGCCGTGGGTGTGGTGCCATATTCCGGTTATTTCGTCGAGATAGACGATCTGGGCCGGGCTATTTGCATTCGAGAGGCGTATGATAATGATAAGCTGCCGATTATTACCGGGGTAGGTGCCCGGGGCGTCCGGGTAGGCGAGCCTGTTGATGCGGTCAGGCTTCAACCTGCCCTCTGGCTCGCTGCTTTGCTCGACGATAGGCTCAGGTCCAGGATATCCGAGATACATGTGGATACAGACATGAGCCTCGTCTTATTCACAGAGGATAGGATAAAGGTCATCATGGGAAGGGATAACACCCGCGAGACGCTTAACGAAAAAATGCGAGTTCTTGAGGCTGTGCTTGACCGGCTTGCTAATGAGGGGGAAGCGGTTCAATATATTGACCTCCGCTCGGAAAAACAACCCGTGGTGAAGATGAAAACGCAGTAGACATTCCACCCTTTTATATTGTAGTATTAAGCGAGATAGGATCGATACAACTATCCAATTATTAGCAGTCTCGTATTAACAGTCTCGAGCGGGGAGGTACGTTTCGTGCCATCCAAGAATTGGCAGGCCTATATTGCATTTGTCTGTGTTATACTCGGATTTTTACTGGTAGTGCAGTTTAGAACCCAGGAATACATAGGTAAGATAACCCTTCCAACGCGCCGGCTTGAAGACCTGACTGACATGTTGCGCAAGACCGAAAGCGAGCGTGATCTCCTGGAGAAGGAGGTTGTGGCCCTACGGCAGCAGCTTGCAAGGGTGGTCGAGGGTGAGCACATGCTCGGGACCGTTCGCCAGGAGCTTGAAAAGGTTAAAATGGCGGCGGGGCTTACCGAGCTAAAAGGCCCGGGGGTCGTGGTGGTCCTCAACGATAGCAGGAAGCAGGCCCAGCCGGGCGAGAGCCCGGAACTGTTCTTGGTTCATGACGAGGATCTCCTCAAGACAGCAAATGAGCTTTTCGCCGCCGGCGCTGATGCCGTGGCCATAAATGGCCAGCGTCTCGTGGCCACGAGCGAGGTGCGCTGTGCGGGTCCCACCATATCCGTGAATAATACGCGGATAGGCCCCCCATACACCATTGTTGCCATCGGCGACCCTGTTACGCTTGAGAATGCCCTGCGAATGCGGGAGGGAATCATCGATACCCTTCGCGCCTGGGGGATCGAGGTTAAAATCACCAGGATGCCGGAGGTCATCGTCCCTGCGTACAAGGGCAGCATCTATTTTCACTACGCCAAGTCCGTTGACAAAGGGGGGAATTGATTTGCTTCCACTCTACGGTCTCTTGTTTGGGGTCTTGATCGGACTTCTTACATCACTCAGGCTCCCTGTAGGCTATGCCGATTATATGGCTATAGGTATCCTGGCGGCACTCGATTCGGTATTCGGGGGGCTGAGAGCGGGGCTCGAGGGTAAGTTCGACGGCCAGATCTTCCTCTCGGGTTTCTTTGTAAATACGCTCCTAGCGGCTCTTTTGACCTATGTTGGTTACAAGCTCGGTGTGGATCTCCTTATGGGTGCCACGGTCGCGTTCAGCATAAGGTTATTTACCAACGTCGGGATAATAAGGAGATACCTTGTCAAGAGATCTAGCATTCAATAACGGCATAATCCAATTCGTGTGCGTCAAATTTTGCCGCTAAAAGAAGAGGAAAAGGGCTGCAGCCGTTGAATTTAGTTATATATTGTGTATTGCGTATTGTCGATCACAGGGGGTAGAGGGCATGTTTGAGATGGACCTGGAAATAGAGCAATTCACCAACATAAAGGTTGTTGGCGTCGGGGGAGGCGGGAGCAACGCTGTAAACCGGATGATAGATGCCGGGCTCAAAGGGGTCGAGTTTATAGCGGTCAATACAGATGCCCAAGCCCTGGCGCAATCCAACGCGGCTGTGAAGATCCAGATAGGAGAAAAGCGGACAAAGGGCCTCGGGGCGGGCTCGAATCCTGACATCGGGAGGGAGGCCGCCGAGGAGAGCCATGACGCCCTCAAGCGTGCTATAGAGGGCGCCGACATGGTCTTCATAACAGCCGGCATGGGCGGTGGCACGGGTACCGGTGCTGCTCCCATCATCGCCCAGATATCCAAGGAGTCAGGGGCCCTCACGGTGGGAGTCGTCACAAAGCCGTTTTCTTTCGAGGGCCGGAGGAGAATGACCCAGGGCCTCGCCGGGATCGAGAACCTCAAGACGAAATTGGATGCCCTCATAATCATCCCCAATGACAGGCTTCTTCAAGTGGCAGAGAAAAAGACCTCAATGCTTGATGCCTTTAAGATGGCTGATGATGTGCTCCGCCAGGGGGTCCAGGGAATTTCCGACCTTATAACCGTCCCTGGCCTTATAAACGTTGACTTCGCCGACGTGAGAACCATCATGACTGATGCGGGTTCGGCCCTTATGGGCATAGGCGTGAGCAATGGAGAGGAGCGCGCGGTACAGGCGGCGAAGGCTGCCATCTCGAGCCCTCTCCTTGAGGCCTCAATCGAGGGTGCCAAAGGTGTATTGCTTAACATCACAGGGAGCTCAAATCTCGGGCTGTTTGAGGTGAACGAGGCTGCGCAGATAATTGCGGAGGCGGTGGACCCCGATGCCAACATAATCTTCGGCGCCATGATCGACGATACCCTGCGCGATGAGATCAGGGTCACGGTGATAGCCACCGGATTTGAGCAAAAGGGATCCCGGAAGGTCGGCCTTGAAGATGTTGACATCAAGCCTTTTGCTGTCGATGATCTTGAGATCCCGGCCTTCCTGCGGAGGGGCCGCAGGGAATAATTACCTTGGTCTGTTGAGTTTGCCGTTGAAGGAATTTGATCCCCTGTAAAGAATAATATATATAACCTATATTGATGCATGTTACATATGCGGCCGGGTGCATGGCCAGGCGGAGGACGCCCTTGGGAACCAGTATTATGGTTTCCCGGGGCGTTTCGGGTTATTTATGGCCAAAAAGGATGAGTATGCCATTATCCCGCAGGGAGAGAGAAAAGGGGGCGATGAGATGGATGGTCGAGTTAATGAGTTGAGCTAATGAGAAGAGGGTTGAGTGAGAGGGAGAATGAGAGTGAGAATGAGGACGAGAGCCAGAATAGGAATGAGGGTTTTTCTTGGCGCCCTAGCCTCCGGAGTAGTCGCGGCCATTGTGACCCTGTGGCCCTCACCTGCCCTGGCGGCCGGGACCCAATCTCAATATGCCATCAGGATCGGGGGCTATATAAAGCTTAGCATTGACTATTACCCCGGGGACGTGCCATCTCTGGAGAAGGTGGACGAGAATAGTGAGGGAAACAACTACCTGGCCTCGGGGAGGAGTGTGGGGATACGCCAGGATCTCAACCTTTTCCTGGATTCCAGGGTGAAAGATCAATATCAGCTCTATGTAAGCCTGAATAGCCACGGTTATTGGGGGGTCCAGTATGCCAGCGACGGTAGCTATGGAATGCCGTCTACTGCCGGGCCGTTGCTGATAGACCAGGCCTACCTCGGTTACTATGGCGACAGGTTAAAGTTGAGCGCCGGCAGGCTATACTTTTCACTCGGCCCCATTGGCCTCATAACCCGTAATGATTACTCACCCGTTGAGGGCCTGGTATTTGATACTATGTTCAGGGGGTTTTATATCGCCGGGGTTTACTCCCGCCTCAGCTCCCAATATGATCCAGGGGGGGTGGTTGTAAGGGGAGCGGATGATTTTGTTGCTTTGCGGGTTGCGAGGCGCGCCGGCGACTTCCAGGTGGGCTACAATCATGTCCTTTCCGGCCTGGGAGATGAGAGCGCCCAGAGTATAGACTTCGAAGGCGCCATCCTCGGCAGGCGAGTGAGGGGTGAGGTCGCGCGTATGCGGCCGAGCTCGACCTCCATCGACGAACATAGTGGAGAATGGAGGCCTGGCCTCCTGGTGGAGGGAGAACTATTAAGCAGGCCGGCAGAACGCTTGACCATCTCGTACGGGCGCTTCGCCAGGGGCTTCACTCCGACCTTCACTGCTCTTTACGGGGAGCAGGATGAAAAGGGAATCGGGTTTAGCCAGAATACTGAGGGTTTGAGGTTTAGATACGACCGGGTCTTCCCGGGGGGGATTCACCTTCAGGCAGGCCTTTCGAGGCTTAGATTCGTCGACGAACAGTATGCGCATGACACGGGCAGCGACAGGATAACGCCGCTGGCGGTAACCTGGGTTGGCCTGGTGAAAGGCGTCGGCGAGAATATGGAGGTCGGGGTCGGGTATACGCAGCGCTCAAACGATTATATGAACTACGGGCGCATAAGCGCCAGTTTCAGCATGGGGTTTTAAGCCGAGCCGTTGTGCAGAGAGTGGTAGTTACTACCTGCGAAAGTCCTGAGCATTTCTGCGTACTAAACTTGGGATATGGAGAATTGGGAGGAGGAAGCATATGTCCTTTGGACGTATACGCTCAATGTGTTTACACCCAGTGTGTATAGGCAGGGTAGCGGGAATTGCGCTTTTGCTGTTTGCGCTGCTGTGCATTCTAGGTTCCCCCGCAGCCGTCTACGCGAGGGGCGGGTTGCGCGGGGTGAGGATTGTCGTGGATCCAGGCCACGGCGGCTGGGATCCCGGGGCGGTTGGGCCCACGGGCCTGACGGAAAAGGAGGTCAATTTGAGGGTTGGCATTGCGTTGAGGAACTGCCTTGTGGAATACGGCGGGGCAACCGTGCTGATGACGCGGTGGGATGATTCGGACGTGAGCCTCGAGGACCGGGTGCAGATGGCCAACTGGTGGGGCGCGGACAGGTTTGTAAGTGTCCACCATAATGCCTCGTATGACAGGTCGCTGAATGGCACCCAGACTTACGCGTATACCTATGGAAGCTGGGCGAGCTTTGATATGCGTAATAAGGTTCAAGACAGGCTGGTTTGGGGGCAGGGCTTGCCGGATAAGGGCGCAATGACTGCCAATTACTACGTGTTGAAGTATACCAACATGCCGGCCATCTTGACGGAGGCCTCCTTTATCACAAATCCTTACCAGGAGGCTCGCCTGAGGGACAGGGGTTATACCTGGAGAGAGGGATATTATATATACCAGGGGATTGCGGATCACTTCGGGGTGGCGCCGTGACCCCCCCGTGCACAAGATACTCTACGATCCTGGCACAGGAAGAAAGTAGTTGTTGAACGCCCCTTCCCCTGGCGGTTATAATTAAATTAGCCGGAGGAAAGTCTTAAAATCCATACAACTGCCTTTTGGGGGAGGCGGCAAGGTGAAAAGACTCGACCATGATCTCGGCCCCATCCGCGTATGTGATGGGGTTCTCTTTAGCTATTGGAACCCGGAGGCTTGTTCCGTCCATATAGCAGGGGATTTCAACAAGTGGAATCCTGAATCTCATCCGATGCGCAGAGATGAGCACGGTTGGTGGAGGGTAACGGTTCCACTTGAGAGGGGCCTCCATCAATACAAGTTTGTGGTGGATAATTCCTGGGTACTCGACCCTTCAAATCCATGCCATATAGATAACACGCTAGGTGGATTGAACTCTTTTCTGGAGGTCGCGGCCGACGGCGAGGTATGTCTCGAAGTGCCCGGGGAGGGCATGAGCGCCTATAGCAGGTTCGACGCTGTAGATTCCCCTGCCTGGGTCAACGACGCGGTAATCTACGAGATATTCCCGAGGGTTTTCAGCCAGGACGGGACGCTGGCGGCTATCAGAGCCCGCCTTCCCGAACTTGCGCGTCTTGGCGTAAACTGCATCTGGCTGATGCCCATCCATAAAATTGGAACCCTCGGGAGGAAGGGAAGCCTCGGCTCCCCCTATGCTATATATGACTACTATAGCATACACCCCGACTATGGCACCGAGGATGACCTGAGAGCCCTCGTCCAGACGGCGCATGCAAATGGCATGAGGGTCATAATGGATATGGTCGCGAATCACACCGCAAACGATTCTCCCCTCACGAGGGAGCATCCTGATTGGTACTGCAGGGATGGCTACGGCGTGATAAAGAGCCCCGGCTTTGGGTGGGATGACGTGGCCCAGTTAAATTACGGGTCCCCCGAGCTTCGCGACTATATGGTTGAGGTGATGCGCTACTGGGTGAGGGAGTTCAATATCGACGGGTACCGGTGTGATGTTGCAGCGCTCGTGCCGCTCCACTTCTGGAGGCGTGTGAGGGAGGAACTGAGGGAACTCAAGCAGGATATAATTTTGCTGGCCGAATCCCATGAGCCGGCGCATAACCTCTATGCCTTTGATCTAACCTACGAAGAATCGCTGCCTGCGCTTCTCGTGGACGTTATCAGGGGGTCATCGCCTGCCGGGAGCATAAGGGAAATGATTGAGCGCCAGCGCCTTGAATTCCCAAGGAATTCGCTGCGGTTGCGCTACCTTGAAAACCACGACCAACCAAGGTTCCTGGCCAGATTGGACGATGAGCGCGCCGGACGCGGCGGGCGCCTGGCGGCCACGCTTTTGCTCACCCTTGACGGCGTGCCACTCATCTACAACGGGCAGGAGATAGGTGAGAGGGAGAGGCCCGATCTGTTTAACCCATTTAAGATCCAGTGGGACCGTGGCGACTGGCAACTTCGGGAATTCTACCAGGGCTTGCTGGCGCTCCGGAGGGCGACCCCGGCCCTCAGAAGGGGCGGCTTGATGTTTGTTGAGACGGGCCATGATGATAAATGCCTTGCTTATGTACGACGATATATGGATGAAGCTGTCTTCGTCGCCTTGAATTTCTCCGGGGACAGGCTCAGCGTATCTGTCGACCTGAGCGGCGCAGTTCCCGAGGTTTTTTTGAATAGAGGGGCGTACAAGGTCAGAACTGTATTAGAACCTTTTTCCTCGCAGATAATGAACCTTGGGGCAGCCTTTACCGTAAGCAGGGTTTCATGATATAATTGGCCCGGGAGTCACGAAATTCTAAATCTGGTTTTAATCCTTTGGTTAGGAGGTGCTGCCACCGGTGGAGAAGGCGATTACCAGGAGGCATATCAAGACGGTCTACTCAGGTGTTACAAAGGTTGATCTCAAGTCCCGCGGGTGCGGCGAGTGCCAGACTTCATGCCAGTCTGCCTGCAAGACATCCTGCACCGTGGGGAATCAGGTCTGTCTCAAGAAGTAGCATGGCAGGCCCTCATGCTACCCCCATGCCGCCTGCGGCGGCACTAATGGAGCAGGGAAATTGGCCGGTATAGAGCTATTTTCATGGCAGAGCTAGTTTCAAGGCAGGACCAAACAGATACGAACCAGGCAGTCGAGAGCCGGGAGCGTGCCGAAGCAGGTAGCCGGGAAAGGAACCTGGGACTCTACGGTCTAGGACTCCGGGGATCCACTGACTTCAGAATCGGTTGGAGGTGTGTGGAATGACCACTGGTATCCGTAATCCGGTCCCGGTTAAATCGGTTCTGGCGAGGAGGTTGCTCCTGTGCGTAGCTTTATTCGTTAGCATATGGCTGGTATCTGGCATTGGTACGTGCCTTGCGACCCCGGCCCCGGGCGATGACAGTCAGGCGTCGGTCAGGTTGGGGATTGAGCAATATGAAAAGGGGGATTTCGCGGGGGCGATCAAGGCTTTAAATAGGGCGATCAAGCTCGGCGCCGCCGGTGACGAGGTGCATTTTTATCTTGCCATGGCTTACCTGGAGAAGGGCATGCTCAAGGAGGGCCTGTCCGAGGCGAAGCTCCTCTCCGGGAATTTTGGCAGGAGAGCTGAGCTTTACTTGAAGCTGGGCGATGTTTACATGAATAGCGGCGGCCTTCACGATGAGGCCATGCTCCTTGATGCCATTCACTGGTACAAGGAGGCGCTGGCCGCCGACGGTAAGGCCGCACGACCGCACTTCTCACTTGGACTTGCCTATTATGAAGCTGGCATGTTTGCGGATGCCCAGATGGAGTTTGAGACAACCCTCGAGCTGGATCCTGGTTACCCCGGGGCCAGGGAGAATCTCGCCCTGACATACTTGGCGCAGGGTGACAGGGAGCGCGCGTTTAAGGAGTACAGGATGGCTCTTGAAGGCGCCCCCGGCGATATGGGGGTTCGTGTTGCCTTCGGGGACCTTTGTCTTGAGCGCAGGCAATACGGCGAAGCTGTCGACCAGTATAGCCAGGTTGTAAATGCGCTGCCGACGTATGCCGTCGGGCATTACAAGCTGGCCATGGCGTATCACAGGGCGGGTAGGTTTGATGAAGCTGTCGCTGAGTACAAGGAGTCCATACGTTTGAATCCCCACCTCTTCTATGCTTATTACGGCCTTGCCTCCCTTTACTTTGAGCGTTCTCTGTTTAGCGAGTCAATAGAGGAGTTCAAACGCGCAATCCGCTACAACCCCAGCTATGTCTCGGCCTACATCGGGCTCGGGAGGGCATATATGGCCACGGGGCAGATGGATGAGGCTATAGCAGCCTTAAAGGTTGCGACCCACCTGAGCGTTCTTGATCGCGACAGCCACTACTGGCTGGGAGTAGCCTATGCCCAGGCCAATAACACGGAGCTTGCCATACGTGAGCTTCGCAAGACTCTTCATATCGACGATAAGTATAAGCCTGCGCGGGAATTGCTCGACCGGCTTATGAAGCCTTGAAGCGGACCGGACGCCGGTCCATTCCGGACGCCAATCCATTCCCCTGCAGCTTTAGTATCAGCTTTAGTATCTACGAATGAAGCCCGGCCTGAGGTGGAATCCTAGCAATGTGAACTCAAGCAAAGCGATGTGCTCCGGGTCGAGGCAGCTCATCTGGACAAGGAGGGCTTATACCG
>DUMQ01000057.1 GCA_012839815.1 Bacillota bacterium | reverse complement strand
TGACACTCTCTTTTATAGCATATGATAGCGAAATTCGCGCTCCTGGTCAACACAGTAGTCGCAACATCCCGTAACGAGTGCTTGGGATCATTTATATATACTTTTCTACTGCGGAAAATGAGCTAAGACCTAGATTTTAGAAGAGAAAGATACGGGTTTGGTGGATATCTCTTAATTAAGCTCTAAAGGGAATCAGTACTCAGGAATGAGACGAGCCATAAAGTTTGTTAAGGAAAGCTGGTAGGGGGTTAAGTGCTGTGGCAAAAATTGCATTCATTGGAGCGGGTAGCCTGATATTTACGCGCAATCTGGTGCGGGATATGCTCACATTCCCGAGGCTTGCTGACGCGACGATCGCACTCATGGATATAGACAGGGAGCGCCTGGATTTCTCAAGGCGGGCGGTGGAGAAGATCATCTCCCAGGGTCACTACCCGGCTAGGGTAGAGGCCACGATGGACCGTGCAAGGGCCCTCGAAGGTGCGGATGCGGTAATCTGCACTATACTAGTTGGAGATGTTCAGGTGTGGCGGCATGATATCGAAATCCCCAAACGGTTTGGCGTGGACATAAACGTTGGCGACACGCGGGGGCCAGCGGGTATTTTCCGGGCCCTCAGGACCATCCCGGTGATGCTGAATATCTGTCGCGACATTGAGCGGTATTGTCCCAAGGCCATCTTGCTCAACTACACAAATCCCATGGCGATGTTGTGCCGGGCTATGCAAAGGGAAACGTCGGTACGGGTTACGGGCCTCTGCCATAGCGTGCAGGGGACAGCTGAGATGCTGGCCCGGTGGATTGGCGCGCCCATCTCGGAGATTGATTACGTCTGTGCTGGAATCAACCACCAGGCCTGGTACCTGAAGTTCGAGTGGAAGGGCGAGGATGCCTATCCCCTCATCCGCGAGGCCATCACCACAAGACCTGAGATCTACCAGGAGGAAATTGTGCGCAACGAGATGTTCCTCCACCTCGACTACTATGTGACAGAATCCAGTGGCCACAATTCAGAGTATAACTGGTGGTTTCGTAAACGGCCTGACCTGATAGAGAAGTACTGTACCCACGGGACCGGTTGGAACCCCGGAGTACATGCATATATTCTAAACGAGTACCTGCGGCGGGAGGATACCTGGCAAAAGGAGGCGACAGACTGGCTAGCCAGTGAAGAGCCCATCGACCTGAAGCGGGGCCACGAGTATGCGGCTTACATTATCAATGCAGTCCTTGGTGGCGAGCCTTATGAGTTTAATGGCAACGTGCCCAACACGGGCCTCATCACCAACCTGCCTGAGAACGCCTGCGTTGAGGTGCCTGTCCTGGCCAACCACCGCGGCTTTAACCCTATGTATGTAGGTGCATTGCCGCCGCAGTTAGCAGCCTTGAACAATATCAATATAGCCGTCGAGGAAATGGCCGTGGAGGCTGCCCTTACCGGTAACCCACGGCTGGTGTTCCAGGCTATCGCCTATGACCCGTTGACGGCCGCGGTCCTGTCCCTCAGCGAAATCAAGGATATGGTAAAGGCGATGTTTAAGCAGAATGAGGGGTATTTACCCCAGTTCAAAAATATCGAGTAGACCCTCATGCCGCGGTGCGGCGCCACAGAGAATGAAAATGTGTCTGGAGACAACTGGGACATTTTCGGGGTAGTAAGGGGGCTAAATTACGTAACGTTTACCGTTCAAATCCATAATCGTGGGAGGAACTATCTGAAATGGCTAATCTTCTTATGAAGGCAGCGGTTCTATATGGCCCTATGGACCTGAGACTTGAGTCTATAAACAAGCCAGCATTAGGGAGGCTGGACGTTTTAATTGAGATAAAGGCCAACGGCTTGTGCGGGTCGGATATTCATTTTTTTAAGGAGGGTAGACTTGGCCCATTTGAGGTCACATCACCCTACGTTCCCGGGCATGAGGCTTCGGGAGTGATCGAAGCAGTGGGAGAAGAGGTAGAGGGCTTTAAAATCGGAGATAGGGTGGTTATAGAACCAGGTATTCCCTGCAGGCTATGTGAATGGTGTAAATCAGGTCGGTATAATCTTTGTCCCCAAGTCAGATTCCTTTCGGCTCCTCCTATTAACGGGACGCTCTCGGAATATGTATCAGTGCCGTTTGATTTTGTGTATAAATTCCCCGATAGACTAACATACGAAGAGGCGGCGCTGGTAGAACCCCTGGCGGTTGGATTGCATGCTATTAACCGAGGGGGCTTACGGCCGGGTATGAGCATTGCAATCTTTGGGGCTGGTCCAATTGGTCTTATGATATTACAATGTGCGAGGGCAAGTGGAGCAGGGGAGATCTTTATTATAGATAAGATTCCTATGAGGCTTGAGATGGCAGAGCGATTAGGGGCTACAAAAGCAATAAATGCGGCTGAGAAGGACGCCGTAGAAGAAGTCTTGGAGTTGACCCATTCTAGAGGCGTTGATGTGCTTTTTGAAGCCTCCGGGAACAGTAAGGTAGAAAATGACTGCCTGCGTCTTGCCAAACGAGGGGGCGTTATCGTGTTGGTTGGATGGCCTGATCAAAAGCTTGTACCGTACAAGCTCGAGGATATCCTGGACAAGGAACTCGACATCCGAGGTATTAATAGGTATGCAAATGCCTACCAGCCTGCTCTTGGTTTGTTGGAAGCAGGTCAGATCAACCTACGAGCCATGATCACACATAGATATCCCTTTAATCAAGTATGTGAAGCCTTTGGATATGTTTCGGAACACCCTGACCAGGTGATTAAAGCGGTTGTAGTAAATTAATTCGATCCGGATCTCGTAACCTACTTTCCGCATGTAGAATTTACCAGATGGCGCCACAGCGCGGTTTATGGCCAATCAGAAGATTGTGAAAGAATTAAGTTGAAATTTTAAAATCTAGGTGGCATCGGTAATTGTGGACTGGAATTTTCTACATGCGGAATATGGGGTGTAAAAAGGAGTAGAAGGGGCCCGGGAAAGAGGAAGGCCCCCCTTGATAGATGAGGTTTTATTAAAGCTCCTGTTCCCCCTTGTGCCCGGTCGAAAGGCCGGGTCTTTACCTATGGATTTAAATCATGTTACTGCGCCATGTGGAGCCGTGCCATCGATCAGTGCTACGCCGATGGAGGGGATGACCACGCCATCGAGCGAGCCGTTGTCGGATGAGCAGTGATGAAGCTCCACGTCATACCCGCGATCCACCATTTCCTCCGCTATCTTGCGCATAAATGTAGACTTGCCTACGCCCGGGCCGCCCTTAATGATTAATATGCGGGTGGCGTTGGGGGTGATGATTTGGTCATAGAAGGAATAGAATCCTTGAGGGGTGTTGCCGCCCGGGAACACCTTCTTGATGTAGCCCTTCTTTGCCATGGACCGATGCTGACCTCCTCACCCACGTTGGAATCTTAATTTACCGGCACGTGCCTGCCGCGCTTCTATGTGGGATAATTCCATAATATGGCTCTAAGGGCGGGGAAGTGCATACGCCGCAAAGGGGTTAACAAAAGTTTAACACAGAGTATCGAATATTAGAGGCCTACGATTAAGGGCCCACGCAGGCAGCACACCATGCCGCAACCCGCCAATTAGCATCAGTGCACTGGTGCCAATTGGATGGACATATTGGTGGTGTGTATGTATTATCGGCGTGGGCCCTCAACCGCAGATGACGGTGGGTGGACAGGAGCTAGATGCGCGTGAATAGCCATGAGTCCAGGCAGTAACGGGACAGTTAAGTATAACCCCTAAGTGGAGGTTCCTTGATCTGCTCCAGTTTTTACCACCACGTCCCATGGGTTGCCGGTGTTGCGTTCCGGGGACGGCGCGCTTGCGGCGCGCCTCCGTTGAAATTTGGCGTGAGGGCCCTGCCAAATTTCAAAAGGCCCCGTCACGCAAGCACCGTAAGTCCTGGAAAAACGTCAGTAATCTTCGAACGAGACTGTTGACGTCTCCCAACCAGCTACCAATTTGCCCACGCGCAACGACGATATTCTAGGATTCTACCAAACGGAGCTGCTAAAATATGGAGAAAATCAACAGTCTCTCGAACCCACACTTAGAAGATCAGGAACAGGAAGAAAATGAAAATGATGATAATTATCCATATCCACCACCATATGATTAGACCCTTGGTTTCCATCGTCACGCCTCCCTTAACTTAGTTGATCATCTGTCATCACTGCACACTGCACTTTGATTACTACATTATATGAGCTAGTATAGATAGCGGTTCCGGGCGTGACGCCCCTACCACGTGATTCATAATATGTTTATGTAATAACTTTGAAAGGGGGGCTATCTCATGATGACGGAGGAAACTCCAAAAGGCATCCCTACTGTCAGCCCCGCACTAACCTATATCCTCCTAGGAGTGGCGGCCTTGTCAATCTTCGATTCATTTGCCTTGAGGATGGGGGCGAAGAAGAAAAGCCCCGGGGAAGAACCGGCCCCGGCCCCGCGCCCGGCACCGGGACAGCATGCGGATGCCGGGGAATCAACATTGACAGGGGAAGGTAAAAAAGAGGGGGATATGAAGGGAGCTGAGAACAGCCCACCAGTCAGCAAGCCCGAGATATAGTCAAGTCGGCCCAATAGTTAAGCCGGCTCACGTCGAATCGACGTGAGCCGGCTCCTTTTACGCGCGTATTTAAGTCCCCCCGAGGTGAGGTTTTGCTACTCCTACTACTCCTTCACTGTGTCAGGCTGGAAGAAGAAGAAGAAAAAGAAGAAGAATATTAATAAAATGATGATCCAGAACCACCAATCAGGAGCCATCCCTTTCATCTATGGGTCCTCCTTTCGCAACTTCTTAACCTGGCCCTCTCATGCCCAGGTCACTACATAATATGGTTATACCCGCCGAAGTGTGATTTACGCGATCCTATCCGGGCGATCCAAGTTAGCGGTGAAGCAAAAGCCAATTTAAGTGTTGCAAGGGGCAGCATGGGAGGTACATAAGATGGAGGGCGTGAATATACTCTAATGAACGGCCTAAAAGGGGGAGAGATAACCTTATGAGTCAGGACTTGAGCAAGCTTTTCTCGGGGATTCAGAAGATGCAGGAGAACGCCTCTCAGCTTCATAAGGACCTTCAGGCGAAGACTGTCGAGGTTGTAAGCGATGGCGGGGATGTAAGAGTTGTTGTAAACGCGTGCCAGGAGGTGGTCAGCATTGAGCTGAACCCTGCAATCCTTCGAACCAAAAGCGCGGCAGACATCCAGGAGTTGCTGGTAGATACCATCAATGAGGCCTTCATGAAGTCGCGAGCGTTGATAGTCAATGAGGTGGGAAAGCTTTTCGGGGGGGATCTGGGGTAACTACCCGGGCTAACTACCCAGGGTGGCACCGGGGAGTACCTGGAATGGCACCTGGAGTAGCCCCTGAAATGACACCAGAGGTTACACCGGTGGAGTGGTATAGTAGTCCAGTGATAGGAGTAAAGTTGTGTGGTGAGGGGGACGGATGATGCCGGACGAGAACAACCGGGGCCCGATGGATGTTCTTATGAGTCTTATAAATTCCCAGGTGCAGGGCGGTCTGGACCCGGAGGTCTTGATAGGAGTCCTGGCTTTGGTCAACTTGTTGAGCATCGTAAATTTTCTCAACCCCGGTGCCAGGCTGCGCGGCCAGGGATCGGTGACATTGACTGACCTGGACACCGCTGTAAACCCCGGATCCGATGCTGATAATAAACCGCAACCGTCTGCTGACCCAAAGGCCCTGGGGGAGTTTATAGGAAACCTTATGGGACGCATGGGTCAGGGCCAGGCGCAGGGCCAGGTGCCCGATGTGGGCTCTCTCATAAATATGCTCGCGAGCCAGATGGGCTCAAAGATGAATCCTAATATGCTGCCTGCGCTCATAAACCTTCTCTCGGCATACGTGAAACAGAAAGGCGCGAGCCCCGGCCAAGGCCAGGCGGGACAGAAGGATCAAAAGGATCGAGGGGAAGAGGGATAGCCGGTGATGAGCAAGGCGGAATTATCGATGGCGCTGGAGATGCTTGAAAACCTCAGTCAAAAGAAGGTCGAGGCGGGCCAGCTACTGGTGACCCTGAGCCTCTTTGACCTGCTAGCTACAATGAGCATGCTCAACGCGCGCTTTGAGAAGGCGAGGGCATCCGGAGTGCGACGGGTGGAGCGGTCGTACCCGGGCGCATGCGGGCGTGAAGGGCGTCCGGAGGGGGATGTCCGAGGCAAAGATAGGAGAGACGAAAGAGATGGAAGACATGATAGATATGAAGGATATGAAAGAGATAAGAGAGAAGAAAGGGATAAGAGAGATGAGAGAGAAGAGAGAGATGAGAGGGATGTAAAGGAGAGGGGCGAGATACAAAAGCAAGCGGGCGCCAGGGAGGGAATCGGCGAGCGTAACGATGAGAGAGTTCCTGCCCGAAAATCCCTCGATTGGCGGCGGCAGTGGAAACAAAGCGCGGGCTAAGGAACAAAGCTCTTGCTAAAGCTTATAGATTATGGACTCAGATTATGGACTCAAGGGGGGATGCCCGATGGCCCAGGCGATGAGTTCGGAGGAGCTCGCTTTGGTGTCTGCACTAAAGCCCTTCGCGACCCCGCATGGCCAGGCTCTCATTGATGTTTTTCTAAATCTGGTCGAGAAGCCTTCTATAGCCTCGGAACACGGAAACCTGGATGTATCGGCTATGCGGGCCGAGGTCACCCAGCTCGTGTCGCGCCAGGTGGAGAACCTGTTCGTCCTTCTTGTAATATTCGCCTTGTTGTTCCTTCCACTTGGTTCGGCAGGTTAAAAGGCTCACCAAGTTAGTATGCTCATAAAGAGAAATAGAGGAATAGCAATAGTCCGGAGTCGGCAATGATAATATTGTCGACTCCGGTTTTTATTTCGCCAGGCGGGCGCGGCCGGAGGGCAGGCCGCGTCCTGCGCACCGAGTTGGTTGCGGGGGCTGTATTGATGGGAATTCCGGGAGGTTTAAGAAACAAGCTATCGAGGGGATCGAGCAGGGGCAGGCCGCCGGGCCAGACGGGAAAGCGGGCCATGCAGAATGCCTCCATGTCCGGGAAGCACCAGGGGCCTCCCCAGCTTCCTGAAAAGCTCACGGGGGATCTCGATAAGGATCTCCAGATGATCAAGAGCACGCTCGGGCGGAGTGATGACATCATAATACGCGTCGTGAATATCGCCGGCCGCAAGGATGCCAGGGTTGCGGTGATCTCTGTTGACGGCATGACGGACCGGGCCGCTATGGACCGCGATATCCTTGAATCCTTGATGTACCGCGCACGAGATGACAAGATCGCTAATGTCCCCAAAAAGGATATACCCAAAGCGGTCATGGACTATATCCTGCAGTTGTCGGAGGTCATGGAGCTCGAGTCGGTTGGGGATATCTTCGGGGATATACTTGCGGGCAATGCGGCCCTTATATTCGACGGCTATCCAAAGGCGGTCAGCGTCAACCTCAAAGGGTGGCAGCAGCGTTCGGTCCAGCAACCTATATCCGAGCCGGCGGTGCGCGGCCCGAGGGATGGCTTCGTCGAGAACATAAGGACCAATACGGCTCTGATCAGGCGCAGGATCAATGACCCAAATCTTATAATCCGCTCGCTCAAGGTCGGGTCACGCAACCCTACCCATATCGCTATAGTCTATATTGACGGGATCGCGGATTCGAACATCGTGTCCATGATCGAGGAGAAGATCAAGACGCTCAAAGTCGACCAGCTCTTCGGGAGCGGCTCCCTGGAGGAGCTGCTCGCCAAAGGCTCCGTGTCGCTTTTCCCCAAGGCGCTGGCCACCGAGCGGCCGGACAGAGTTGCGGGCGGCCTCATGCAGGGGCAGGTGGCCATAGTCATTGATAATTCCCCGTTTGTCCTGGTGGTCCCGGCCGTACTGGCAACCTTTTTCCAGGCATCGGATGATTATTACAACCGCTCGCCCATAGCCACCTATATAAGGATTATACGGCTAATAGGCTGGACCCTTGGACTCTTCCTGCCCGGCTCGTATGTAGCTCTCTCGGCGGTGAACCCCGATGTGATCCCGCTTGGAATGGCCATAGCCATCTCGGCATCGCGCGAGGGGATACCCTACCCTGCGTTTGTTGAGGTTTTGATAATGGATATCGCCATGGAGTTGCTCGCAGAGGCCAGCACCCGGCTACCAACCTACATCGGCGCGTCAGCAACGGTTGTCGGGGGGCTTATCATAGGTACCGCGGCCGCCCAGGCGAGGATCATAAGCAACATCATGATAATCGTAGTTGCCGCTACGGCTATAGGGATTTTCGTGACGCCCAATTACGAGCTGGCACTCGCGTGGCGGATATCGAAGTTTCTCGTTACGTTTCTCGCGGCAATCTTCGGCCTCTACGGGTTGAGCGCAGCCTTCATCTTCCTGCTGCTCCTCCTGGTGGCTCAGGACTCATTTGGGGTGCCTTATCTAGCACCATTTGGACCCTTCAAGCCAACCGATTTCATTAGGGATGTATTTACACGCGCTCCGTGGTGGAGCATCATCTCGAGGCGACCCCGGACGTTCCTCGCCCAGACCGAGGAGGTCCAGGCGCGCAATCGCCCAGGGGCGGCCGGCGTCCCGGAGGCGGCGGGGAAAGGCGAGGGCTGAGGGGAGGGTAAGGGACAGGTGGATAGAGGGCAGCTACACAAGGGGCAGTTAACCAGCTGGCAGATGTTCTGGCTTCTCACTATAGGGACGACATCTACGGTGGTCTTCGTTTCCCCTTCTGATGCTTATCAGATATTGGGTTACGGCGGATGGCAGCTCATCCTGACCAGCTTCATAATTTCCATCCTTGCCACACTCCTGGCCGTGAAGCTGGGGCGGCGATTCGGAGGCAGTACATACGTGGGGTGCAGCCGCCAGGCACTGGGCCCTACACTCGGGTTCATCGCCTCGGGCCTGCTCGCATCCTGGTACACATTCGCGGCGGCGGCCGATAGCTTTCTCCTGGCCAGGGCCATGAAGGTCTCGCTCTTGATCGAAACGCCGCTTGAGGCCATATTCGCCGTCGGCGTCCTGAGTGTTATCTATGCGGTGTGGATCGGCGTTGAGAGGTTTGCGATGTTTGCCGAGGTGTCCCTTTTGGTTCTCATCCCCCTTATAGTTTTCCTGGTGACCTCGCCGCTCAAGTGGGTCGAGGTTGGGAACCTCGCCCCTGTGTTTACCTTTCCCATAAGGGCGTATAGGTCCCCCGGTTTTTGGCTTGCCGCCTTCATGCTGCGGGTACACGCCTTCCTTTATATGCTCTATCCATCATTTGTAAACCAACGAAAGGCCGCCACTATATCCCTGGGCGCAATAGCGCTTGCGGGGGCTTTTTTTGCGGTTACCTTCGCATACCCCGTCATGATTTTCGGGATGCCGGTTGCGAAGATATTGCTCTGGCCATTCTGGGCAACGATCCGCGTGACGCGCTTCTCAGGGTTTCCCGTGGAGAAGCTGCTCTACTTCGCCACGGTGGCGTGGCAGGTCATGGGCACTATCAGCACCTCGCTCCTTGTCTACTGTGCCTCGGTGTGCCTGGCCGAGATGTTTCACCTCAAGGATTACAGGGTGTCGCTCATCATGCTCATTCCCGTCATCATAATACTCACTGTAGCTCCCAGGTCATATACGGATTTCCACTCTTACTGGGTCCGTGCCTATTACCTCCTTGGCTGGATAGCCACTATAATCGTGCCCGCGATCACCCTGCTCGTGGCCGTGGTATCTGGCAGGAGGGGGAATAGTGGTGCGTAGGGCGGCGATGCATAGCAGGGCAGCGATGCATAGGCCTGGGGTGCGTCTCCTGGTGCTTTGCAGCCTCGTGTTCCTGTTGCTGGTCACGCTTTCGGGATGCTGGGACGTGGCGGAGATCGATCACAGAGCGTTCATAACGAGTGTGGGGGTTGACATGGCCGGTGATGACAAGGTTGAGGTTATAGCGCGCTCGCCTATCCCCAGGAGCGTAGCGGGGGGCGGCACCATGGGCGGAGGTGGCGGAGGGGGGCCGACCTTTGTGCTCTATTCGGCCAAGGGCTCGACCGTTGCCCAGGCGATGGGGGCGCTGGGGGAGGTGACTGATAAGAGTATAGACCTGGGCCACCTCCGCGAGATCATAATCGGGGAGGAGCTTGCACGGAGAGGCGTCGGCCAGATCCTGGATGATATCTTCAGGACGAGTTTGGCGGATGCCACTGCCATCATCCTGGTTTCAAAGGGCAAGGCAAGGGATCTTATGGGGATAAGCCCGCCTGTTGAGGTCTTCCCGGTTGCTTATGTGGAGCGGTACCTCCACAAGGACGGGCTTGATGTAGCCACTTCGGCGAGGGTGGAGGTCTGGAATGCATATAGCATGGCCTGGACGCCGAGCAGGGAGCTTTTCCTGCCGCGCATCATCGGGTTCAGGGGCAAGCCCCCCAAGGGCGGCCAGGGCGGGGGTGGCGGCGATGGAGGTGGGCAGGGAGGGGCTAAGACGCCTCAAAGCCCCAAGAGCCAGGATAGGCTTGTAATATCCGGGTTCGGCATCTTCAGGGATAATAAGCTTGTGGGCTGGCTGGAGCGAAACGATGCAACGGCCTTCGTCTGGACTATGGGCCTCGGCAAGGGAGGCTACGTCGTTGTAGATATATCAGACAAAGTTCCGGGGAAAAAGGCCACCATAATGATGACCTATGTCAGGGTTGCGAAGCGGGTCAGGAAGGAGGGCGATAACTACAGGATCAGTCTCGCATTCAAGGTTACCGGTAACCTCCAGGGGACGGAAGGGACTCACCTTGTGGTTAAGGGCCGTCGTGGCCATGAGATTCACAAGTTGATAAAGGAACGAACTGAGAAGAAAATTGAGCTCATGGTTAAATCCATGATTCACAAGCTCCAGAGGGATCTCAAGACCGATGCAGTGAGTTTCGGCGAGCTGGTCCGGCGAGCTTACCCACGCGAGTGGTCGGCCAAGGCATGGGATGATATCTTCCCCGGTGTGAAAGTGGATGTCAAGGTGTCGGCCTCTATTACTGAGCTCAATGTCCTGCACTGAGCTGCATGACCCACACATCTGGTCTGCATGCCCTGCCCACCAGGTGGGACCCGGGCCTGGGTGTACCCGTTTATTCCTCATAAACGGCGCACTCATTCAATATATTCTAAGTGATGGGCTAAGGCGGAGGGGGGACGGGTTATGAGGCTCTGGAGGTTTCTCCGGAATACCCTCGTGGCGCTTGCTATATTCTGGATTCTCGGCCACTTGAATGCGATGAACACATCTTTTGCCCAACGAGTCAAAGGATACGTGATTTACGCTCTCACGGCGGAGGTGGATTTCAGGGAATCACTGAGTAGCCTGCGGGACCTGGCAACGAGACTTTTCGAGCCACCCGCCCGACCAGGTAAGTAGAGCGGGGACGAGCAAGGGCGATGGTGCTCGCAAGGGCTTTTGGCGTCCGCATCATCCTGAATAATTTCTTCCTGTTGCTCCTGGTTGTGTACGCCTTTCTCGGCCTCCTTCCCGAAATCATCATTTTATTTTCAATAGTGGTTCTTCATGAGATAACCCACATCATAGTTGCGACTGGGCTTGGGCTCAAGGTCAGGGAGATCGAGCTCCTTCCTGTGGGCGGTGTTGCCAGGTTTGAGGATCTGATCGAGCTTGACCCCTCTGTGGAGGCCAGGGTAGCCATGGCAGGTCCCGTCAATAACCTTATCCTGGCCGTAATTGTATTTATTTTAAGTCGCGATGGCGCGCTCGATCCAGATCTCGCCTCCTTCATCATCCAGGGAAACCTGGCCGTTGGTATCTTCAATCTGCTTCCCATACTTCCCCTGGACGGCGGGAGGATTTTTCGTGCTATCCTCGCCGGGCGAATGGGCTATAAGCGCGCGACTGACCTGACCATCATTCTCGGCAGGGGGCTTGCGCTGCTGATGGCTACCGGCGGAGCGGTCGGGGCCTACCTCGGCCGCTGCAACATAATCGTTGCGGTGCTCGCGGTTTTTCTATATGTCTCGGCTGCAAGAGAGAGACTAACCACGGCCTACGTAATCATGCGCCAGCTGGCCCGGAGGAAATCGGACCTCATGTCAAGAGGGGTAATGCCGGCTCACGACCTGGTGGCCATGGGCGACGTGCCCCTCAAGGAGGTTATGAGGAATTTCCTGCCCGGGAGATATCACCGTGTTATTGTACTTAATGAAAGGTGGGTGCCCATGGGAACGCTCACAGAAGATGATATAATCGACGGGCTGGTAGAGTATGGGATTGATGCTCCCGTCGCCAGCCTGCTCAGGGCGAGGAAATAGCGGCTCAGAGGCATTGTATATTGCACGCTAAATGCCTATACTACTAAGTAGGGCAAAACTAGTTAGTGCGCAAAAATACCCAGACCTTTCGCAGGTAACAGCTACCAGTGCCGCATAGTGGCCGAGGTGTCTCGCATCTCTCCGCCAGGCGGCGTTGATCTCCGGCCCAACAGCCCTTGGCCGAAGATTAAGGAGCGGCCTGCTCGACTAGGTGTAGGTTCCTTGATTTGTGCCAGTTTACCAGCACGTCACGGGGGGGTGCCGGTGCTTGCGTGACGGGGCCTTTTGAAATTTGGCAAGGCCCTCGCGCCAAATTTCAACGGAGGCGCGCCGCAAGCGCGCCGTCCCCGGAACGCAAGC
>DUMQ01000056.1 GCA_012839815.1 Bacillota bacterium | reverse complement strand
GGCGCGCCTCCGTTGAAATTTGGCGCGAGGGCCTTGCCAAATTTCAAAAGGCCCCGTCACGCAAGCACCGGCACCCCCCCTGTGACGTGCTGGTAAACTGGCACAAATTAAGGAACCTACACCTAGTCGAGGATGCCGCTCCGTAATCTCCGGCCGGGGGTTGTTGGGCCGGAGATCAATGCCGCCTGGCGGAGAGCTGCGAGACCCGCCCCCCGGCCACTGTGCGGCACCGATAGCTGTTATCTGCGAAAGGTCGGGGTATTTTTGCGCACTAACTTAGGGACAGGTGTAGGTGTTTGAAAGAGGGTGCTGGATTCTTGTCGCGAATTGACGGGAGAAAGGCCGACGAGATGAGGCGGGTGAAGATCACCAGGAATTACATCAAATATGCCGAAGGTTCTGTTCTCATCGAGGTCGGGGATACAAGGGTTATATGCACAGCGAGTATTGAGGATAAAGTCCCGCCGTTTCTCAAGGGGACCGGCCGGGGCTGGATAACGGCCGAATATGGTATGCTACCCAGGTCGACACACGAGCGTAGCCAGAGGGAGTCCTCCAAAGGACGGATAGGTGGAAGAACTCACGAGATCCAGAGGTTGATAGGGAGGGCCCTCAGGTCGGTAGTGGACCTGGAGGCGTTAGGAGAGCGCACGATATGGTTGGATTGCGATGTAATCCAGGCTGATGGCGGTACGCGGACAGCTTCAATTACCGGTTCGTTCATCGCCTTGGTAGATGCCTTAAACGTTCTCACGACCCAGGAGGGGCAGGGCGGTGGCGAGCAGAGTAAGAGTAGAGCCCCTGGAACCGCGGGAGCGAGGTCGAGGAGGCTGAAACTACCAGTTAAAGATTTCGTGGCGGCCACCAGTGTTGGAATCTTGGACGGCCAGGAGATTTTGGACCTTTGCTTCGAAGAGGATTCTAAGGCTGATGTTGATATGAATATCGTTTTGACTGGACGCGGCCGCCTGGTCGAGATACAGGGGACTGCAGAGGGAGCTCCCTTTACCAGGGCAGAGCTGGATAGGCTTATACGGCTCGGCAAGAAAGGTGTAGAGGAATTGATCGAGATTCAACGGGCGTCGCTGGGAGAGTTGGCAAGCAAGATCGGAAGGTGAGGAGAGGCGGCTGACGGTGTCAAGTATGAAGCAAATCGTGCTGGCGACGAGAAATCAAGGTAAGATAGCCGAGATAAAGGCAATTTTTCCTGACGATATAGAGTTTTTATCATATGATGATTTCGAGCGCCTGCCGGAGGTTGTGGAGGATGGACGAACCTTCGAGGAGAATGCCATCAAGAAGGCTATAGAGGTTGCACGGTGGACTGGCAGGGTGGCGCTTGCCGATGATTCGGGTCTGGAGGTAGATGTGCTAGGCAGAATGCCGGGGGTTCTTTCGGCTCGATTCGCTGGCCCGGGTGCCAGTGACGAAGCCAATAATGTCAAGCTCCTCGACCTTATGAGGGGGGTGCCGGACGGAAGGCGGGGAGCAAGATTTAGATGCGTTATAGCTGTGGCGACGCCGGGAGGCGATGTAAAGACCGCGCAGGGGGTTTGTGAAGGTTACATTGCGCATGAGATGAGAGGCGCTAGAGGTTTTGGGTATGACCCGTTATTTGTTGTTCCCGAATACGGCAAGACCTTTGCCGAGCTTGGGCCCGAGATAAAGAATAAAATCAGTCACCGGGCTAAGGCTCTTGAGAAGGCGAGGGGTATCCTCGATGAGGTTCTGGCCGGGAGGGGGCCAATAGAAGACTGAGTAACCAAGTTATGGTGAACTGCTATAGGCGTCTATAAATAATCGTCTATAATAATTATCTATAATTATAAAATGAGGGTTTTGTACCTGTTGAACGCTAGGCACAGGATATATCGCATTTTTGCCCGATGCCGTTCAATTACGTCACAGCCTGGAGCCATGGGCCTCAATAAGCTATTTGACTGATTATGAGCCTTTTGCTAAAATGATAATTGCTGGTTTCGCGGGGCGTAGCGCAGCTTGGTTCAGCGCGCCTGCCTTGGGCGCAGGAGGTCGGAGGTTCAAATCCTCTCGCCCCGACCAGATTTACCGGACGCAAATGTAGAATATTTGGGATGAAAGATGTTCATCAAAAAGCGTGCGCCAGTAGCTCAGGGGATAGAGCAGCGGACTTCTAATCCGCTGGTCGGGGGTTCGATTCCCTCCTGGCGCGCCAGTATTTATGTGGGTTTGAAGCCTGGGGCATTTTCCCAGGCTCGTTTTTTGGTAAAAATGCGGTAAAAACCGCCCCTGCGAAGAAATAGAAGCCCTGCTACAGGCCTTATGCCTTCTTTTCCTTTTTCGTTTTCTTGTCTCTCTGGGAAGGGTTGAACAATCTATCCATTGCGGATGCAGCTTGGTCCTCCATAGCCTGAAGGACATGCCCATAAAGGTCCTGGGTGATTCCCGTGCTGGAATGCCCGAGCCGGGCTGAGATCGTCTTAACCGGCACCCCAGACATAATAAGGAGTGTCGCTGATGTATGCCGGAGGTCATGAAGCCGGAAGGTTTCCGGTAACCCAGCGGCTTTAAGCATTGCTTTGAACTGCCGGTGGAGATTGCGAGGGCTAATGGCGGTCCCTTTCCATGTGGTGAAGACCAGACCCAGGTCGTGCCACTCACTGCCAAGCTGGAGCCTGACCTTTTTTTGTTCCTTTTGGTGCTCACGAATTACCTGCACCAGATATTCCGGTATCTTCACCACTCGCACTCCTCCCTCTGTTTTCACCGGTCCATATACAGGATTCGGGCCACCCCGTTGAAGGGTCTCATCTACCCGCATAGTTCCTGACTCAAAATCTACGTCACCCCATTTGAGCGCGAGTATCTCACCTACCCGCATCCCCATAGTGATGGCGGTAAGGTAGAGAGGATAACACTTCCGTTTCTGCGCTTCTTCCAAGAGGGATTCCGCTTGTTCAGGGGTCAAGGCTTTAGCCCGTTTCATGCTACGTTTCGGAGGGGTAACATCATCGCAGGGGGTCCGGATCCAAGATGCGACATTTCACGGCCTGCCCCAGCGCTGCATGGAGTGTGCGATAATGATTGTGGATAGTGTTCGGGGATAGCTCCCCTCCGGTAGGCTCGCCGTTTGAATCAAGCCTTTGTATCTGCCTCAAATACCTTTGCAGGTGGAGCGGATTGAGCTTGTCTAACTGGATTCGCCCGAGAGCGGGTATGACATGGTTCCGCACTATCTGTGTGTACCACCTCTGGGTTTTCGACCGGAGGGAGGATACATATTCAGAAAGCCAATACTCAAGGTACTCCCCGAAGGTCATCTTCACTGGTTCAATGAGGTTCCCATCACCAATCTCGAGGAGCTTTCTGGCGAGTGCCTTCTCGGCATCTTCGCGCGTTCCGTGAACCGTGAATGTCATCATCTTGTATTTCTCGCTTGGGTATCCCACCCCAGGCTGATGTAGCATCGATATATCCCTTTGCCCCTCTTCTGAATATGTCCACGCATGAGAGATAGCCTCCTCTAAGTTCATTTTCCGCAGTAGGGACCTGTTCGATTAAGAGATCGCAAGGGATAGTTTTAGAATTTAGAATATGGTAGCGTCGAGGGGTGCTGATATTCCTTGAGAAGCAAGATATTTTCGCCGTCGTGGCGAATATCGTGCAGTCTTCCTGATACCCAAGAGATAGAAAGGGATGACACACTCTCTCATAGCATATGATAGCGAAATTCACGCTCTTGGTCAACACAGTGGTCGCAACACGCCGTAACGAGATGACTGGGATCTTTAATATACTTTTCCACTGCGGAAAATGAGCTTAGCATATATTATGAAACTTTAAGAATCAACTCCATATCCAATACAATGCCTGCTGAGAGAATTCCCGGAGAGAATCCAGGCTATCTTGATGACTCTACGAGAGAGCAGGCGTTGAGGGATGCCATCAAGACGATCCCACAGATAAGGATTGTCCCTAAATAAGCCCGGCTTTAGCAGCTGGGTTTATTAATACCTATATTTTTTGATAGACGCCAAGTTTGGAAGGTTATGTTATGGTGATGTCGAATTTAAAGTACTCAAATAGTCTAGGAGGAGACTTGGTAAGGTTGCTAGTAAGAGTTTACGGAGATGAAAGCCGACAGACGGGTGCAAAATATATGGTCCTGGGGGCTATGTGGATAGACCCGGCTTGGGAAGAGGTGCTAGTCAATGATTGTATGGATTTTAGGAACAGGACAGGAATGTATCACCAACTTAAATGGAAAAAAGTTAGCGATCAAAAGCTAGAAGAGTATAAGGAATTTATTGACATATTCTTTAGGCATAATCAACAGCATCACGTGGCATTTAGATGTATTGTAATTAATACGCATCAATTAGATCATAAAACTTTTAATAAAGGTGACGAAGAATTAGGTTTTTACAAATTTTACTATCAACTCCTGTTGCATAACATGCAGCCCTGGAATCGATATTTGATTATGCTCGATGATCGAAAGACAAGAAAAAAGACGCGGTTGCCTACACTTAAGATTGTACTAAACCGTGGGATTCGCAAAAAATTTAATTTAGAGTGTGATATAGTAAGGAATGTAGAGCCCCGTGAGTGTGAAGAATTAAATCAGATTCAAATGGTTGATATTTTAATAGGGGCTATAGGATATAGATTGAATGATCTCCACCTGAAGGCGGGAGCTAAAATGGCCAAAATTAAACTCTCCGAGTACATTGCAGACAAAAGTGGTAAAGGCTCCTTTGGCCCGCAGAAGGGCGTAATTGATCCCTGGTTTAATATCTGGCATATGAAACTTAAGAAAAGAAAGAGCGCCTCGACCCCTAGCCAATAGGCTCAGCTGTGACCTCATCACAGGTTTCGGCAGTCGATGGCGCGTTCTTTCTATATAAAAGATTATCATGTTATTATTCCTTTGTCAAGAATATCTGATAGGTGATAGGTCAGATGGGATAGCTGACAGTTGACATTCTCCCCCGGACTGAAGTCGGGGGAAATGTCACCATCCAAATCGCCTATAAAACCATCGCTTTACGCTCTCTACCATCAGAAGGTAGGCCCCCACCATTCCGCTCTTTTTTACCATATTACCACTAGAAGACATTGTCAAGGGGGAAACCGAAAATAATCCGAATCCCTCCTCGTAGTGGAGGAGCTGAGGGCTCATAAGATAAAGCAGAAGAAATGGCGCCTGGCCGCAGGAAGCGCGTGGCGGGGTACAGGCCTCGTACTGCCCTGGCTTGATTATCGTCCGCAAAATACCAATACACGATGGCTAGCAAAGACGTTCGGGTTATAACCCCGCGTCCTGCCCGCCTTACGCGGGCTTTGTTGTTCTGCGGGTGAAAAATGGTAAAAAAGAGGGGCGGTTTTTATCCGAAATGAGCGTCTGGACCGGATATGCCATTTTCAAAAATCCAGGAAAATCAACGACTTCCGGTCACAGCGTCCTCCGGCAGAAATAGGCTCTCCACCTTCTAATCCGCTGGTCGGGGGTTCGATTCCCTCCTGGCGCGCCAAACTACAGAATCAAGGGGTCGAGAAAATTCAAGGATTTTCGAGGCCCAGCTAGAAAGGCCGAGTCCGGTGCTTTAATTTACAGTACCGGATTAGAGAGATATCGATTAGGGCATTGGACTAAGGCGGCTGCAGGGACGGCCCTCTTCCACAAAAGGAGGAAGGATCGTCTGTGAAAAAACTAATTATACTGGCTCCTATGAGATTCAAAGGATGGAGGGATGCATTAGATGAATTTCTACTGGTAAAGCAGGCAGATGGGATATCTGAAACGACGCTGGAGGATTACAGATACCACATTAACCTTTTTTTCAAGAGACACCCGCAGGCCTGGAACGAAGAAAAACTAAAGAGGGCTGTCCTGGAGTACATGGCTGAGCCAATCAAGCCCGCCACATACAATATCAGGAGAGCCTACCTTGGCGCATTTTTCAAGTGGTGCGTCAAGGAAGGAGCCATCACCACAAACCCGCTAGAAGGATTCAAGAGAAGGAAAGACCCCGGGAGGATAAGGGTCCTAGAGGAGAGCTTGGTCAGGCGCTTACTTGAGTTGCCGGATAGAAAGAGGTTTTCGGGCCTCAGAGACTATGCCTTGATGCTCCTGTCCCTGGATACAGGCATAAGGCCGAGCGAGGCGCTGCAGCTCCTGATAAGTGATGTGGACCTATCTAGCTGTATTGTAAGAGTACGTCCCAAGGTCTCCAAGACTCGACAGCTTCGACTGCTTTCCGTTACTTCCGAGACTGCAAGATACATAAAGAAGTTAATAGAGGTAAGACCTCCCCACTGGGAGTCTAATGGGTACTGAGGCGGGGCGGCCACGCCTTTGCCCTGCAGCACACCCTGGGGCATACCACCATGGAGATGACCAAGAGATATGTCCTATGTCCATTTAAGCGCTGTGGACCTCATAGAACAGCACAAGGTCGCTTCGCCCCTGAACGGGATTTTCACGAGGGGGGATAGCCTGCAGAGAGGGAAGAGAGTAACGAGGATAGGATAGCTTTATTTGTCAGCCACCCCACAGCTAAAGCTGAGGGCAACCGACGCCACGTAGTGTTGGTGGCTTCCTCCAGGTCATGTAGATTAGCCTTATCCCTTCCTGTCTCAATTTCATCAAATAACCTATTGGTTAGCTCGGTGATTTCTGAGATAATATAGGTACGTCAATTCATTGCACTGATATCCTCCTCGAATAGCCGTAGTCACAGGCCATTTTTTGAGGAGACCTCCATGCCGCACTGCGGCGCCACAGAGAATGAAAATGGGATCGAATGTCGAATAAGTACTCCATATAGCGGGCGAAGAGAGGTCGGGCTTCACTGGTGCTACAAGCCCGAGGAGTAGACGGACCCCGGCAGCCTTGAGCACCACTGACTGTCGCTGTCGATTACGACAAGCACGAAGGATAGATTTCTTAGATTAATAGGCTGCCGCGCCCGTTTGTATGGGAGGAATAAACATGGATGTCATTTACGAGCGCTGCTGTGGTTTGGATATCCACAAGGCAAAGGTAGTTGCATGTGTTATCACACCAGATGGCAAGGAGACACGTACCTTCGGGACGATGACCGGTGAACTACTGGAGTTAGCCGACTGGTTACAAGCTAAGGGTGTTACCCATGTGGCGATGGGGAGCACAGGGGTATACTGGAAGCCCATATATAACCTGCTTGAGGGGATGGAGTTTGAGCTTTTGGTCGTGAATGCACAGCATATCAAGGCAGTACCAGGCCGGAAGACAGATGTCAAGGATGCGGAGTGGATAGCAGACCTCCTGCGCCATGGTCTTCTACGAG
>DUMQ01000055.1 GCA_012839815.1 Bacillota bacterium | reverse complement strand
GCAAGTTTTACCCCCAAAAGGGCAGCCACTGAGGACTTACCCACCCCGCCCTTGCCGCTCATAACGGCTATGACGTGACGGATATCGTTGAGATCATTTTGTGGGAGCTTTTCGATCCCCTGGGTATAATTGCCATGTGAGCTCTCTCCCTGTTTGTCCTGAGTAACTTTGCACTCTTCAGTCATGTTCCTGCCTCCTGTGGAGATTCCCCCGGTATTCCCTGGTTTTCGATACGTCCCGGGTGTTTATAGTCCGTCGCTGAGGAGTGACTCGGAATTTTTCACATCCCGCCATCGGGATCGTTAATGGTCATATGTTCATTAATAGTATACCCACTATTCTGTGCATATGTCAATAACTATGGTAAAAAAATATTCCAGACCTTTCAGCCTGATGCCTATTGGCCATGTCATCAATGGAAATACGTCATTCTACGCCCGGTGGATCCCTTCTGCCCCCTGGATAGCCGGGTAGGAAACCTATTGTCTTGCAGGCGGTTGTTCCAAGCTGGCAATATATACCTATTCCCAATTCCATCCCCGGCCATGACGGCCCCAGGGCATGTTCCCGAAACCATGCCCGCCTTGATCAATACGATGCACCTGCTGGGCACCACAGCGGGGACATACCATTTCAATCCCCCGCTGGCCGGTACCGAAGGGAACCTCAAATTCATGAGTGCAGGCCCTACATTGGAACCGGCGTGCAGCTAGCCGGTAGTGCCCGCCTTCCACCCGAATGGCCTTGCCTTCAACCAGGGCCCTTGCAACCTTCTCCCTTGCTGAAACAAGCACCCTCTGAAATGTGGGCCGGGAGACCTGCATTCTCTCAGCACAGTCTTCCTGTTCGAGTCCTTCAAGGTCTTTTAGACGTAGGGCCTCGAGTTCCTCTATGGTCAGCACTTCTTCCTCCAACTCCCGTAGCGGAACACCTGCGGGTTTAAATACTGTTACTTGTGGGAGGAATTCCACGCGCCTGAATTTAGGCGGCCTTGGCATCTTATCACCTCCCCTGCCTCTGCCCAATACCCATCCCAAGACCACGTCCGGCACGAGGGCCCTGTCGCATTGGGCCTGTGCCATCGCCTCCAGGCATCTCATTTGCCTCCTATAAGCATTTCATGGAAATATTAATCATATGTTCATAATTATCATAGCTCTTTTTTATCTGTGTGTCAATGACGTAGTGGACTCATGGAAGTGTTGCTTTATTACATCATCGAGTTCATCACTGAGGATGAAATTACAGGCGATGACTTCATCGTGCCGGGGGTTCGATTCCTCTCAAGCCCACTATGTTTTATAGAAGAGGTGAACGCCTCCATCCAGGAGATGTCTGCTTCCGCAGGATCCCTCGCAGAGATGGCACAGAATCTATAGGAGTTGGTTGCAAGGTTAAGGTGTGATCGCTCAGGAAGGCAAAGGGGCGGAGGAGCGGTGCCGGAGCTGGCTATTGACAGGATCGGGCTGCGGTGGTAAATTGGTACTGGTAGATATCTGAGTAAAATAGTCATATATATTTATCGAGTTATTAAGGTCATTATCGTGTGTGGCTGCCCGGTAGTGGCAGCTGCTCAGGAGCGCGGCGAGCAAGTGGCAAAGCAGTAACAAATCAGTAGCAAACGAGTAAGTGGCAAGACAGGCCGCAAAGCGGGAGCGTGAAGAAGAAGTATGAGAATATCAACACGGGGACAGTACGGCCTGCGCGCCATGTGCCGGCTCGTGCTATTGCAGCGGGCCGGTGGCAGCGGGCCCGTATCCCTTCGCGATATAGCGGAGAAAGAAGATATATCATCCCAATATCTCGAGCAACTCTTCAGGGGCTTGCGCGGCGCGGGGCTCGTCGAGAGCGTCCGTGGGGCTAAGGGAGGCTATATCCTGGCAAGGCCGCCGGAGGAGATCTCCGTGGCCGACATCCTGAGAGCCGTCGAAGGCCCCATAGCCCCCGTAGAATGTGTCGAGAGCGATAGCGTGGATGCATGTTGTGACCGCAAGGATTATTGTATGACCAGGGAAGCGTGGATCCGTCTACGCGACAGCATGGTGGAGACGCTTGATTCGATCAACCTCGCAGACCTGTGCAAACCTGGTGAGTTAGGGAGGGGATCAACTTGTTGAAACTGGAGAACGTGACCGTCGCCGCAAGCAACGGTGATGGTGAAGAGCTCGAGATCCTGAATAAGATCAACCTAAGCTTCGAGACGGGGAAGATGTACGCTATAACCGGTCCCAACGGCGGGGGCAAGTCTTCTCTTGCGAAAGTAATCATGGGCATTTACCAGCCGGCAGAGGGCAGGTTATATCTTGACGGCAAGGATATTACCAGCACCAGCATCACCGAGCGCGCCTTGATGGGGATCGGCTACGCGTTCCAGAACCCTCCAAGGTTTAAAGGGCTGAAGGTAAAGGACCTCCTTTCCATCGCGGCTTCCAACCGCGACCATGGGAACATTGAAAGGCTCCTGAGGGTCGTGGGGCTCTGCCCGCGAGACTATATCGACCGCGAGGCGGATGCACGGCTTTCAGGGGGCGAATTCAAACGCCTTGAGATAGCTATGCTGCTGGCGCGAAACCCGCGTTTCGTGATCTATGACGAACCCGAGGCCGGGGTGGACCTGTGGACCTTCGAACAGCTCCTCGGGGTTATTGCAGGGCGACACAAAGCCAACGCGTCGTCAACCACGGTAGTCATAACTCACAACGAGAGATTCCTGAGGGCGGCCGATGAAATAGTGCTTATGGCCGAGGGAGAGGTTAAGGAGCGCGGGAGCGCTGACGCCATCTGGCCAATGATCGAGGACGATATCGCCTGCCGCTGGCGAACCACGTGTGGAGGGGAGCTTGATGAAGCTGAGTGCTATAGATAATACCAGACAAAGCAGACAACTTAATCCAGTTGATGAGCAACTACTTGAGACGATCGCGGATTTGCACGGGATCCCGCAGGGGGCGTATAACATCCGCAAAAACGGCGACCTCCTGTCGCGCATGTCATCCGCCAATATCGAGATCGTTTCCAAGCAGGACAAGCCGGGCATAGACGTGATCGTGAAGCCCGGGACGAAGAACGAATCGGTTCACATCCCCGTCCTCGTGACGGCCTCGGGTCTGCACGACCTGGTCTATAACACATTCGACATTGGTGAAGGAGCAGACGTCCTCATCGTAGCGGGTTGCGGCATTCACAACCCGGGCGCAAGCGTCGCCCGGCATGATGGGATTCACGAATTCATCGTGAGGAAGGGCGCTCACATCCGCTATGTCGAGAAACATTACGGCCAGGGGGAGGGAACGGGAGACCGTATCCTTAATCCCAGGACCATCATAACTCTGGAGGAAGGGGCAAGTGCCGAGGTCGAGCTGGTACAGATTCGTGGCATAGACAGCACAAACCGCGTTACCGA
This sequence comes from Bacillota bacterium, assembly GCA_012839815.1. Taxonomy (GTDB): domain Bacteria; phylum Bacillota; class SHA-98; order Ch115; family JABLXJ01; genus JABLXL01. The sequence goes on along the minus strand of DUMQ01000055.1, from coordinate 729 downwards.
GGCCCGGGTTGGCGCCAGTGGGAGGCTCATCATAAGCGAGAGGCTCCTGACCCATGGCGCACAACATGCGGATTCTCTCATTACCGTCGAGCTGGCCGGGGATAACGCGAGCGCAGAGGTACTGGCCCGGTCGGTGGCGCAGGACCGCTCAAAGCAAGTGTTTAGAGCATCCCTCGTCGGGAAGGCACGATCCCGCGGGCACGTCGCGTGCGATTCCATCATCATGGACTCGGCCGAGATAAGCTCCCTCCCAGAGCTTCACGCTCTCCACGCCGAGGCGGAGCTTACACATGAGGCGGCCATCGGCAAGATCGCGGGCGAACAGCTCATTAAGCTGATGACCATGGGCCTCACCGAGAAGGAAGCTATCGACACCATCCTCGCGGGCTTCCTCAGTTAGAGCCACAGGTTCAGGAACTTCTGTGCCGTTCCACAAAGCGAGCCATTCGTTCGAGGGCTATGAGTATATTATCAACGGAAGCAGCATATGAGCAGCGGACATAGCCCTCGCCGCTCTGGCCGAAGGCATTGCCCGGGACGACTGCGACCTTTTCCTCTTGAAGCAGCCGCTCGGCGAACTCCTCCGACGACATGCCCGTGATCGCTATCGAAGGGAAGGCATAAAAGGCCCCTTTGGGCTCAAAGCAGGCTAGGCCTATGTCATTTAGCCCTCGCACAATCAGCCTCCTCCGTTCATCATAGCGGTTTTTCATGCGTTCCTTTTCATGG
>DUMQ01000054.1 GCA_012839815.1 Bacillota bacterium | reverse complement strand
GGGCGGGCGCGCCTGGCGAAGAGAGGCGCGCCCGCCCTTACATGTCACTTCCTGCGTCGCGAGTAACGTGTATGACGTGGCAGAGAGTCTTGCTAACCTCCCCTACTCCCACTCGATCGTCGACGGCGGCTTGGAGCTTATATCATACACAACGCGGTTGACCCCGTGCACCTCGTTGATGATCCTGTTAGAGATGCGTTCAAGCACGTCATATGGGAGCCTGGCCCAGTCAGCCGTCATACCATCCTGGCTCGTGACCGCGCGCAAGGCTACCGGGTAAGCGTAAGTCCTCTCATCGCCCATGACGCCCACGCTCCGGATGGCAGGCAACACCGCAAAGGCCTGCCAGAGCTCATCGTAGAGCCCCGCCCTGCGGATCTCCTCCTCGACGATCGCATCGGCCTCGCGCAGGATGTCGAGCCGCTCCCTGGTGACCTCCCCGATGACGCGCACAGCGAGCCCCGGGCCCGGGAACGGGTGGCGACCTACTATCTCCTCAGGCAGACCCAGCTCACGCGCGACAACGCGCACCTCATCCTTGAAGAGGTAACGCAGGGGCTCAATTAGCTTCAGCTCCATATCTTCAGGCAGGCCGCCCACATTATGGTGGCTCTTGATACGCGCAGCGGGACCTGTGTCCGATGCCCTGCTTTCGATTACATCTGGATAAAGCGTTCCCTGGACAAGAAACTCAACATTCCCGAGTTTCCTGGCCTCCTCCTCAAATATGCGGATGAACTCATGGCCAATCCTCTTGCGCTTCTCCTCCGGATCGCGCACACCGCGAAGCGCGGCCAAGAAGCGTTCGGTCGCATCCACATAAACCACATCGAGCTTAAAATGATCCCTGAATGTGGAAAGAACCCTCTCGGGCTCTCCCTTCCGGAGTACGCCGTTATTCACGAAGATGCACGTAAGCCTCCGGCCAATGGCCCTGTGCACAAGCACGGCCGCAGTGGAAGAATCGACACCGCCGCTAAGGGCGCATACGGCCCTGCCTTCATCCCCAACGTGGTCCCTTATGCGCCTGGTGCTCTCCTCCACAAAGGCTGCAGCGGTCCAGGATGGTGAACACCCGCAGATCCTATAAAGGAAATTCTGCAAGATCTCCTTTCCTCTGGGCGTATGGGCTACCTCAGGGTGAAACTGTATCCCGAACAGGCGCCTCGTCTCGTCGCGCATAGCCGCAATCGGCGTATTATACGTATGCGCGATGGTCGTAAACCCTGGCGGAACTACCGTGACGGAATCGCCATGGCTCATCCAGCACGTCGTCGATCCGCCGAGGCCCGCGAAAAGGTCGGAATCATCATCGATGGCCAGCTCGGCCTTGCCATACTCACGCCGGTCAGCCCGTCCCACATCGCCCCCCAGCATCCTGGCCATCAACTGCATGCCGTAACAAATACCGAGAATGGGGATGCCAAGAGAGAATATACCAGGATCGCACCTGGGCGCCCCATCATCGTAGACGCTTGAAGGCCCGCCGGACAGGATGATCCCCCTGGGTACAAGCCGCGCGATCTCACTTGCGGGGATATCATGACGCACTATCTCGCAATAAACGTTGCACTCCCTGACCTTGCGGGCTATGAGCATACTATATTGAGAGCCGAAATCTAATACTAAAACTATTTGGTCTCGCCCTTCCACTTCCCTATCTATTCCCTACCTCTCACTATATCTCAATCTTCTCACTATCTCCTGTTTCCATTATTTATTACTATTTATTACCATTATCATAACCGTTAGGCAAACTGCCTTTACGACCCTGGTTCTGGTAAATATGGGGCTTTAAAACCGCAACACAAGGGAGGTTTCTGTATTTCTCGCTGTAATCGAGCCCGTAACCGACAACAAACTTATCAGGTATCTGAAATCCATTGTAATCGGGTCTTATATCGATTTTCCGTCTATCCGGCTTATCAAGCAGCGTACAGATCTTCACAGAAAGGGGCTTCCTGGCTCTAAGATTCTCCGCCAGGTAGCTCAGCGTGAGGCCGGTGTCTATGATATCCTCCACAATTAGAACATGCTTGTTTTCTATGGGGGCATCCAGGTCCTTGAGTATCCTCACCGCTCCTGATGACTTGGTCGCCGCTCCATAGCTCGATATAGCCACAAAATCAATAATCACGGGAATTGAGAGGTGCCTTACCAGGTCAGCCATGAATACAAGCGCACCTTTCAGGATTCCCACCACCACAAGTTCCTTCCCACGATAGTCGCAGGCTATCTGCTCACCCAGCTCTTTCACGCGCTTTTTTATCTCGTCCTCGTGAAGCAGGACTTCCTCCAGGTCGCCAAGCAGCGGGTTTAACTCCTCCAAAGTTCTCTTCCCCTTCCCTTGAGAGCCAGAGAAAAGAATATCTCGCCGGCCTTCCAACTCTATACATACCAGGCCTATCCGGCCCTCGGCGGCTTGATTACGAGCTTCTCGTCTGGCTCAAACGTCTTGAGGCTTATGACGTAATCATAGGTCTCCTGTTCTTTCGTCCTGTAAATGTATGTCTCTTCAAGCCTGGCTATGTAAGCATCCCCCGTTTCGGGGACCCAGACGCGCACTTCATAGCGCAGGGGCTCCGGGCCAGAGTCTACCGCATCCGCACCCTTCCCTGCCGCCTCCGCGAACTTCGCATCGAGCTTCGACGTCCTGATATCAGCCACTATATACCTTATACCATCCAGGCTTTTCTCCCGTGAGGCGATAACACGGGTTGCCTCTCCGATGCCCTCGGGCAGGAACGAATCCACGCCCTTAACAGACATCATCCAGGCTATCTCCGCCCTCGATCCCTCGTCAAGGGCATCTCCAACATGGGGTAGGTCGCCAGCATCGATCTCAATCCACTTAACCTCTCCAACCTGGTTATCCACAGCACCGGATCTCAAAAAAATTTTAGACCCCTCCCGGTATGCCTCAAAATTGGCATCCTCCGAGATCGAGCTATAGTGCAGGTTGATTCCCGGCGTCGCTGAAGTAGCCGGATTTGCTGGCGATACCTTGAGCTCTATCGACCTCTCCCAAAGGCCCGTGCCGAGCTTCCGCGCATCCTTGACGCTGAGAAGCTTATCTGACGATGGGAAAGAGACCTTCTCCGTTATCCTTACCCCTTTGAGGGCGAGTGTCGACTTTATTGCCTGGTCAACCCGGGCTGCCGCCGCTTTTCCCCCAACCGCCTCAAAAATCCTTACAAGCCTGGCCCTCCCCACCGGAAAAGCTGCAAGGAAGATCACAAGAATGACAGCCACGGCCCCAAGAGTGACGGCTGACACTGATCTTGCATTCACGGAGCCTCACCCTCTCTCCCCGAGCCCACCCGGCCTTAATTGAATTATGGTGTCTGAGGTGCCCTCCTGACTATATGGCCCTCACTCATACACGGTATGACATCGAGGACGTTGGTTTGCCCGCAAAGCCCGAGATCGGCCCCTAGCCCTATGTGCTCGAGGTATCGACCGTGCTCACTCATGGCAAGGGCATCCGATATCCTCCCATTGAAGCCATCATAGATCTTCCGCGCGGCTATGCAGCTATCGGACTCAACCACATTGTCGCCAACCCGGCAGACATAATCACACATCATGCCGGCGCAGACTGCATCCTCGAGGGCAAATCTCCTCCCGTCACCGGCGCAGACAAAGACGATATCCCTGCCGAGCCCAAGGGCATACTGTGTTATAGCCTCGAGATTCAAAAATGAACCAATGAGTATTGCGCTCGCTCCCTTTGCGGCCTTTATGACTGCCGTCCCGTTTGTCGTGGTGAAAATGATCTTCTTCCCCTTTACCCGGTCGGGAACATACTCTGCGGGAGAGTTTCCGAGGTCGAATCCCTCGATCTTATTCCCCTTCCTCTCCCCTCCCAGGAGGAAATCACCCCTGCCATAGCTCCTGGCCATCTCGACCGCCTCCTCAACGGTCTGGGTCGGGATTAACTCCTCACAACCGTTGGCAAGAGCCGTAGCAATGGTGCTGCTCGCCCGCAGCACATCAATAATAACGGCAACCGCCTGGTCCAGACTCCTGGTCTCGAGTTCCTGCGGCAGAAAGATAACATCTACCCTCATCAGGGCACGCCTCCTTACTTCTTCCCCCTACGTCAGTTCGGCCTGTGGCTGCCCGTGGCGGCACCACCCCTACCGCACGCTGGCTTAGTGTACCATGCTTGCTACCAGCTCTTTTATGCCCTCCTCGTCAGGCATCCAATAGCGCGGGGCAAAATTGCCGGGCAGCGTATTAGTCTCTATATGGCCGCTTGCTACCTTACCCATAAACCAACCTGTAGCCAGTATCTCCCGCGAGGTCATGTCGGTTTTTACATATTTCATGGCGGTCTCTATCATCTGCGGGGCCCTGGCGATGTTTGCAGGTTGAAGGACCTGGTGCGCAAAAGCCTTGGCCAGCTCCTGTTGCCTCCTCACGCGACCGATATCACCGAGGGCATCGTTACGAAACCTCACATATTGCAGGGCCTTATTGCCATCCAGCTTCTGCACGCCCTGCTTCAAGTCAATTGATAGCTTACCCCATGTATCTACATAATGCATATCCTTTTCTACATTCACGGTCACCCCGCCCACCATATCGATGAGCTTTGAAAACCCTCTGAAATCCGTCTCTACATAGCGATCCACAGGGAGCCCGAGGAGCTCCTCAACAGTCTCCATGATCAAAGATGGGCCGCCAATGGCATGTGCGCTGTTTATCTTCCCCGTCCCGTGTCCGGGGATGCGCACCCTTGTATCCCTTGGGATGGAGATAAGGTGAGCTGATCCGGTCTTGGGATTCATACTTAGAAATAAAATAGTGTCAGCCCTGGTGGCAGCCTCAACGGGACGCCCATCCTCCGTGTAAGTGACATCGTTACCAAGTATCACGATATTTATTGGCCTGTCCGTAATGGCAAATGCTGTTGAGATATCAACAGTCCGGCAAAATATAGTCCACCCGATGGCGAGCCCGATGGCCAGGAGAAGGCAAAGAGTGAGGATTATCAGACTAAATACCCTCCTCCGCGCCCTCCTGCTGGTCCTCGGCCTCCTCAGACCGAGGGCGGTGCCGAGCTTGTAATCATATTCAACCGTCCTCAAAGACTCTCCCTCCGATTCATCTTGCCAAACCCAACTATGAAACCCGATTGACAGTGCGAAGCGCTGATTGAATCATGGCGCCTCAATTAATCACAATAGTCCCCTATAAGATACCCGGTAGAGCCCCGGGTAGAGACACGATTGCATTATTCGACAGGTTATTCTCTTTTTCCTTCCAAGACTTCTTGTCATAAACTCTGTTACCAGTGCATATATAACTATACCGTGGATATCCTTACATCCCAAAATTAACCTTAATCCACACTATCCACAGGGTTATCCACAGTTGCCCTCGTGGTTTCAGCCATGTACAAATCCTTTTTCACATTATCCACATACACATTCCCACACATCTGTGAATAACCTGATAATCCCCTGAATAACTCTTAACTTTTCAACTTTACAGCTCCTTATGATTTTAACCTTACAACTCCTCAGGATCCCGGTTGGCTTAGAGAAACCCCCGGAACAGCATTAACCGGGCCCTCCCCGCTGCTGCCCCTGATGTAATGATAATACCCTGCGCACCCAACCATTGCTGCATTATCGGTGCAAAGCGATGGCGACGGGTAGTAGAGCTCCAGACCTTCATCCCTACACCTATCCTCAAGCAGTCTCCTGAGGCCCCTGTTGGCCGCAACTCCGCCAGAGAGAGCAAGACGCCCGACCCCGGTGGCAGTAGCCGCTCGTATCGCCTTTTCGGCCAGCACCTCAATCACGGCGGCCTGAAAGCTCGCCGCGAGGTCCCGGACCGGAATCTCCAGACCCTTTTGCCTGAGCCCGTTGACGTAATTCAGGACCGCCGTCTTGATCCCGCTGAAGCTGAAATCGTAGCTCCCCTCCTCCAGGTATGCGCGCGGGAGGGTCACCGCCGCAGGATCGCCCGATGCAGCCAGGCGATCTATAGCCGGCCCGCCGGGATATCCCAACCCTAGTATTCGAGCCACCTTGTCAAAGGCCTCCCCGGCAGCATCATCGCGAGTCCGCCCAATCACATCATAATCGCCGTGGTTCCGGAAATATACCAGGTCCGTATGGCCGCCGGATACGGTCAGGCATACAAGGGGCGGGGCAAGGTCAGGATGCTCGAGGAAATTGGCATATATATGCGCCTCAATATGGTTAATGCCAATGAGGGGCACTCCAAGCGCAGAGGCGGCTGCCTTGGCGGCTGACAGCCCCACCAGGAGACTACCCACAAGCCCGGGCCCAAATGTCACCGCCACAGCGTCCACCTGGTGCGGCTCAATACCCGCATCCCCAAAGGCACGGTCGAGCACCGGGATGATCGCTTCAACATGGCTTCTCGAGGCGATCTCAGGGACCACGCCGCCAAACCTCTGGTGAAGCTCAACCTGGGAGGCAACGATATTGGATGCGACCCTCAGAGAGCCATCGCCGACCACGACCGCGCATGATGTCTCATCGCATGACGTTTCAAACGCCAGGATGACTACATCCCCGCCCCCCTGTACGCTCACATAAGCCCCTCCTTCCACATTATTATAGCATCCTCGTTGTTATCGTGATAGTAGCCCCTCCGGAGGCCGATCCGGACGAACCCCAGCTTTTCGTAGAGCCTCTGGGCCGGCTTGTTGGAGACTCGCACCTCAAGCGTCATCCTCTTGGCCCCCCGGGAGCCCGCCAGCGCCATCATCGAGCGGAGGAGCTTCTCCCCGATTCCCTGCCGGCGATAGTCCGGGTGGACGGCTATGTTCGTCACATGGGCTTCATCCAGGATCAACCATGTCCCCACATACCCCACGACGCGCCCGTCAACGCTCGCCACAAGATAGCACGCCCTGCTATTATGAAAAAGCTCAGAGGCAAACGCATTCCTCGACCATGGCGTAGGGAATGAAATTGATTCTATCTCAACGACATGGTCGAGGTCATCATATTGCATCAAACGGATCTCGCAGACCTTTGTTCCCATATGAGCTCAGCCCCAGACTTTCGTAAATAGAATGGTGTCAGGGTAAAGGGGTTGTCTACATCCCCCGCCTGAATCTTGCTTCTCGCGATCTCCGCAATACTTGAGGCATGTACCGCAGCCTGAATCCCTGAAGCCACATGCACCCGGGCCCTTCCGCCTGCCCTTTCGAAAGCCCTCTCGATCTCGGAGCGGTATTTGGACGCGCCATCACCTGTAAATAAGACATCCTCCCCTGAGCTTACCATGGCATCGAGCAAAATATCCAGGTCCATAATGGCAGGCTGGCTCAGACGCCTGCTGCAGGTTAAGCGCTCGCCCGCTTCACCAGAATAGCTGTAACTGGCTGTATACACCTGTCTACGCCGGGCGGCGATCATGGGGCAGATCATGCCCGGCCAAAACGCCAGCCCATGCGCCAGGGCGTCCAGCGTCAAGACCCCGGCAAGCGGGATCTTAAGCATGTAAGAAAGGGTCTTGGCCATGGTGACGGCTATCCGGACCCCCGTGAAGGAGCCCGGGCCGAGACCAACGCCGACACCCTCTATGTCTCTTAGCTTCAAGCCCAGGTCATCCAGGAGGTGCCCGCAGATGGCCATGGTCTCCTCCGACCTTGCCCGCGTCACGACAAAAAATACCTCCCCGACAGGGCCGGACTCGTCGGCCACCGCCACACTCCCCATAGAAGCCGAGGTGTCAAAGGCGAGCACGCGCATCTCTTACCAGCTCCTCAACCAGGATTCTAAATCTCGCCCCACGCGGCACAAACCTAATGCGCCGCGCATCTCCCGCCCCTGCGAGCCCGTCCTCATTGGCCTCAACCGCGTCCAGGAAAACATCAAGTCTCTCGCATGGCAATATATCCTGGATCTTATCGGCCCATTCTATAACGGTTGCGCCCTCTCCGTAAACGTAATCGTCATATCCTATACACTCAATTTCCCCGCTGTCCTCGAGCCTGTAAACATCAATATGATAAAAGGGCACCCCTGTGCCCCGGTACTCGTGAATAATAGTAAACGTAGGGCTGGTCACGGGCTCCTTTACCCCAAGTCCTCGCCCTATACCCTGGGCGAAACATGTTTTCCCGCTACCGAGCCCTCCCATGAGGCAGATCACGTCGCCAGCCTTCAAGAGCCGCCCAAGAAGCTCGCCAAGTTCCCTGGTTTCCCCCGGCGCGTACGTCATAAAGCTTGCCTCGATAAGCTTAGCCAAATGGCCCACCCCACTTCTTCCATCTCTGTGGAGACCATTAGCTGTCTGAAAAAGCCCGGCGAGCTTTTTCACACCAACTTAGTGTCGATTATAATATATTTATCTGCATGTAGCAAGCCCGGTCCCGGGCCCCGCGCACAGTACACTCGCACCCCATCCACGCATATGATAAGGCATCCTGCCACTCTCCTGCCCCCACCCATGCTACCCATGCTGAGTTAGTGCGCAGGAGCGGCCTGCCTCCTGGCCGCGTCGCCTCGTTGAGAAGGGAAACAAAAGCCCACCTTTTACTCGATAAACAGGCGGGCTTCCTGGCGATGCTCTACAATTTATTATGCGCCATCAACGGCACGGGCATCCAATATCGATATGGGGGACTGAGGGATATAAAGCTCAGTCACCTCCTGTGGATGCCTTCAACCCCATGTATTTCACTATAAGCCTGTCCAGCTCCTCACTTATTTTGCACATCTCCTCGGAGGAGAGCACACCCCCGCATTCACCGGCAAGATGCCGGAGCCTGGCGCGGAGAACCTCGATCTCGCAAAAGAGCATGTCAAGTCCCGGTCCCATCTTAGGCCCTCCCTGAGATGTCGTATTAACCAGATACCATGCTGGAGCCTTCATCCCTGAAATTCTCCGAAATTCATCAATTCATCGCACGATATACACTGTGCAATACACTACTTCCGTTATCATCCAGATATTCCGGGTTTCCTTCATATCTACCCTGAACTTTACTTCGACATTCTTCTTCGTTTTCCTCTATTTTAATCAAGGTATTTTCAAGATTTTTTTATCACTTCTGGCTTCCTCTCACGGTGGGTTCGAGGGAAACTCGCCGGCTTCACATGGCAAGGCTTCTCCCGGGGAAACGACCGGAGCTTCGCCCCTTTTCAACTACGATCACGCCATTTACGATTACATACTCAACCCCTGCAGCATACTGGTGCGGCTCTGAATACGTCGCACAATCGGCGACCCTGGCTGGATCGAAGATTGTTATATCGGCAAACATCCCCTTTGCGAGGACTCCCCTTCTCTTTAGCCCGATCTTGCGCGCAGGGGCAAAGGTCATCTTGCGCACAGCCTCCTCCAGCGTGAGGGCCCCCATTTCCCGCACGTACCTGGCCAGCACGCGGGGAAACGCGCCGTAACTCCGCGGGTGGGGCTTACCCTTGCTCAGGGGGCCATCCTGCGCCCTGGCTCCGGCATCGGTCCCGATCATGCTCTCGGGATGGCACAGGACCGCGGTAACATCCTCCTCGCACATGCCAAACCTCACCGTCTGGACCTCTCCGCCTTCCTCAAGCAATAACTCTATAACGGTATCAAAAGGCTCCCGGCCCCGCTCCCTTGCGATATCCAGGATGCTCTTGCCCTCGAGCGCCTTGTTCTTCTCCAGGGAAACGGTTGAGACGACTACATTCTCCCACCCGAAGTCCTGCCCCTCGCGCTTCTCCACCTCATCCCTGATGGCATCCAGCACATGCCTATCTCGCAGGCGCTCGAGCAGCCTCTCGCGGCCACCTTCGAAGAGCCATTGCGGCAACACCACCGACAAGCCCGTCGATGATGCGGTGTAGGGGTAAACGTCGCACGTGACATCGTTCCCCTTCTCCCTCGCCTCATCCATCATGGCGAGGGTGATGGCGACCTTCCCCCAATTTGCCCGGGAGCTTGCCTTGTGGTGTGAAATCTGAACGGGTATGCCCGCCATCTCGCCGATGCTTATCGCCTCCCGGGTTGCCTCGACAACATGATAATCCTCGTTGCGAATATGGCTTGCGTAAATACCGCCCCGTCGCCCAACAACCCTTGCCAGCTCCACAAGCTCATCGAGGGATGCATAACTCGAAGGAGGATATATGAGTCCCGTCGACAATCCCCACGCCCCTTCATCCATTGCCCCTATTATCAGATCCTTCATCGCCTTTAACTCGCCGGGACTCGGGGTGCGGCTTTCGAACCCCATGATGGCAGACCTGATGGTGCCGTGGCCGACAAGCGCGGCTACATTGACCGCGGTCTTCCGCCGGCTTAATGCCTCCAGGTACTCACCAAATCCCCGCCAGGTCAGCTTGATGCCCAAGGCCTCAAGCCCCCGGCGCACTTCATGCTCTACGGCCCCCGCCAGCGGTGCAAGGGATGACCCGCAGTTGCCCACCACCTCGGTGGTAATACCCTGCCTGATCTTGCTTTCCGCCCTCGGGTCAGCCAGCAGGTTCTCATCTGAATGAGAGTGGATATCTATGAACCCTGGCGCCACTACCATTCCGCTTGCATCGATAATGTGTGCGGCGGGAATATCCCTGAATTCCCCGGGGCATTTCGACTGCATGATATCTGACTGCGGCACACCTGACCGTAACACGTCTATGATATAATCCCGGCTCACCACAACATCCCCGGTAAAGGGGGGATTTCCAGTCCCATCCACGATCAAACCGTTCTTGATGATGAGATCGATCACCCTGGCATCCTCTTCCTCTCTCTATAGGTTTCAAGGGGGATGATTACAGGAGAATAAGAGATGGCTATTGGAAGATGTTATTCGGAGATGGCTATATAAGAGATATGCGACGCGACCCTTTTATGTGATTGATTGCGCATGCGGACTGTGCATGTGGGACCTGTATGGCGGATTCATCATACCTCTGCTAAGGCAGGAAGTCGCTGGACTCCGAAAGATAATCGAACGCAGCCTGGCTCAATATGGCAGCGCCGGTGGCGAGGGCGCGTTCATCAAAGTCAAACCGCGGGTGGTGTGATGGGAAGGTGATCCCGGCTTCCGGATTGCCGGCGCCCACCATGATGAAGGCTCCGGGGACGCGTTCAAGGAAGTAGGAGAAATCCTCGCCGCCCAGGGATGGTTCGATCTCGCGGATTACATTGGCCCCCCCTATGACCTTGGCGGCCGAGCGCGATGCAAGTTCCGCGATGCGGCTATCATTAACAGTAGGAGGGTATCCCGGGATATGGGTGAATTCCACAGAGGCCCCCATACCGCCTGCTATACCGCGCAAGAGACGGTCTATCTTCCCCGGAAGTTCCATCCTCACTACGGGGTTCAGGGTCCTGAGCGTACCTGTCATGGTTACCTCATCGGCTATGACGTTGTGGCGGTAGCCCCCCTGGATCGTTCCTATGGTCAAAACCACAGGGCTTGTGGGGCTCACTTCGCGACTCACTATAGTCTGCAAGGCATTTATAACCTGCGCGGCGACGACTATGGCATCCACCGCCCTGTGAGGAGCCGCGCCATGCCCTCCCTCGCCTTTAATCACTATCCGTATTTCATCAGTCGACGCGAGGGCTGCACCGCTTTTAATAGCCACCCTGCCAACAGGGATTTCGGGCCAGATGTGCGCCCCTAATATCATATCGACTCCGGGGTTTTCAAGAACCCCGGCCTCGATCATCGGCTTTGCCCCTCCAGGTCCCTCCTCGGCCGGCTGGAAGATAAACTTCACATTGCCGGGAAGCTTGTTTTCACCCCTGACGCCAGCCAGGATCATAGCAGCCCCGAGTACCATGGCCACGTGACCGTCATGGCCGCATGCATGCATGACGCCGGGGACCCTCGACCGGTATGGGACGTCCTTTTTATCCTGAATCGGCAAGGCATCCATGTCGGCTCTGATAGCCACTGTTCTCATCCTGGACCCTGCGACCCCGGCAGCGCCTTTTAAGAGGCCGAGAACCCCTGTTCCCGCGATGTTCTCGACAACCTCTATCCCTAATTCTCGCAGTACTTGAGCAACAAGGCGGGATGTTTTAAACTCCATCCCGCCTAACTCCGGGTTCATGTGAATCGCGCGCCTAATCTCGATGAGCCTGGGCTCGATCCGCCTCGCGTTTTCCAGCAACACGCACTGAGATGACATACGGCACTCCCCCGCTATATATGTGCTATATTAAGTCTCCGCCCATTACATGATTTATGAGGTTGCATCACAAATCATTCAAATCATCCAGCCCCAGGCTGATCTCCAGCGCCCTGTTGATCTTCTCCATGGTCCGCAGGTCCAGGTGCGACACCTTTTCCTTCAACCTGCGCGTATCAAGGGTGCGAATCTGTTCGAGCAACGCAACTGAATCCACATCCAACTTGCTTTTGGCTGCGGACAATTCAACATGGGTAGGAAGCTTGGCCCGCTTTATTCTTGATGTTACAGCCGCGACTATAGTGGTGGGGCTATACCGGTTCCCTATATCATTCTGCAAGATAATTACAGGGCGGATGCCGCCCTGCTCCGAACCGATGACAGGATTGAGGTCGGCGTAGTAGATATCACCCCTCCTAATTATCATCCCCCGGGCTCTTCACCCCCGACAAGGTACGCCTCGTAATCGTCCAGGACGTGAGCATCAACAGCGAGGGCGCCCTCGGCGAGCTCCCGGTTCAGGCTTGCCATTTTCAGGTAGCCCTCCTTCATCCGCACGCGCATCTCGGCTTTCCGCCTTTCCTCAATATAGCGGCGCATTGCCTCCCGGATGAATTCGCTCCTGTTGCGTTTCTCCTTCCTGACAATGCCGTCCACCTCCGCCAGCAAAGTATCTGGCAGGCATATCATGATCCTCTTGACCTCACCCACCCCAGCACCCCCACGTGACATCTTTATCCTGTTCGTTCGCATTTCTCATTCTGCTCGCTCGCATATAGTATATACTCGGTTCTATACTACTATTATATATCATGAATTATCTATAAACCATGAATACATCTCATGAAGATATCACGCCAGCGCCGCACCGGGCGACCGCGTGACCGCCCGGTCGTATGACTGGTCGTATGATTTGTGATTATGTGCTATGACAGTGATCAAGCACTATGAATGGACAGCCCGTGCACAGCCTCGGCCGCCTCCATCAACGCCTCTGCAAGCGTTGGATGAGCATGAATCGTCTCGGCGAATTCGCGTGCCGTTATCGAAGACCTCACAGCAAGCGTAGCCTCGGCTATAAGCTCCGTTGCATGCGGCCCGATTATCTGGACCCCGAGCAGCCTGTCAGTGCTCTTATCGGCCACCATCTTAACGAAACCATCGGGCTCGCCCATGCTGACTGCCTTGCCGCTCGCTGCAAACGGGAACCTGCCGGTGACGACCTCGATCCCACGCTCCTGCGCCCTGTCTGCGGTCAAGCCCACGCTCGCAATCTCGGGCGCTGTGAAGATGCAAGCCGGCACGGCATCGTAATTCATCCGTTTCTCTTCACCCATGATGTTATGTGCTGCTACAATGCCCTGAGCCGAGGCAACGTGAGCGAGTAGGGTCTTGCCGGTCACATCGCCAATTGCGTAAATTCCCGGCACATTGGTGGCCATCCTATCATCAACGATTATCTCACCCTTGGGGCCCACATTGACCCCGACCGCCTCCAACCCTATACCGTCCGAGTTACACGCCCTCCCGACAGAGAGAAGCGCTTTATCGCACACTACAGTCTCGCCAGACTCGAGGGTCGCTGTGGCCCTGCCATCGACCCTGGCGATTGACTGAATCCTGACGCCGGTTTTCACCTGCACGCCGCGCTTTCGCAAGGCGGCCGACAGAAGCTTTTGCACATCCCTGTCCTCGGATGGGAGGATCGACGACATAAGTTCTATTATGGTAACTTTAGTCCCCAGCGCCGAGAAGATGCAAGCGAACTCGCAGCCGATAACGCCGCCGCCAACAATAAGAAGGGTAGCAGGAACCTCCCTGAGATTCAAAACCTCGTCGCTTGTAAGGATGATCTCCCCGTCATGCTCGAAGCCCGGGAATATAACGGGACGCGACCCGGTCGCGATGATGATGTTCCTGGCATTGAGCACCATGGCCTGCTGGCCGTCCGGCTCGACCTCGATTGATCCTGCTCCCGCGAGCCGTGCCCTTCCCTTGATGACGGTCACCTTATGTCTCTTGAGTAAAAATGCCACGCCGCCCCGCAAACGCTCCACGATCTTATCTTTCCGATCCATCATCATACCAAAATCATAGGAAGCCTCCCCGGCACGCACCCCGAAGTCGCCAAGCCTTTTCGCGAATTCAAGCGCAGAAGCGCTTGCAACCAGCGCCTTCGTCGGGATGCACCCGCGGTTGAGACATGTTCCGCCGAGTTCGGCCTCTTCGACCAGGCAGACCCTGGCCCCGGCCCTGGCGCCAAGCTGCGCCGCCCGGATCGCGGCGACATACCCGCCAGGCCCTCCACCGATTACAACAACATCAAATTCGTTGCTAGAATCGTCTGGCCTGCTACTTATACTGGCATTCTCATTGTTCATTTGTGAAAGCCCTCCATAGCACTCCATAGTAGATTTCCTGCATCGCGGTTTCAGTTATCCTGTGAATAAACGCGGGGAACTCTCTTGCTTATGGCGCACACGATCTCGTAGTTGATCGTACCTGCGGCCTCCGCCACTTCCTCCGCGCTTATCTCCTCATTTCCCTGCCTGCCGATAAGGACAGCCTCATCCCCAACCTCCACCTCGAGATCTCCAACATCCACCATACACGCATCCATACATATCGTGCCGGCTACAGGATAGCGCCCTCCCCTTATCAGCACATGCGCCTTATTGGAAAGCGCTCTCAGCAGGCCATCGGCATACCCGACCGGGAGCGTGGCGATGGTCGTTGCGCGATTCGTTACGTAGGTAGACCCGTAGCTTACAGGTGTCCCGGCCGGGACCCTCTTGACATAGGCTACACGGGTCTTCAGGCTGAGGGCGGGCCGGAGATCCATCACGGGGTCGTGGCTCGAGCTCGAGCCCGGACCCGTACGTAAAGGCATCCCCCGCCTTGATCCGAATGGAGAAAGCCCGTATATGATGATCCCGGCCCTCACCATATTAAAATAGCTCTCTGGCAGGTTAAGGATCGCGGCACTGTTGGCAGCATGGCGGATCGGGATCTTAATGCCGCTCTCCAGAAGGCTGGTGATGACCTTGTTAAACCTGTGAAGCTGGACCCGGGCAAAACCGAGGTCGCTATCTGCCGTTGCAAAGTGCGTAAAAATCCCCTCGACTTCAATATTTGGCAACGCGGTGAGCCTCTTTACGAATGCTACGGTATCTTCAGGGGTGACGCCGATCCGACCCATCCCCGTATCCACCTTTACGTGAACCTTGGCCTTTCTCCCCTCCTGGGTTGCGCATAAAGCCAGGGCCTCCGCGAATTCATAATCCGACACGGTAACCGTCAGCCCATACCGTAAGGCCCTCCTGGCCTGTGCAGGGAAGATCGTGCCCAATATCAGGATGGGCGCTATAATTCCGCTCTTACGCAGGAGAACCCCCTCTTCCACAGTTGCCACGCCCAACCAGGTCGCGCCGTTCCCCAGCACGGTGGCCGAGACCCTTTCGGCCCCGTGACCATACGCATCGGCCTTTACAACGGCCATTATCTCCGGGCCCGGGCCTATCCTCTTACGGATCTCCCGCATATTATGGGCTATATTCTCCAGATTGATCTCCGCCCGCGTCGGCCTATCCAGCATGTAATCCCACACTTAAGTCCCACCTCGTCCCACCCTAATAGGGTCCTTATCAACCCCTCCTGAGGCGCTTCTCCGCCAGCGGCAACCTCTCAAGGATGTCCCCGGCCAGGAGACCATCCTCTCCTCTGTCTTCACCCGCCAGGTCCCCTGCGAGCCCGTGAATATAAACGCCGGCAATGGCTGCCTCAAATGGGGGCAGTCCCTGGGCCATCAAGCCGGCTATCGCCCCCGTCAACACGTCGCCGCTGCCTGCCGTGGCCATCCCCGGGTTGCCGGTCGGGTTTATATATGCGGCTCCCGATGGATCGGCGATGATCGTCCGCGCGCCCTTGAGGACAACCACCTTGCCCCACTGCCTGGCCGCCCTGCAGGCTATCGCGAGCCTGTCTCGCTTCACCTCATCAACATCAACTCCGAGGAGCCTCGCCATCTCTCCCCCGTGAGGGGTCAGGACGAGAGGGGCTCTCGCGGCCCGGAGCACGGAGATGTCCTGGGCTACAGCATTGAGGGCATCGGCGTCTACAACAGCCGGCATGTTGAGGGATATAAGCAAATTCCTGACGAGCTGGGCCGTTTCGCTATTTGTGGAAAGCCCCGGCCCTATAGCAAGCACATCTGCCCTCTTTGCGGTGCTTTCGATCATGCCCTGCGCGGCGATGCTCAAAGAGCGGGCCTCCGTTTCGGGAAGTGGTTTTGTTATAACCTCCGTAAGCTTTATTTCCATCAAATCATGAAGGCTCCGGGCAATGCCGAGAGTGACAAGGCCCGCTCCGATGCGCAAAGCCGCAAGGCAAGTTAGGGCAGCAGCCCCGGTCATCCCCTCGGAACCGGCGATCACGAGGACCCTTCCAAAATCTCCCTTATGGGCGTCCGGATGCCGGGCAGGCAACAATCGCCTTACATAGTCAGGCGTTGATACATTAAAGCGCAGCCTCTCATCGGAAATGAAAGCGGAAGGTATGCCAATCTCGGCGACAACAATTTTCCCCGCATAGAGCACCCCGGGGTAGAGCATGAGGCCCACCTTGGGCAGACCCATCGTTACGGTGTGCGACGCCCTGACGCATCTCCCGGCCACCCCGCCGGTATCCGCGTCAACGCCGGACGGTATATCTACGGAAATAACAGGTCGGGAGGAATCGTTTATCGCCTCGATGACAAGAGCTGCGAGCCCGCTCACTTCGCCTTTGAAACCCGTGCCAAAAATCGCATCGATTACGATATCGGAGACGGATATAGCCACCCGCGCCTTGTGCAATTCATCCTGAGACAGCTCCTCCACCTCAAGCCCCATTCGGGCAAGCGTCGCGAGGTTGATTGCGGCGTCCCCCCTGACCTCCTCCTTCTTACCTAGGAGGAAGGTCTTCACCCGCGCTCCCCTGTTTGCCAGGTAGCGGGCCGCGACAAACCCGTCTCCGCCGTTATTCCCTTTGCCTGCAAAGATGCAAACCCGCCGGCCGGAGACGCCCCTGATCGGGTCTCCATCCCCGGCCGCGCCCCAGGCCACACCCACGACCTCCCGGCCGGTCCCACGGCCGGCCCCGCAGCCGGCACTGCCATGACCGCCAAGCACCCTGCCGGCGGCATCCGCAACGGCGCGACCGGCATTCTCCATCAACACGATCCCCGGGATCCCCATGCCTTCAATTGTCCTGCGGTCGATCTCCCTCATTTCCTCGGCAGTCACAACCTTCATGAGATATATGGTCACCCCCAACTGCGATGGCAAAGGCGATCGCATAGCTACCGCAATGAGACAGGCTGACAAACACCTGGCCGACCCCGAGGCGCCTGGCAACGTCCATCGCCCCCCTGTGCAGGACGACTGCGGGCGCTCCCGAAGGGCTCTCGGTTATCTCGATATCGTTCCAACCGAACCCCTTTATACCGGTCCCCAGGGCCTTTGCAACCGCTTCTTTTGCCGCAAAACGGGCAGCGAGGCCCTCGTAACGGCCGCCCTTGGTGCATTCAAGTTCCCGCGGGGTAAATACGCTCTTACTGAGCCTGTCCCCCTTGCGGAGCATCAGCTCGGCTATGCGCCTTATTTCGATCATGTCCACACCGATGCCCTTTATCGTACACGCCCCTCGCTCTTGCTCGCTCAATCCTTCCTCATCAGCCCCTCATCAGTAACCTTATCACGCTCTCATTCCACAGTCACGCTCTTCGCCAGGTTTCTAGGTTTATCCACATCGCACCCGCGCGCCACGGCAGCGTAGTAGGCAAAAAGCTGGAGCGGGACAACGGAAAGCACGGGGGTGAGCAGGGAGTCCACCCTTGGGATATGAATTACATAATCAACGAGCTTCCCGATGGTTTCATCACCCTCGAAGGCCAGGGCAATTACAGTCGCGTCCCTCGCCTTTACCTCCTTTATATTGCTCAACATTTTTTCATACACATCAAGCTGTGTGGCAAGGGCAAACACCGGCACCCCCCGGATGATAAGCGCGAGGGTCCCGTGCTTCAGCTCGCCCGCGGCGTAGGCCTCCGCGCGGATATATGAAACCTCCTTCAGTTTGAGGCTGCCCTCCATAGATACCGCATAGTCGAGGCCCCTCCCGATAAAGAAGACATCCTCGCACCCTGCGAACTCTTTCGCAAAATCCCTGACCCGTTCCTCGTGACGCCCAAACAGCATGTCGACATGCTGGGGCAGTTGCCTGATCTCCTCCACAAGGCGCTTGCTATCGGAGGCGTTGAGCGTGCCTGTTCGCCTGCCCAGGTAGATCCCAAACAGGTAAAGGCTCACGAGCTGCGCCACATAAGCCTTCGTGGACGCAACCGCTATCTCCGGTCCTGCCCACGTGTAGATCACATCATCCGCCTCGCGCGCAACGGAGCTACCAACTACGTTTGTTATGGCGAGCACACGCGAGCCCCGGGCCTTGGCCTCGCGCAGGCCGGCAAGCGTATCCGCCGTCTCCCCTGACTGGCTTATAACAATGGTGAGCACATCAGGTCCAACCATCGGGTCGCTATACCTGAACTCCGAAGCAAGCTCAACTTCCACAGGCACGCGGGCCAGCTTCTCAATGACCCTCTTGCCGACAAGCCCGGCATGGTAGGCCGTCCCGCATGCCACTATACTGATCTTTTTCAACTGGCGGATGTAGTCGGCATCGAGCTCAAATTCCTCGAGGGTAACCTCGCCGGTCCTGCCATTTATGCGGCCTGCAAGCGTATCGCGGATGGCCCGGGGCTCCTCGTGGATCTCCTTCAGCATGAAATGTTCGTACCCACCCTTTTCGATCAAACCCGGCCCCCACTTGATATCGAGGATATCCTTTGTTACCAGGTCCCCGTCAAAGGTTGACACCCTGACCCCATCCCTCGTCAAGATGGCCATCTCCCCGTCATCCAGCACTATCACCTTCTTGGTCCAGGCGAGAAGAGCAGGTATATCAGATGCAAAGAAGTTCTCGCCATCCCCGAGGCCGATGATGAGGGGGCTATTCTTCCGCGCAACGATGATCCTATCCGGTTCGCGCTGGCTCATAATGGCAACGGCGAATGAGCCCTCGGCCCGCCCTATGGCTTCCCGGACAGCCAGTTCAAAGCCGCCATTGCTTGAGTTTCCTTTATAAAACTCCTCCACAAGGTGCGGCAGCACCTCGGTATCCGTCTCTGACCTGAAGGTGTGCCCCCTGGATTCGAGCCATTCCTTTAATTCAAGGTAGTTTTCTATGATGCCGTTGTGGACCACGACAAACTCGCCGGAGCAGTCCGCATGCGGGTGGGCGTTTATGTCAGAAGGACGACCGTGAGTCGCCCAGCGCGTATGACCTATACCGGCCGAACCCTTGGGCTCCTCGCCCTTCAGGATCTCCTCGAGGCGCGAGATCCTACCCTCGGCCTTTCGCACCTCTATTTTATCACGATTGTAAACCGCCAGACCAGCCGAATCGTAGCCCCGGTATTCCAGTTTCTTAAGGTTCTCCAGGAGAATCGGCGCTGCCTCTTTATCGCCGATGTACCCTACTATCCCACACATCCCTGTCCCTTTCTCCCTTCTCAGTGCTTCTCGGACCTGAGATCTTACGACAATTCCTCCTCGATGACGCGTGCGACATCGTTTACTACGCTCTCGACGATTGACGCCTCAGGCCCTTCACCAAGGATCCTGACCAAAGGCTCCGTGCCCGAGCACCTCACAAAGATGCGCCCCTCACGTGAAAGCCTCTCCTCTGCAGCCCTTATAGCCTCCACTATCCGGCTATTGCTTTCGAGTCCGCTTTTATTGCGAACCCGCACATTCACAAGTACCTGGGGGTATATCTCCATAACGGCCGCAAGCTCCGAGAGGCGCTTGCCGGTCCTTTTCATGACCGAAAGCAGCTGGAGGGCGGTTATAAGGCCGTCACCGGTCGTATTATAATCGAGGAATATTACATGGCCTGATTGCTCCCCGCCCAGCACAACCCCGCGTCTGAGCATCTCCTCAAGCACGTACCGATCACCGGCCCTGGCCATGACGACCTGGCCGCCCTCTCGCTCAAAGGCGCGCACGAGCCCGAGGTTGCTGTAGACGGTTGCGACGATTGTTCTTTTAGGCAGGGAGCCGTTCCGGAGCCTTTCGAGACCGCAGATGGCCATGATGTGGTCACCATTCACGACACGGCCATTCTCATCAATGGCTATAAGCCTGTCGGCATCGCCGTCGTGTGCCAACCCCACATCCGCCCCGTGCTCCCTGACGGCCTCCGCAGCCCGCTCGGGATGCGTGGACCCGCAATCCACATTTATATTCACCCCGTTTGGCTCGACGTTGATGGGGATGACCGTCGCCCCAAGCTCCGACAGGACGCGGGGCGCAACCCGGTAAGCCGCGCCGTGAGCGCAGTCGATCACTATCTTGTAACCCGTGAGGTCTATCTCAACAGTCCTCATAATATAGCGAGCATATAGATCCCCGGCGTCCGCAATGGTCCGCACCGTGCCTATTTGACCACCCGTCGGCCGCGGGATGTCATCGTAGGACTGGCCATCTAGGACCAGCCGCTCGATTAGTTCCTCATCCTCATCAAGGAGTTTGAAGCCATCTGACGAGAAAAACTTTATCCCGTTGTATTCTACGGGATTATGAGATGCCGAGATAACGACCCCGGCCTGGGCCTTGAGTTCCCTCGTCAAAAAAGCAACTCCCGGCGTTGGGATCACGCCAACCTTCAAAACCTCGGCCCCGCAGGACGTCATGCCCGCAACCAGGGCAGCCTCCAGCATATCCCCTGAGATCCGAGTATCCCGCCCCAGCACCATCCTCGGGCGTTCAAAACCCTTTCGCAACAACAGAGCTGCACCGGCCCGGCCCAATTTAAACGCAAGCTCCGGCGAGAGCCCCGCATTCGCCACATCCCTGACCCCGTCGGTCCCGAAAAGCCTGCCCATCTCTATCAAAACCCACCTCCGAAATATCTACGGCTCTGAAATATCTACGGCAGAATACCCCCGAATATCTCGAGGGGGATACCCCGAATCCCTTGTGAAACCCGCAATCTCCGCCCTCACCCTTACAGTTGACGGGTATATCGTCACACCCTCCACCGGCGCCCCCGAAGCGTCTACAGCACGTGGCTCTACAACCTGTTCAAAAGTCCCAACCTTGCTGGCCAGATCGATCCTGGCAACAGCGGATTGAACCCTTCCAACGCGACCTGAAGGCCCCGTCACGGTCACCTGGCCGGGCTCCGCCACCGGCTCAGAGACCAGAAAGCCCCTTCCCGGGAACTCGAAGATGGCAATGGTGATGGGGACAGTCTTCGAGATCACCCTCTGTAGCTCCACCGCGACCTCAGGAGGGTCGATCCCCTCGATGAAGAGCCCGGGAGGGTGTTGGACCCCAACACGCAGGATATGGCGGCCTTCAGGCAGGCCCGAGAGGGAGACATAGGCCTTCACCTGCGAGGCAGCCTCTCGGATTCTCGTCCTGGAACCCCGCACGGTCAACATCACAGATGTTGGTTGAGGAATCGCAACAAATCCCTTACCCAGGTCCCTCATCTCCACAGGGGTATCCATGAGGCGCTCCGCTTCCACCTCGACCTGTGGCTGGTCGGGCGTTGGTTTCCTTACCACCCTGGGGTTCGTGTCAGCGGCTACGACAAACCATATCACGATGGCAAGAAACAAGGCGAGAAGCCTGGTTGAGAAATCCTGGTCGAAAAGCCTTTTCACCGGGCCTCACCCCTAACCCATTCCCAAAAGCCGGATTTCCTCCTGGCTGCAGGAGTTAGAAGAGTGGTGAGCTTTTGCTTCAGGCTGGTCTCATCGAGGTGACGGGTCAATCTCCCAGCAGAGGCTATAGAGATCGCCCCTGTCTCCTCAGATACAATCACCGCCACCGCGTCAGTCTGCTCGGAAATGCCCAGGGCTGCCCTGTGGCGGGTCCCCAGCCGCTTACTTAGATTGGGGTTCTCGGTTAGAGGCAAATAACAACTGGCCGCGGCGATTCTATCGCCGCGGATGATTACTGACCCGTCGTGAAGCGGGGTGTTCGGTATAAATATATTCATAAGAAGCTCGGCGGATACTACGGCATCCATCCTGACGCCCGTTTCGACAAAATCCTGCAAGCCTGTATCACGCTCGATGATTATCAGGGCCCCAATTTTTTGAGCCGAAAGAAGGGAAGCTGCTCTTGCGATTTCCCCTATAGAGCGGGCCGCATCCTCGCGCGAAAAAAGATCGAAACCTGCGCCGAAAAGCCTCCCCCTGCCGATCTGTTCGAGGGCACGCCGAAGCTCGGGCATGAAAACAATGGGCAGGGCAACGAAGACCATGGTGATGGCTCGCTGGAGCAGCCAGTAGACCGTGGTGAGCCCGAGTATCCTGCTCACGAGATTGGCAATGAACAACACCGCCAGTCCCTTTATGAGCGATACGGCCCTCGTGCCCCTTATCAGCACGAGGATCCGGTAGATGACATACGCAACGATCAGGATATCGGCCACCACGGCTACGGCCCTGGCCGCGTTCATGTGCAGCAATATATCCCTCAACCTGGCGAAGTCCAAACTAACAGGCATTGCCCGCCCCCCTGAACTCCTGAACACCCGGGCCTTCATACCATCAGGCTTTCACCGGACGATTCTATCATACCCCTCTTTAGCTGGGCGCGCAAGTGCCTGGCATGAACTTGGTATGAACTTCTATTCTAAATTAGTGCGCAAAAATACCCCGACCTTTCGCAGGTAACAGCTACCGGTGCCGCACAGTGGCCGGGGGTCTCGCATCTCTCCGCCAGGCGGCCTTAATCTCCGGCCTAACAGCCCCCGGCCGGAGATTACGGAGCGGCCTGCTCCCTGGCCGCGTCCGCCGGGCGGAGAGATGCGAGACCCCCTATGTTAGTGCCAAGAAGGGCAGATGTTCTTGCGCACTAACTTAGTAGACCTAGGCACCGTACTTCATGAGCTTGAGCGCATTCGCCATCGCAAGCGGCATGACGCCGAGACTGGGGAACCTCCCGAGGCTCCCAAGGCGGCACTCGCGCTCACCAAAGCTCGATATTCCGTCAGGCCGGCACCACCTCGAGTAGAGCAGGATCGGGACGGGATGCCAGCTGTGCGCCTTTAGTCTCGCCGGCGTCGAGTGATCGCCCGTTATGATTATGACATCCGGGTCGAGCGCTGTAAGGCGAGGGATGGACCTGTCGAGTTCCTCTATGATCTCGACGCGGCGCTGGAATTTGCCGTCCTCGCCCGAGCTGTCCGTCTCCTTCACGTGGACGTAGAAGAAGTCATAGCGGCCGTAGTTCTCCTCCAGGGTCCGGAACTCGTCCTCGATCGTCGTGCCCGTCGGGATGACATCCATGCCTACAAGCCTCGCTACACCGCGGTACATTGGATAGGTAGCGATCGCGGCCGGCGTCAATTTGAAGATCTCGCCCATGGTGGGGATGTTGGGATGCTTTGCAAACCCGCGCAGCAACAACATATTGGCGGGGTGCTTGTCCGCCAGGATGGCCTTTGCCTTAGCTATGAATTCGTTCACGCAGCGGGCGGTCTTCTCAGCATCCGGCGTGAGGGCCTCGACCGTCTTGGGGAATTTCCCCTCCTTCTGGGGATCCGAATCCGTCACGTTGCCGGATAGGCCTTCACCCCTGAAGATTACAACAAACCTGTGGATCTTGCCCGGCTTTATGATAACCTCTGCGCCGTCAACCTTTATATCCTCCAGGAGCTTGCAGAGCTCCTTCGTCTTCTCGGTCTCGATCCGCCCGGCGCGCCTGTCGATGACCCTGCCCTCGCTGTCGACGGTGCAGAAGTTGCCGCGCGCAGCCACATCCGTCCGCTCCAGGTCAAACCCTATGCCCAGGGCCTCGAGGACGCCCCGCCCGATTTCATGTTCGAGCGGGTTGTATCCGAAGAGCGCGAGGTGTGATGGCCCGCTCCCGGGGGTTATGCCGAGGCCTACAGGATCTATGAGCCCGCACACAGACTTCTTCATCAAGGCGTCAATATTGGGTTTCCGGGCCGACTCCAGCTCCGTGAGGTTTGTCTCGGGATCAGGCAGCCCCCCGAGGCCGTCGACGACCACCATGACGATCTTGGTGTCCGTCTTCATGGCGAGCTTGCTTATTACTCCCATGTTTATCACGATACCATGCCCCCTGTTACATTGATTCGTTAAGTTACAGCGAAATGGTTCCGCGAAGGGTTTGTGCGAGAGGTTTCTTCGCGATGGCCCAAGAGAAGTTTCCCTCCGCCCTTTGATTCTATACAGGTTGCGGTTATCCTTCCTGAAATGATCATAATTTGTTATGTTTTGGCGAAATTCTATTCCGGCCCGGCGTGCATGCCCGGGCCGGCCTGCCCGGAGCAGGGTATATAGCGGGGCGGGATAAATGGATATACTAAGTTCCGTTAGCAAGGTTCCGCCAGGCGCCAGGGGAATACGTTCGCTGGGCGGGCGCGCCTCTCTTCGCCCAGCGGACGCGGCCAGGAAGCGGGTCGCTCCGTAATCTCTAAGGCATCCTGCACCCCTCTGTCGGGGTGGACCGGCGGGAAAACGACCAGGTCATGCCGGAGGGGTGATAAGATACTTAAGATACTTACCACTATCATCGATTGGTCACAGTAGTGATAAGAATGTTACCATCAAGTGGTCTGCGGGTTATGCCATGCCGCGTAAGGTTACGTGGGAGGAGTGGTAGAGGTATGAATGATGGGCGTAAGCAACGTGAACATAGCATGCGGGGCCCCCTGTGGACGCCATCGCGCCTCCTGTATGCAATCGCCCTCGCAAGCGCGATCATCCTTATGCTCGTCCCAATCATGGCCCGCCTCACGCCGCTCCCCGGGCAAACCCTAGTCAGCACCTTTTACGACATCCATGGCAGGGTGATCACGACCACGGCGACGGCCAACAGGATAGAAATACCCTTATCCCAGATACCGCAGGACCTGCAAAATGCCGTAATCGCCATCGAGGATTCCAGATTTTACAAACACTTCGGTATTGACCCCTTCGGCATCATGCGGGCGATTGTCGAAAACATCCGGGCACGCAGGATCGTCGCCGGCGGGAGCACCATAACCCAGCAGCTCGCCAAGAACATGTTTCTCCCGCCTGAACGCACGCTCTGGAGGAAGGTAAGGGAGCTCTTGCTCACCTTTTACCTGGAGATGAAGTTCTCTAAACCGGAGATTTTAAGACGATATCTCAACCTGGTCTACCTCGGCCACGGGGCCTACGGGGTCGAGGCAGGCGCGCGGGTCTATTTTAGCAAGAGCGCCAGGGACCTCACGCTCGCCGAGAGCGCACTCCTCGCAGGCCTCATCAGGGGTCCATACTATTACTCACCCTACATAAATATGCAAGCCGCCCTCGAGAGGCGAGCCGTAGTGCTAAACAGGATGCATGAGCTCGGCTATATCACAAAGGATCAGGCCAGGGAAGCTGATTCCAAGCCTCTAAGGCTCGCAGGGCTCCAGCGCCGGGAGTACCGTGCCGCGCCGTACTTCATTGACTATATAACTGACCAAATATTGAGGCGCCACAGCAACGACGGCAACCTCCTCCACGCCGGAGGGCTGAAGATATACACCACGCTCGACCTCGAGCTACAGCGGGCGGCCGAGGAAGCATTCGCGGCAGGCCTCGATGCCGTCACACCTCCCCAACTCCGGGGCCCCGGGGGCGAAAAAACCAAACCACCGGCCCTGCTCCAGCCCCAAGGGGCGCTCGTGGCCATTGACCCCGCAACGGGTTACGTAAACGCTCTAATCGGAGGGAGAAGCTTCAGCGCAACCGAGTTCAACCGCGCCATCCACGCCAGGCGGCAGCCCGGCTCGGCATTCAAGCCCTTCGTGTATGCAGCCGCCATAGATAACGGCTATACGGCCGCCTGGCCATTCATGTGCGAGCCAATTTACATCCCCACGGGCCGGACGCTCTACAGCCCCACCGACTATGGCCCGGCCAAATACCATTACAGGGTGCTATCCCTCAGAGACGCCCTGGTCGTATCGTGCAACGTCGTTTCGGTAAAGCTGATATCCGAGATAGGCCCGGAATTCGCGGCCCGGTACGCCAGAGCGATGGGCATCGAGAGCTACATCGGCCCCAACCTCTCGCTCGTCCTCGGCACGTCTGAGGTCTCACCGCTCGAAATGGCTATAGGCTTCGCGCCCCTGGCAAACGGCGGGTTCCGGGTTCGCCCGGTCTTCGTAACGCGGATAGAAGATAAAAAAGGAAGGATAATAGAGCTAAACAGGGTGCGCAAAAGGCGCGTTCTCGACCCCAGGACCGCCTATATCGTGACGGATATACTTAAAGGGGTCTTAAGGCCCGGCGGCACCGCAGAGACCGTATCAGATATCGTCACATGGCCCGCCGCTGGGAAGACCGGCTCAACGGACCTCTTTACTGACGCCTGGTTTGTAGGGTATACACCGCACCTCGTCACATGCGTGTATGTGGCAAACGACGATCCCTCAAAGCCCCTCGGCAAGCCCGGCGGGACTGTATGCGCCCCGATATGGGCACATTTTATGAAAAAGATCCTCGACAGCAGGCCGCAGGAGGATTTCCCCCGCCCGCCTGGCATAAGGTCGATCGTCGTGTGCGGCGAATCAGGGATGCTTCCCACCGAATACTGCCCCTGGACGAAGACGGAGATCTTCAGGGCCGACATGCGGCCGGCCCGTCGATGCACATGGCATTTCCCATAAGATCTTTCCCAACAAGGTAATGTAATCTTCGAAAGATCTTTTGAAAAACCCGATTCCCGGCTGGTCGGATGCATAAAAAGGCCCCTCCTGCCAGAAGTTAAAGTTTAGAAGTCGGGAGACACGACATGAAAAATCGCAAGTCAAGTAAGTTAGTGCGCATCGCATAAATCTTTGGCTCCGCTGCGCACTAACTTAAGCAGATAGCTGAGAATCAGGTAGATAAAGGAGCGCAGCTCATGTCAGAGCTAAGAAAGGACCCAACATCCAATTCCTGGGTCGTTATAGCCAGCGAACGAGGCAAGCGGCCCCATGATTTTAATATCCCTCCCGTGGAGAAAAAGGCCACAACATGCCCTTTTTGTTATGGGAATGAGTCTCAAACCCCGCCCGAAGTTCTTGCCCTGGGTCGTGAGACGGGGGGCGCCAATGAGCCTGGCTGGAAGGTCCGGGTTGTCCCCAACAAGTTTCCTGCCCTCAGCCCCCACGCAGCCGGCCACAATGCGGGCCACGACGTCGAACCTGAGCATGGCGAGTTATACGTGCATTCCCCGGGCATCGGCGCCCATGAGGTTTTGATCGAGTCGCCGGACCATGACGGGACGTTTGGGACCCACTCCCAGGAACAGATGGAGACTATCCTCAAGGCTGTGATCTTGCGGTTCATGGAGCTCCACCGGGATGACAGGCTCAAATACCCCCAGTTTTTCAAGAACAGCGGGAGGATAGCAGGAGCATCCCTTGAGCACACTCACTGCCAGCTAATAGCTACCCCGTCGATCCCTGCGGTGGTGAGGGAGGAGCTCAATGCCACACGCGAATTCTATGAACATGAGGGTAAATG
This sequence comes from Bacillota bacterium, assembly GCA_012839815.1. GTDB lineage: Bacteria > Bacillota > SHA-98 > Ch115 > JABLXJ01 > JABLXL01. The sequence continues at coordinate 5,112 of DUMQ01000054.1, read as the reverse complement.
CGTATTTTGCGCCATGGTAGAGGATGAGCTAGCAAGGGGCAGGCGGGTCGTAGCGGAAACAGGGCATTCCCTGATATTCTGCCCCTATGCTTCGCGATTTCCATACGAAACCTGGATAGTTCCAAAGAAACACATAGCGAGGTTCGAAGAGACTCCGGACGAGATAATCAGGGATATCGCCCATGGCCTGCGCACCACCTTCGCAAAGCTGGAAAGGGCATTCATCTTTTTACCCTACAACCTCGTCCTTCATACGGCGCCGTGGGGCGATATGAACGGGACAAGTTTTCACTGGCACATTGAGATCCTTCCCAGGCTGACAATCATCGCCGGGTTTGAGCTGGGCACAGGCTATTACATCAATCCGACGGCGCCCGAGCTCGCGGCACCAACGATAAGAGATGCATAGAGTAAACGACAAGAAAGGCTTAGATTAATCGAGAACATGGATTTCTGAAAGATTCTGAAGCTGAGGTGAACAACTGGCATGCTGAAACAGCAGGAACTCGAGGAGACATATAAAATATTGATCGTATCCCCCGAGGTATCGCCGTTCGCAAAAACAGGTGGTCTTGCAGATGTAGCAGGATCCCTGCCGAAGGCCCTCGCCATGCTGGGAAACGATGTAAGGGTGGTGCTGCCCCGCTACCGCGGAATAAATAACGTAACAACAATAGCGGACTTCCCTGTATGGGTGGACTGGAGGAAATGCACTGCGATCTTGCGTCAATCCCAGATCAGAGCCAAGCTGGACGAGGTGGAGAAGCTTGTTCCCGTGTACTTGATCGACAACTACCAGTACTTTGACCGGGATCGGCTTTACGGTTTCTTCGACGAAGCCGAACGCTTCAGCTTCTTCTCAAGGGCCGTACTGGAGATGTTAAAAGTCATAAACTTCCAGCCCGATATCATCCACTGCAACGACTGGCAGACAGGGCCCATCCCCCTGCTCCTCAAGGACCAGTACAGCAGGGACCCGTTCTACGCCCAGATTGCGACCTTATTTACCATTCACAACCTCCAGTACCAGGGGAACTTTCCCAGAGACTGTCTCAAGCTTCTCGGTCTCGATGACAGCTATTTCCGCCCCGAGCGGCTGGAATTTTACGGCGATATGAGCTTTATGAAGGCAGGGCTTCTATACGCCGACGTTATAAATACTGTGAGCAAGACATATGCCCAGGAGATCCAGACGCCCGAGCGGGGGGAACGCATGGACGGGGTGCTCCGGAGCAGGGCCAAAGACCTTTACGGCATAGTAAACGGCATCAATTACCACGAGTTTAACCCGGAGACAGACCCGCGGATCTACCGGAATTACGGGCTTAATAATCTCAGCGAGAAAAAAGAAAACAAATACGAGCTTCAAAAGGAGATGAGCCTCCCGGTCTCGGACGTCCCGGTCATTGGGATCGTCTCGCGCCTCGTGGCCCAAAAAGGGCTTGACCTCATCTCAGAGGCCCTCGATGCCATCGTGGCGTCGGGCGTCCAGCTCGTCATACTGGGGACCGGAGAGGATTACTACGAAAACCTTCTCCGCGACGCCCAGGCCAGGCATCCTGACCGGGTGGGAGTCTACATTGGATTCAATGCGGTCCTGGCCCAGCGCATATACGCCGGGAGCGACATGTATTTGATGCCCTCGCTTTTCGAACCGTGCGGCCTGGGGCAGCTTATAAGCCTGAGATATGGAACTATACCCATTGTGAGAGCGACCGGCGGGCTGGCCGACACAATAAAGGATTACGATCCTCGAACGGAAAGCGGGAACGGCTTCACGTTCAAAGACTACTCGTCAGGACAACTGCTCCTGGCGCTAAAGAGGGCTCTGGATGTATACAGACAGCCCGAGCGCTGGCTGCGCCTGATGCAATCCGCTATGCGGTCTGATTTTTCGTGGAACAAGTCTGCCGTGGAGTATATGGGGGTCTACATGGCTGCGCGAAGCAAGCACGGCATGGTTGCGGCCGCAACTGTATAGAAGACTCGACTGCATGGTGCATAGACTGCTTAGCCAGTATCCTTGCTGGCCGCGGCCTCGGGGGTGGTTGGGGCGACATAGATGGGCCTTCCAAGGATGGAATCATATGCACTCCATCTCGCCCCGGCCGCAAGCGCGCTTTGAGTGATCTGGGCGAACCTGGCCGATTGCGCGTCGAGATTGTCGGCGTAGTGAAGCACGCACGCCTCGATAAACTTCGGGCGCCTCGGCGATCCAAACTCGTACTCGCCGTGGTGGCTGAGGATCATGTGACGGAGGCGCATGGCAAGCTCCACGGGGAATCCCTCAATCGTTCGGATTCTGTCGACGAGCATCATCTCCCCCAGGACTATATGGCCTATGAGCCTGCCCTCGTCTGTTATGTCTATAAGACCGTCATACCTGTACTCCCATATCTTACCTATATCATGCAGGATCGCGCCGGCGACAAGGAGATCACGGTCTATAATGGGATAGATTCTTGTCATGGTTATGCAGATGTCAAGAACGTTTGTAGTATGTTCGATGAGGCCGCCGATATAAGCGTGGTGGACGGATTTAGCTGCGGGCGCAGTAGTGAATAGCTCGACCCACTCATCATCCTCCAAAAAGCTAAACAGGAGGCTCCAAATAAACGGATCGCGCGAGGATGCAGCAGCCTCGCGAATCTTGGCCAGCAGGGTATTTATATCCTTCTTCGTGCGTGGCAAGAAATCTGCTAGGTCGTAGAGGGATCGCTCACACCTCCTGAGGACGTTGACATTCACCTGGAGGTTGCCCTTGTAAGTCCTTACCTGCCCCTCGATCCATACGATATCCCCGTCCTCAAATGCGGAATACAGGTCTTCGCCATTGCACCAGGCAACGGCTCTGATTTCTCCAGTCTTGTCCGCGAGGGTCAGGAGCAAGAAGCGCCCGGGCTTTGTAGAAAAGTCCCCTAGCTGCTTGTCCTTTGCCATGAAGGGCCCCCTGACCACCTGTCCGACCCTCAGGTCGACCACGCACAGCCTCTCCGGCGTCTTGCACGACGCCGACGTCGTGTCCTGCGCCCTCTTTTCATTATTTGGCTCCCTGTCCAGCTTATCTATATCTATAGTCGCGCCCACGGCAGCCCCTCCCCGGCGTTAGACGCTGATCACGGCTTGGTCCCGGGTCAAGAAAAGACAAAGACCCGAAACTCATCCTTGATCCTTAAATCCTTATTGCCCTTAATATACCACGTCTACCTAATTTCTACGCGGTGGAAGGGATTCCTGCCAAAACAGGAAATCATGGAAATCATACTTTCCCAGCAATCACCACCCGCACCCCGCTCCTCTCGAGCTTCGACACAACTTCCGCGGGGGCGGCATTATCGGTTATCACGACATTAGCCCGCTCTATGGGCGCAAACTGCACAAGGGCCAATCGGTCGAGTTTGCTCGAGTCAGCCAGGAGGATAACCTCGGAGGCGTTGTTGACCATTAACTCCTTTATCCTACCCTCATAAGGGTTAGCATCCGTGAGACCATGCTCAACCGAGACGCCCTTGGCTGATATGAACGCCTTATTGGCCCTGAATCTGGCCAGGTTCCCTTCGGCGGCCGGCCCTACGAAGGAATAAGACGTCCTGCGCAGGGAGCCGCCTGTGGAGGTGATGGCGACGTTAGGCCTTGAGGCCAGTTCCTCAATGACGGGCAGGGCATTGGTTATGACGCTTATCTCCATGTCCGGCGGGATGATCTTTGCAAGTTGGAGGACGGTGCTCGATGCATCCATCATCACCGCGTCGCCGGGCCGTATAAGCTCGAGAGCAGCCTTTGCGATCGCCTGCTTCTCTGCGAGGCGTCGCGTCTCGCGGTCTGCGAAGGTATACTCTTTCGCTGTCTTTGCGCTCACAGTAGCCCCGCCGTATACCTTTTCCAGGAGCCCCTGCCTCCTCAACGCCCTGAAATCCCGCCGGATAGTCTCCTTTGACACGGAGAACTCGCGCGCCAGTTCGTCGACGGTGACGAATCCCCTCTGCTCCAGTATATCGATAATCGCCAGGCGCCTGGCAGATCCAAGCATAGTAGTTTCTCCCCACCTACCCCGTTCACTTACCTGTCATGTTATATTCATGCTATACCCATGCTATACTCATACTTCACGCATGTTATACACTATCAGCATCATATTGAGACTGTTGACCTTTCCCAACCAGCTACCAATTTACCCACGCGCAACGACGGTATTCTGGGATGTTACCAAACGGAGCTGCTAAAATATAGAGAAGATCAACAGTCTCCATATTACCCACTTAGCGAACACCTCGAGGAATACGGAAATGCTACTATAAATACTACGACAAAGTTACTAATTTAACAAGTTTAACAAGAACCCCGTACTCCCCCATATGCCCCACCACACCCTGCGCTATATACCTCAAGCTCCATCCTCATGCTTCCTTTCTGCTATCATACGCAACCCGTTTCGTCTGCTGGAATGCATGCATGGCCGTAACCCTGATCAGTAGCTTTACCAACCACTATATAGCAGAAAACTTCAAATAAACTATGACAGAATTCAACGCTGAGTTCAATGCTTCTCAGGTGCTGATTTTGCCCGTCAATATGGTGGCGTAATTCATGTTCTAATTTGAGGAATTTGAGGCCCTTACTAAATCCATCTAATCAAGCAAAATTTTATTAGCTTAACTTCCGCACTCTGAGCGCTGGAACCCTTGCAGTACCTATGTTCATTGTCAAATTACGTCACTATCTTGCGACCATGTCTTCACCGATTTGATCATCCGTGGTGATATGCCTAAGTGTAAGTTCGAAGATTACTGACGTTTTCCCATGGGTTGCCGGTGCTTGCGTGACGGGGCCTCTTGAAATTTGGCAGGGCCCTCGCGCCAAATTTCAACGGAGGCGCGCCGCAAGCGCGCCGTCCCCGGAACGTAACACCGGCAACACCTGGGACGTGCTGGTAAACTGGCACAAATCAAGAAACCTACACTTAGCTGGCTAGCCGGCAAGTATCTTCCCACTTCTCACGCCGGGATGGTAACATATTTGCCAGCTGAGCGTCAGGCTGGAAAGTATCTTTCCACTTCCTATGCCGGGGTGGTAAGTATTCTTCCACTTTACACGCTGAAGTGGTAAGCTAAT
>DUMQ01000007.1 GCA_012839815.1 Bacillota bacterium | reverse complement strand
TCGTCGAACTGGCAAGTATCTTACCACTCTGCGCGCCAGGCTGGCAAGTTAGTTACCACCTGCTCGCTGCACTGGAAAGTATCTTGCCACTTAGCCCTATGAGATGGCAAGTTATTTATCACCTCGATGTCTATCCTGGTAACTTTCTTACCACCCAACCGTGACCCATCGGTGATGATGGTAAGCATCTTACCACCCTGCGCCGTAAAGGTGGCAACCTGCTTACCACCTCGCTCACCACCTCGCCCGCAAGATTTGATCACGAGCATGATTCGATCATGATCATGACTAGAGCATAAGCATGACTAGAACATGAGCATAACTCGAGCATAACTCAAGCACGACTCGAGCATAAGCATCACTCGATCATGACCCGCATGACCCGAATCATGACCCGCCCGCATGACTTGATGGTGAGTTTCTGGCCGGGGCCGGTCCCGGTCACTCGCCTGACCCCGGGCAGACGCCGTCACAGTTTCCCCGGCCACATTACAAAAATCACATACACCCTATCCCCGGCCCTGAGGGGCGAGGCTTGCGGCAGCTGAATTTCGGTCAGGTTAAGAGAACCGCACCTACCAGGTCAACGTAGGTAAACGTATCTGCCGGGCCGGAAGGGGCAGGCGCGCCGCCTTAGAGCACCAACGCCAGAATCCTTTCAAGGTCCTCCTCGCTATAAAACTCGATCTCGATTTTCCCCTTCTTCTTTCCGGGCAGGATACGGACCTGAGTCCCCAAGGCGTGTTTGAGTCTATCCTCAATATCCAGAAGGTTTGGGTCGGTATGCCTCATCTTGCGCCTCACCCTACTTGATGTTTCACGTGAAACATTTCCCGAGCCTGATATGAGCTTCTTCACGAGCTCCTCAGTCTCCCTTACGGAAAGGCCCTCACGGATCACCTTCTCACACACCGAACGTTGCAGCGCCTCATCCGGGAGTGCAAGCAGGGCACGAGCGTGACCCACTGAAATTGTTTCACGTGAAACACTCTGTTGGATATCGGCAGGCAGGTTCAGGAGCCGCATCGCATTAGCGATAACAGGCCGGCTGCGCCCCAACATATCGGCAAGTTGCTCCTGTGTGAAGGAGAACTCGACGATAAGCCTCCTGTAGGCCTCAGCTTCCTCTATGGGATTTAGGTCCTGTCGCTGGAGGTTCTCTATCAATGCGATCTGGATCATAGCCTTATCATCCACATCGCGAACAATCACGGGGACCTTCTCCAGACCTGCCTGCCTCGCGGCTCGCCACCTCCGTTCGCCGGCGACAATCTGGTATCCTTCCCCCGTTCGCCTCACAATGAGCGGCTGTACAATCCCGTGTAACTTGATAGATTCGCCCAGCTCGCGGAGCTTCTCCGGGTCAAAATCCCTCCGGGGTTGATAAGGATTCGGGGATAAGAGATCAACCCCGACCTCCACCACACCTTCATCACCTTCCAGATTAGTGTCAGGAATTAAGGCTCTTAACCCCTTCCCAAGACCTCCCTTAGCCACCTAATCAACCCTGCCCTTCCGCTCGCTGAAAATCACCGTGTTTCTCCCCCGAGCCTGCTACCTCGCCCGCAAGCGCCCTGTAGGCCTCAGCACCTTTTGACTTATCATCATAGAGTATGATGGGCTTCCCGAAGCTGGGAGCCTCGCTTAATTTAACATTACGCGGTATCACCGTCTTATAAACCTTCTCCCTGAAAAACTGCCTGACCTCGTCGCTCACTTGCTGAGAAAGGTTCGTACGAGGATCATACATCGTCAACAGGACACCCTCGATGTGAAGCCCTGGGTTGAGATGCTTTTGTACCAGACTGATTGTATTCAAGAGCTGGCTCAAACCTTCGAGAGCATAATATTCGCACTGGATCGGGACCAGGACGCTGTCCGCGGCAGTCAAGGCATTCAGAGTCAGGAGCCCAAGAGACGGGGGACAGTCGATCAAGACATAATCATACCGCCCGCGCACCTCATCCAATGCCCTGCGGAGACGGACCTCCCTCGACATAACAGGGACAAGCTCAATCTCCGCCCCCGCGAGCCTTATCGTGGCCGGGACCAGGTCAAGGCCCCCCACTTCGGTCTTTACCGTCAAAGCCGACACCGGGCGCTCGCCTATAATCGCATCATATATACAGGCCTTTACCTGACCTTTATCAATACCCGCCCCGCTCGTAGCGTTTCCCTGAGGGTCCACGTCAACCAGGAGCACTCGCCAGCCCAGCACCGCCAGGCAAGCTCCGAGATTCACCGCTGTTGTACTTTTGTAGAGTAGGCACAGAGCGCACAGCATCACACAGCCGTCCAGGCTTTGAGACCGTGTTTCTCCATACCCCTCCCCGAACCGGACGTGCGCCTTTCAACGCATCCGGCTCTCCAGAACTGCGCTTACCTCTCCGTGGTCGTCAACCGGTCTGTCCCCGCTCGCGCGGGTCGATATTTGGGGTCCCGGCCGCCGGATCAATCTATCCAGGAAGACAGTACCGCTGCGCCCCTGCACCATTATGCCAGAAGCCGGGCAGAATTTCTTAAACACAGCGCCCCTGGGGAGCCCGGGGTGGCGTTTACACAGGAGTTCAAATACCCTTTGACGCGTCCAGCTATCAAGATAAGAAAACGTGCGCTTACTGCTGGCGGCTCCGAAGTGAACTCGCCATTCCTCAATAACCCGGTTGATTGCTATGATAGCCTCGTCTAAATCCTTAACCGGAGAACCCCTCAAGCTGGTAATCTTCCTGATCTGCGACTTATAATATTCCATTGCCGATTTACCGGGGTAAACTATAAACCTCGCCCCAGGCATAGCCCCCGCCTGGCCTGTCACGCTACCGCCGCATCGCCGGCGGCGAAAGCAGAATCCAAGAAATTCAAAGCCCGGCTCGCACGGCAGGACCTCCAGCACCACCTTTTGCGGCCCCAGGCCGAGATCAGAGTCTAAATACTCCCGAGTCCGGGCGGCGATAGCCTCAACCTCGTCACGAGGACCTAAAGCCAGGATCATAAAGGAACCACCATAATGAAATGACCGGGCAGGAAGGCGGCACGGCATCGCCCCAAGCCACTCATCCAATACCCCGAGATGAATATCGGCCAGCAGTGCATTCAGGCGAGCCCCAGCCATAAAGACGGGATCGCCGGCACCAGGGGCACCCTTCCCTCCAGCGCCAGCCCGGGCCTTTAGGACCTGGTTCAAGACCGCTATGAATCTCCTGTCCCTTATGCGCGTTTTCAGTGCTCTGATAACCGCCTTACGCGCAGCGCCAGAGGTCCAGGCGTGAATCCTCCCCCTGATGACCCATTTACACGAGCTCCAGGGCTCGGCCTCGAGGCTCGCCCGGATCTCCCCCGCAAGGGTACGCATACGCCACGCTCCCCGCAATCTGCTCGGCACATCCCAGCACCTCGCGGAGCCGGCCGTCACCCCTGCACAACCTGAATACAGGGGCTCAAGCACCATAGCAATGGCTTCCTCCAGGACGCGCCAGTGAATATCATCAAGGTCCGCCTTCGTTGGCCTATTCCGTTCCCTGGCGCCATCTCCTTCGCACACCCCTATCCCGGCAGCTAAGATTCGCTCGACAACCTCATTTACACGCCTCGATTGGTGATCGCTCTCCAGGACCGATTGGGCTGCCCGCTCGATCCAGGGTCGCCATCGTAATATCCCGTAGAGATCGGTAAATCTCTCCCCCTCCGGCATAAACAACGACGCACGGTAGAGACTCCTCTGCTTTCGAGTTACGGGGTCGTCCACCTCAACGGTGACACCTCTCGCCGATGCTTGCACGGCTCAACGTCCCTCTACTTCCATGGAGTTTTCGCAATTCCTGGGGCCCTTCGCCATGTGCCCTGCTTTCCAGGGCTCCGACTACTACGACCCCTCCGCCCCTGCCTGAGCACTTCCTGCCTACCATAAATTCCCGGTGAGATTACCTGAATAGCGGCTCAAACATCGGGATTTCATGAGACTTTGTCCTCCGATACTGCCATTAACCGGAGAAGTCCAACGGTCCTGCGCAGAAGTCAGTATTAGTACGCAGAAATACTCAAGACTTTCACGGTAACAACTGCCACTCCCAGCACGATAGCTTGGGCGCGTCGAATCCCTCCGCAAGGCTCCCGTAAACCCCATCCCCGCGCCTGCCGGGCACCGGGCGGAGCGATACGAGGCACCCCATACGATCGCTGAAAGGGGCAAAGATTTATGCGCACCACTATGCGCACCAACTCGGCAGGCTACCCAGGCAGGTTCCCAGGTTCCATGCAGGACCCCTTCACATCAGGCCTTAGGCCGCCCCTATGCCCATGCCATCATATGGGGCCGGATTCAAAACCCTGCCCCGGGGCTCCGCGAGCACGTAGGCCAAGCCCGCGCAGCCAGCTGATGGCCTCCCTGCAGGTGCAGGGGCAAGGCGCTAAATGGGCTTTACACGAGGCTTCCTTGCGTAGCCATAGCCTGAATTCAGGCTCGCCCTCAGCTCACAGTCCGGCATCAGGACCGGGACCGTGAGGTTCAGGCTTGTTCGATGGGCTCCGGAACAGGCCCCTCTCGAGGACCCGCCCCGCCATCTCAGCCTTACCGGCGAAAACTCAGAACCCGCCGGTATCCGGAATCCTACCGGCATGGCCCTGCATAGCCTCCTGGCGCACGCCTACGCCGCCTTTTTGATTAACTATAGCAATAACTTTGCTCATCCGTTCCCTTCAACGCCTCCCTTCGATTCAGCCTCCTGCGGCCCCGCTCCGGGTCCCGCAGCCATTCTCGCCCTCGCTCCGGACTTTGTCCCACGTGCAGCCCGCGCTGCCGGGGCGCTCAGGCTCTTTTTCGAGATGCGGATGCGCACCTCGAACCATTCCTCAAGATCCTCCTCCTCAACGGACGCCCGGACACCCGTCGCCTTAAGTTGCTTGACAACATCGCGGATCGAATTAAGGAACAGTCGAACATCTTTAAGAGCCCTGATGACCACTCGCCCTTCCGCTGATCCCCGGCTCTCCCCGGCGGCCGCAAGCCTTTCGAGCCTTCTCTCGATTAAACGCTCGGTCTCCGCGACGGTCAGGCCATCCTTTAATACCCTATCGAGTACTTCCAGTTGATCCTTCTCGCTATCGAGCCTGAGAAGAGCGCGGGCATGGCGCTCTGTGATTATTTCCCGGGAAATACTCTCAATTACCCTGGGCGGGAGCTTCAGGAGTCGTAGCTTATTCGCGATCGTCGACTGTCCCTTCCCAAGTCTCTTTGCAAGATCCTGCTGCGTCATCCCGAACTCCGCCATTAGACGCTGGTACCCGGCTGCTTCCTCGAGAAAATCCAGGTCCCGCCGCTGCAGGTTCTCAATGAGACAGATCTCGGCCGCTTCCTGCGGGGCAATATCCTTGATAATAGCCGGTATCGTTTTCAAGCCAGCCAGTTTGCAGGCTCTTAAGCGACGCTCGCCTACAATCAGCTCATATTTATCGTCCGTATTCTCGAGCCGCTTTACCAAGACGGGCTGGATAACGCCATGTTCCAGGATAGACTGCGAAAGTTCTCTCAAATCCTCCTCGCTGAATCTGACTCTGGGCTGATATGGATTCGCCACAATGGAGTCAACCGGGAGTTCCCTGACGACGTCCCCTCCACCTTCTCCCTTTCCTTTTCGCAATCCAATGATTTGAGTAAAACCCCTTCTCATCCTCTCGCGTGGCGCGAGAGCCCAGCTCTTGAAACCCCGGAGAAAGCGCCACTTCCTCCTTCCCTTTACCTGGAGCTGCAATATCGACGCATGTAGACCCGTGGGGCTGCCGAAGGAAGCCATCCCTGGTCCGTCTTGGGTCTATCCAAGCTTGAGCAACCTAAACAAGAAGTTCGTCACAGATTCTCTAATTCCTCCCACCCGAGCATCTAATAGGTCGCTTCTCCGGGATGCCCGGCCTCCTGGGAAATCTCCCCGGTGAAGGCCGGATCTTCTCGATGATCACCAGATTCCTCTCCCCGTAACCCCTCGGGAGGCTCGCAGGGACCACTTCCCGCACCCTTCCCCCGAGTTGCTCCACGGCAAACCCTGCCTCTGAAACCTCCGGTGCAGCTAGAGGCCCTTTAAAGGCAATAAAGATCCCCCCACATTTAACAAAAGGGAGACAATACTCTACCAGGATTGGAAGCCTGGCTACAGCCCTCGCAACCACTCTATCAAAGTTCTCCCTGAGCGGGCTGCCTCTTGCGCCATGATCCTCGGCCCGCCCCCATATCACACTGCCGCCGCCGAGACCGAGCACGGCCAGTATATGCCTCAAAAAGTCAACCTTCTTGCGCGTGGCCTCAAGGGCGACAAGCTCGATCTCCGGGAACATGATTTTAAGCGGGACCCCCGGGAAACCGGCACCGGCTCCCACATCCAACAACCTGATTCCCTGTTCAAACCCTCCCAGCCGCCAGCATAACAGGGAATCAATAAAATGTTTAAATACAACCTCCTCGGGACCCAGAGTGCCTATAAGGTTAGCCCGGCCATTCCACTTTACCAGCTCCTGATAGTACCGGGCGAATATCCCTATCTTCTCCTCGCCCAGGGGTATCCCCGCCTCCCGGACCCCTTCGCGCATTAGATTACCGATGTTTTCCGGGGCCTCCCTGTCATCCGGATTATCCGGGACTTCCATATCGAAGTCTTTCATCCGCGCCTTTCCCCATCCTCCTCTTTATACTTTCCAGGTATATCATCAGGACCGAGACGTCAGCCGGCGATACACCCGATATACGCGATGCCTGGCCAAGCGAAAGCGGGCGTATCTTGCTGAGCTTCTCTCTAGCCTCCGCCGACAGGCCCGTCAATGCCGAATAATCCAACTCCTCCGGGATTCTCCTTCGCTCCAACCTGCGGAACCTCTCCACCTGTTCCCGCTCCTTTTTGATATAACCAGCATACTTCAGCTCGATCTCAATCTCCGCGATCACATCTGCCGGAAGCTCCGGCGACCACCCCTCATCAATTGACTTGAGATCAGCATAGCTGAACCCGGGCCTCCTCAGCAGGTCGGCCAGGGTCGTCCCGGCAACCGGGCCGCTCGTGCTCTCCAACCTCCGGATCTCGTCGCGGATCGCATCCCGGCGCCTGCAAAACTCATCATACCGCTCCTGCGAGATGAGTCCCAGCCTGTAACCCCGTTCCGTAAGCCTTAGGTCAGCGTTATCCTGCCTGAGAAGCAGCCTGTACTCAGCCCTGGATGTCATCATCCTGTATGGCTCCTCCGTCCCCTTTGTCACGAGGTCATCGATGAGCACACCGATATAAGCTTCCGACCGGTCAAGGATCAGCGGTTCCAGCCCCTTCACAAACAGGGCGGCGTTTATCCCGGCGACCAGCCCCTGGGCAGCCGCCTCCTCGTAGCCTGAAGTCCCGTTGATCTGGCCGGCGCAAAAAAGCCCATCAATCCCCCTCACCTCTAGGGAGGGTTTCAGCTGGGTCGGGGCTATGCAATCATATTCAATAGCATAGCCGGGGCGAGCCATCCTCGCATTTTCGAGCCCGGGGACGCTATGCAACATCTCGACCTGGACATCCTCAGGCAGGCTGGTCGACATCCCGCTAACATACATCTCCTCTGTCTCCAACCCTTCAGGCTCCAGGAAGATTTGGTGGCGTTCCTTCTCCGGAAACTCAACGACCTTGCTCTCTATGGATGGGCAGTACCGCGGCCCCCTGCCCTTGATCATGCCCGTATAGAGGGGCGCCCTGTCGAGATTGCCCATGATGATCTCATGCGTCCTCTCAGTCGTATATGTTAACCAGCAGGGGACCTGATCCTCCCGGGTGGCCCTGGTCTCATAGGAAAAACCCATGTTGAGCATCTCGCCCGGCTGGATCAACATCTTGGAGAAATCCACGGATCTCCTGTAAACTCGCGGAGGCGTCCCGGTCTTGAAACGCATAACTTCAAACCCCGTACTCTTTAACCACTCCGAGAGTCTCAAGGCTGGCTGCTGGCCCTGGGGCCCGGACGGGTAATTAACCATCCCAATATGCACCCTGCCCCCAAGGTATGTGCCCGTCGTCAGGATGACGGCCCTCGCCCTATATTCCACGCCCGTATTCGTCCTCACCCCGATGACGCGCGATCCCTGCAACAGGACCTCGTCCACAACCCCCTGGCGGAGGTCAAGGCCCTCCTGGCGTTCAAGCACCTGCTTCAGGGCCACCTGATAGCGCCTTTTATCAGCCTGAGCCCGCAATGAATGCACGGCCGGGCCCTTCTTTGTATTAAGCATCCGGATCTGGAGGTAAGTCTTATCGATATTCCTCCCCATTTCCCCGCCAAGTGCATCTATCTCCCGCACGAGCTGCGCCTTAGCAGGGCCCCCAATGCTCGGGTTACAGGCCATCAAGCCCGTATTATCTATGTTCAAGCTGAGCGCCAGCGTCCTGCAGCCCATTCGCGCGGCCGCGAGCGCCGCCTCAGCACCGGCATGTCCTGTTCCCACAACTATGACATCATAGTTCCCCACAATCACATCCCTTCCCATCCCTTCGACCTGCGTTCCCGCCAAGCTGGCAACCTTATATTTGGCAGCCCCTATTTGCCGATACAAAAATCGGCGAATATTCGGTCTATAACATCCTCGCCAGCGGTCTCCCCCGTTATCTCCCCGAGGGCCTCGATAGCCTCCCGTATATCTATAGCCACTAGGTCGAGAGGGACCCCGGCCCTAAGCGAGGCGCGCGCGTCCACCAGCGCCTGCAACGACCTCTCGAGAGCCCCCTTATGGCGAACGTTCGTGACAACGCAGCTCTCCCGGGGAGACACCTTCCCGCGGAGCACGGTATCCGCAATAGCATCCTCCAGGTTATCAAGGCCTATTCCCTCATTAGCCGAGACCATAACCGAAGGCACCCCCGGGGCCAGCACCCGGGCCTCCTCTTCACTTATCTTATGTTCAAGGTCCGATTTATTCAATACAAGGATCCAGGGCTTGCCCGGCCTCATCTCATCAATGACCTGTCTATCCTCGTCCTTGACACCCTCGCTTATATCCAGCACCACGAGGGCAAGGTCAGCTGTTTCCAATTCATTCCTGGCCCGTTCCACGCCCAACCGCTCTACCAGATCCCGGGACTCACGCAGCCCCGCGGTATCAACAAGCCTAACGGGAATCTGGCGTATATCCACAAACTCCTCGATGATATCCCGGGTCGTCCCTGGAATGTCCGTCACAATGGCCCTGGCCTTTCTGGCCAGCGCATTGAGCAGGCTGGATTTACCCACGTTGGGCCTGCCGACGATGACTACGCTGATACCTTCGCGATAAATGCGCCCGCTATCAGCAGTGCTCAGAAGCTTATTGATACGATCCGTCAGGCCCCTTATGGTATCATCCATCCTCTCAGGTTCCTGCTCGCCTACATCATCGGGGAAGTCGATGGACGCCTCGATGGCAGCGAGAATTCCTACTGCATCACGGCGTATCATATCCACCTCCCTCGACAGACCGCCGCTGAGCTGAGCCATGGCAACCCTCCGGCTGGCCTCGGTCCTCGCGCGGATAATGTCTATCACAGCTTCGGCCTGCGCCAGGTCTATCCTGCCATTCATAAAGGCCAACCTGGTAAATTCCCCGGGCTCGGCGAGGCGGGCCCCGCATTTGAGGACAGCCTCGAGCACGGCCCGGAGTGAGACTATACCGCCGTGGCAGCTGATCTCGACGATATCCTGTCGAGTATAGCTCTTAGGTCCCGGCATAAACCATAATAGCACCTCATCGAGCCTCTCACCGGTTTGAGGGTCGACGATGATACCATAGAGAACCTTCCGCGGCTGCAATCTATCAACCGGCATTCCATCGAAACGCCGGAAAAGCCTTCTGGCTATCTCCCCTGCTCTATTCCCACTTATTCGAATTATCCCAATACCGCCCTCGCCAATTGGAGTCGAAATTGCCGCTATCGTTTCCTCCATCATATCAACCCGCCCCGCTCCCGAAGCAAAGGAAAAGCGTGTCCACACGACACGCACTCCCTAAAAACAAAACACCCTTTCCGAATCCACGATCCCCGGGCTCATGAATCCCGGTATTATATACCCTTATACCCTGCATACCATGTTACGATACCATGCTATACCCTGTAGAATATCGTCCTACTTGCTACATGGCAACACCGGGCGACAGGGGTCTCAAACCTCCGCCTGGGACCGCCTCCTCGGCACGATCACGATTCTACGATAAGGCTCCTCGCCCTCGCTGTATGAAGTCACATCCTTATTATCCTGCAACGCAAGGTGAATTATCCTGCGCTCCAGCGGGCTCATGGGCTCAAGCCTGGCCTGCCGTCCTTCGCGCCTTACCCGCTCGGCGACCCTCAAGGCCAAGCTGCGAAGCGCCTGCTCGCGCCTGCCGCGATACCCCTCGGCATCCACAACGATCTGATAACGGCCCTGGTCTCCCGCCAACTCGCCATCCTTGCGGGCTTCGCGATTCGCCACCAGGTTAACGAGGTACTGCACGGCATCCAGAGTCTGCCCGCGCCTCCCGATCAGGGTGCCCAATCCCTTACCCATAATATTGAAGCGTACCGGCGTCCCGGCCCTATCCACATCCACAGTGGCATCAATACCCAGGCCTTGCAAAATGCCGCCAAGAAAATGGTGCGCCTTATCGATGCCATCCTCCTTAACCGTCACTCTAACACGCGCCGGCTTCGGCGCCACCAGGCCCCAAAAACCCTTATTCCCCTCCTCGAGAACCTCGATAACCACTCGCTGCCTGTCCACACCAAGTTCCTGCAAAGCACTCTCCACGGCCTCATCGACGGTTCTACCTGTTCGTTCGACGCCTCTCATGTTTCCTGGCCTCCCCCTTCCCTTTCCCCTTCCCCTGGTTCTCACGGCCGGAAGTCTTTACGCTCGCGCTTTTCTCGGTTATAGCACTTCCTGTCGCTTCTCCTGTTGTGGCTGGCGTGATATCAGTACCGATATCCGCGCCACCGATATCCGCCCCGACAGGGCGGACCCCTACAGGCGCTTGACGGGCCAACTGGCGCGATATGAGGTATTGCTGTCCAATACTAAATAGATTCGTGACGACAAAGTATAGAGCTATACCGGCCGGAAAGCTTATGCTGATCCAGGTCATAAAAACCGGCATAATCAAATTCATCACATTCTGAGATGCGTCGGTCTGAACCTGCTTGCTCTGGATATATGTCGTGACGCCCGCCAAAATGGGTAAAATGTAATATGGGTCCGGCTTACTTAAATTTCCAAGCCAGAGAAACCTCTCAGCAGTAAACTGAAAAGTCCGCAGCACATTAAAAAGGGCATAAATGAAAGGAAGCTGCAGAAGCAGGGGCAGGCACCCGCCGAGGGGGTTCACCTTGTGCTCCCTGTAGAGCTCCATCAACCTCTTCTGATATTCCTCGGGCTTCCCTTTATATTTGGCCTCCAGCTCCTTAACCTTAGGCTGGAGCGCCTTCATCTCCTCCATTGCCTTGGTCTGCTTCCAAGTAAAAGGATAGAGGATAAGCCGGATCAATATAGTCAGCAGAATTATCGCTACGCCGTAATTCCTAGTGAGGTCATACAAGAATTCAAGCGTCCACCGGATCGCTCCACTAAGGCTCAATGCATCCCCCTCCTCATTTCTTGCCAGCACAACGCTCCCGGGGAACCTATTTCACGGGATCGTAACCGCCGGGGTTAAATGGATGACATCTCGCCAGACGGCGTAACGAAAGCCATAGCCCCCTGCCGACTCCATATCTTCTAATCGCTTCCTCAGCATACGCGGAACATGTCGGGTAAAACCTGCATGCGGACCTGAGCTTCAAGCCAGAAAGAAATCTCCGGTAAAAACGGATTGCACCCAAAATCAACCCCTGCACCCTATTCCCTCCATAGCCCCGCCTTTTTTACAAGCCCCTGCAATGCATCCTTTATTTCCACAAAACTCGCGAAGTTCGCACGCCAACGGGGGATCACTACCAGGTCGACCCCCTCCCTGACGCGCCCCTCGATTGAACGATACGCCTCTCGAAGTAGCCGCTTCAACCTGTTCCGCCGGACCGCATGACCCAGTCTCTTGCTCACCGAAAAACCCACCCGACTGGAGGGTAGCCCGTTCTGCAAGGCATATACCACTATGAGGTCGTGAACATAGCTTTTCCCTGTTTTGAAGACCCTTTGAAATTCACTGTTTTTCCTCAGGCGACCCCTTTTATCCTTTTCCAGAAGCGATGCCTCCCAGCCTGATCAGGCGCTGAGCCTCTTACGGCCCTTCAGGCGTCTCCTTTTCAGTACAAGTCGTCCGGCCCGGGTAGACATCCTTTTCATAAAACCATGAACCTTGCTCCGTCGACGAACCTTAGGCTGAAAGGTCCTTTTCATAGTGCATCTTAACTCCTTCCCGCGTGTGACCCCTTCGTCATGCTCGACCCCTTTAGTCTCGACCTCTTCAATAAAATAAAAACTCTTGAAAAGAGTCCGGGCACCACCGAACGATACACCCCGCAGCGCCACGTCAATGAAATTATAGCTTAACCCATTCCAACGTGTCAAGCATACCAGGCCGCCCCAGAGCTTTAATCCCGCCTCACCGCTCCATTTATCCCCATGGGCGGTATCTACCGAGAAAGCCTTTCCACGTCTTCCCGGCATTCAATATCCACAGCAGAGTTTCTCCCATCGTTTCTTCCCTCCCTTTCGCTCGACCGAACCTGGCTTGCCCACCTTGAAAATATCTGCTATCATTGTATTTACGGGTTCCCCATACTTTCCACCAGAGGAAATAATAATATAGTATCCCCAGTTATACACAAGGTTATACACAGGCTGTGGATAACATTGTGGGTAACCTGTTGATTCCTCCACACCCCTCCTCCATCTCGATAAATGGACTTTTTAAAAAGGCCTGTGGATATAAAAATAACCCTGCTAAATAGGGTCGTAAATATGAAAAAGTGCCGTAATGCACGGGCAGAGTTATCAACAGGATCTGTGGATTAGTCCGGTGATTCAGTGTGGATAATCCAGGTGTTACCTCGATTTCTTAAGGTTTTTCACAACTGTGGAAAACCATGTGGATAACCTCAAAGCGTCCGCCAGGTGGCGTGGCCCGCCGCCTGGAAACTCGCTTTCGCGATATATTTTTCCAGGTATCCGGAAACCTCTTGATACTGGATCCGGGTGAGGTTGAGTATAATTCGATAGTTATCCACAAAATCGTGTGCATAATGTGTGGATATTTTCTTTACCTTCTCGGCGGGAGGAAAGTTGAAAATGGCGAGCTTTCTCCTTCGGCTCTTTGGAAAGGGGAAATCAAAAGAAGGAACTTCTCGATCCCTCCTGAACTCCCAATCCGGGAAGCGAAAAAAGTACGGGGTGCGGATAGCGATATATGATTCCATGTCTACCGTCCCGAGGATTATGGATATCGACTCGGAGGATCTCAGCAGGTTCCTTGATGAAATCGCCAATAAAACATACTCACTCTCTCACGAAAAGGGTGGAAAGGTGCCGTACATCGCCATTAAAGAGATCGTGGAAAACCTCCTCCACGCAGAGTTTAAGGATGCCGTCATAAGCATCCTCCCGGATGGGAATACTATAAGAGTCTCAGACCAGGGTCCTGGTATATTAGAGAAAGAAAGGGCTTTCCTTCCTGGGTTCACAACGGCTACCCAGGAAATGCGCACGTATATCCGCGGCGTGGGGAGCGGCCTCCCTATCGTCAGGGATTCACTCCGGGCCCTCGGCGGGACGATGACCGTTGAGGACAACCTGCGCTCGGGTTGCGTTGTCACGCTTACAGTTCCCGGTATAGACGACGCGACCCGCGCTGAACCCGCCGCGGTTACAACCTCAACTCCGGCCAGGTCTAGCTCGACGGCCAACTCCGTGGCTGGCCCCTCCGCGGCGCCGGTAACGCCCGCGGAAAAAGCTGAAAAGCAGGAGAAAGGGGGCAAACCCGACAGGATTTCAGTAGAGCACGAAAAGCTCAATGAAATCCTTTCACCGCGGCAGAAAAAGGTTTTCCTCCTAATAGCGGATATAGGCGAGGCGGGGCCTTCGACCGTGGTGAAAGAGCTCGATATAAGCCTCAGCACGGCATATCGCGATCTTGTCACCCTTGAGGAGCATGGTCTCCTGATGCCGGTCGACAATACCGGTAAGAGGAAGCTCACTGAAAAGGGTGTTGCGTATCTCAGCTCTCTTTTTCAATGAAATAAGCCGTGTAGCTGCGTGTTTCCACTTTTCATAAAGGATTCCTAGTCGGAGGTAGATCGAGGTAAGTTTAGGAGGTAACGCGTATGGTAGATCGTGTCTCAGATCTTTGGGGAAAGGTGCTAGAAATACTATCGACGGAGATCAGCAAACCGAGTTTTGAAACCTGGCTTAAATCAACGCGCGCCAGAGAGATGAATGAAAGCTCCATAGTTATCGAGGTGCCCCACGAGCTGGCGAAGAATTGGCTTGAAACGCGTTACGTAAATACCATACGCCGGACCATACAGGCCTTAACTGAAAAGGATTATAACCTGGAGTTTGTCACGCGTTCCTCCAAGGAAGCAGAGGAAACCACGCCGGATCAAAATCGTACGGCCCCATCACCAGGTCAACAGGAGGAAATCTACACCCTTGCCCTGAATCCCAAATATACCTTCGAGTCCTTCGTTGTGGGCAATAGCAATCGCTTCGCTCACGCAGCCGCCCTTGCGGTCGCGGAAGCGCCGGGCCGGGCTTATAACCCTTTGTTCATATATGGAGGAGTGGGGCTCGGTAAAACCCACCTTATGCAGGCTATTGGCCACTTCGTTTTATCCCAGAACGCATCAACGAAGGTCGTCTATGTCTCATCAGAGACCTTTACGAATGACCTTATCAATGCTATTCGCGATGACTCGACGGGTGAATTCAGGGAGAAATATAGAAATGTGGATGTTCTTCTTATTGACGACATACAGTTTCTGGCCGGTAAAGAAAGGACGCAAGAGGAGTTCTTTCATACATTTAACTCACTTTACGAGTCGAATAAACAGATCGTGATATCAAGCGACCGGCCGCCGAAGGAAATACCCACTCTTGAGGACAGGCTTCGTTCACGTTTTGAATGGGGCCTGATAACAGATATCCAGGCGCCCGACCTTGAAACGCGAATCGCTATCCTTAAGAAAAAAGCGAGCCTGGAGCGCCTGGAGATATCAAACGATGTCCTTGTGTACATCGCTAACCAGATTCATTCCAATATACGGGAGCTTGAAGGAGCCCTTATCAGAGTTGTCGCATACGCCTCGCTCAATAACAAGCCGATCTCCGTCCAGCTTGCTATGGATGTGTTAAAGGACATACTCCCATCGGTGAAGCCACGACAGATCTCTATAGAGATGATCCAGCAAACTGTGGCGGATTTCTTCCAGATCGGCTTCGAGGAGATGAGGGCCAAGAAGCGTTCGCGTAACGTTGCCTTCCCGAGGCAGATAGCTATGTACTTGGCAAGGGAGCTTACCGAGGCATCGTTACCTAAAATCGGTGAAGAGTTCGGTGGTAGAGACCATACTACAGTCATACATGCCTGCGAAAAAATCCAAAGCGACATGAAGGGAAACTCCTCCCTGGCTTCGACAGTAAAAGAGATAATAGCCAGGCTCCAGCAGGGAGCATGAGCACTCACAGAATTTGTGGAAAACCCGGGGGATAACCTGTTATTAAGGATGTGGACAACTTTTATCCAAGGCGTACCTCTGGATAATGTGGACAACCTCGTATGTAATATTAACAGGTTAATCAACAGGAGATTTGCAGGTTTTATCGATATTTCACGCGAATATCCACATAATCACATCGTCTATTACTATTACTCCGCTTCTTAAATATCATAGACCAATTTCAGCCATATAAAAGCAGGTGGATAACTGTCCAACGAAGATCAGCGAGATCTTTGTCCGCAGAAATCTGAGATGGAGGTTTAAGGAATGAGATTTGAGTGCCGCAGAGACGACCTTGCCGCAGGGGTCCAGACAGCGCAAAAAGCTGTATCTAGCAGGACGACGCTCCCGATACTTACAGGAATCCTTCTTGAGGAAAAAAATGGCAAACTTAGATGTGTTGGAACTGATCTTGAATTAAGCATTGAGACGTACATCCCTGCTCAAATACAAGAACCAGGGAGTCTTCTTCTACCAGCTCGTTACATTTCTGACATAGTGCGGAAGCTTCCGGAAGATCATGCGGTGATAGAAACTTCTGAGACTTACGTAGCCACCTTGAGCTCCGGAAGGGCGATATTCAAGATCAACGGGATGGATCCCTCGGAGTTTCCAATATTCCCTGTCATTGACGAAGGTATCAGATTTAGTATCAAGGGCGGAACTCTGAAAAATCTCATCAAATATACATCTTTCGCCGCCGCGCTCGAGGAGACACGCGCCTTTCTCACGGGGGTTCTTTTCGACGTGTCTTCAAGAGGGATAAATATGGTGGCCACTGATACGTTTCGCCTGGCGCTGAAACGTGAGGAATGTGCCATTGAGCTCGAAGGAGAGAAAAGGGTCATCGTGCCCGCAAGAGCTTTGAACGAAGTCATGCGCCTGATAAGAGAGAATGATGAGACCGTAGAGGTGGTGCTGGGTGAAAACCAGATAGCTTTCATGCTTGGAAGCACCACAGTCGTATCGAGGCTTATAGAGGGTCAATTCCCCAATTATGTCCAGGTGATACCTAAGGGCTACAAGACAAGGCTGTTTGTAGAGCCTGATAAGCTCCTGGCCGCCGTAGAGAGGGCGTCACTCGTCGGGAAGGATGAGTTTGGAACCGTGAAATTGGTAGCGGGCGGCGATACACTTATGATCAAAGCGAATTCCCCCGATGTCGGCCAGGCTTTTGAGGAGATAGCTGCCTCGAAGGAGGGTGAGGATGGGGAAATAGCCCTGCGCTCCAGGTATCTTACGGATATGCTAAAGGTGGTCGATGGGGACAAAATATCCATAGAGCTGACGGGGACTATCAGCCCCGCGTGTCTTAGGAAGGATGGGTCTGATGATTATATATATCTTATAATGCCTGTTACAAATATAGGGTAATAGAAGGGTAATAGATTCTTTCATAAGGACAGCATGATGTAGCAGGCTGCAGGCGTTATAAAGTATAGACGACATTGACCATATTGCAGACAGACGGGTGATTCCTTGAAGGAAATCGAGATATTTACAGGTACCATAAAGCTCGATCAGTTTTTGAAGTGGGCGGGCGTCGCCTTGACGGGCGGGGAAGCCAAACGTATAGTAACCGGCGGCTTCGTCAAGGTAAACGGCGTTCTGGAGCAGAGGCGTGGGAGAACACTCGTGCCCGGTGATATTGTTGATGTAAGCGGATTTGGTTCTTTCTGCCTTATGCGCCGCGCCAAGCTTTGAGAGTTGCCACCCGGAGCCGCTACCTTAACTGCTACCTCAATGTGGGTGGGGGTTGTAATTTTGCTTGTCCGGCGCATATTTCTGTCCAATTTTCGTAATTACCATAGATTAGACATCCATGTAGGACCGGGCCTGAATATTCTTTTAGGCGACAACGCCCAAGGAAAGACCAACCTCATAGAGGCGATTCACATTGTTGCTACGGGCAGGTCTCACCGTTCGGCGCGAGATTCTGAACTCGTAAGCTGGGGAAGACAGGGTTACCTCGTCAAGGCCAAGGTAACCAGGGGGGAGGCCGATTCCATCGTTGAGGTTGAGTACAGTCCTGTCAGGGGGAAGGAGATAAGGGTCAACGGGCCTGCGCGTCCTCTTGCGGGGTCCGGCGGGATGGGAGCCGTTGTGGTATTTTCCCCTGACGACCTCCAAATTGTGAAGGGTGGCCCTTCGCTTCGCCGGCGGTTCCTCGACCTGCTCATCGCCCAGGTAAGCCAGGGATATCGGTATGACCTTGGGCGTTATGTGAGGGTGCTCTCGCAACGTAACGCCGTATTGCGCAGTTCGCGATTTTCCCGTTCCGCGCTGGCCGACCTGGATATTTGGGACGAACAACTCGCCGAAGCGGGAGCCAGGGTTGTAAAGCGGCGGAGGTCTGTGATCGAGAAGTTAGCGGAGGTTGCGGCAGCGGTACACCCCAGGATCGGTGGGACCGGGAAACTCGATATCCGGTACCTTCCTTCCTTGTCTTTTGTTGAGTCTTTTAGTGATGGCGCCCGTCTGGATTCCCTCAAGGATGAGTTTGCCAGGAATCTTAAAAAAGTAAGAAGTGAAGAAATCGAGAGGGGTGTAAGTCTGGTCGGGCCCCACAGGGATGATGTCGCCTTCTTGATCGAGGGGATGGATGCAAGAACCTATGCCTCCCAGGGGCAGCAGCGTTCCATCGTTTTATGCCTCAAGTTCAGCGAGCTTGAGTTCATCCGGTCAGAGACGGGAGATGCTCCTATTTTACTTTTGGACGACGTTATGTCCGAGATCGATAGATCACACCAGGAACTCCTCCTGAGCTATATCAGCCAGGATCTCCAGGCATTCCTCACGGCGACTCATCTGGGTCAGGTGGATTTGGGCCACCTGGATTCTAACAGGGGGTCGAGGATTATATTTACGGTTGAGAATGGGACATGTAAACCCATGAGCGCGGGTGCGTAGGGTGCCTCAGTCAAGGGTCGACAAGGAATGTGCTGAATCTGGGAAACGCAGGTGTAGATCATGCTCGTGCGGATTGGTAGTGTCCTGGAGAAAAACCTAAAACAGCTAGGGATATCAAACCGCATCAACGAAAAACGTGCGGTTCAGATATGGTTTGACGAGGTTGGTCCTGAGATCGCCAGGGCCACGAGGGCCCTGGATTCCCGCGATGGCATATTGTTTGTGGCGGTGAAGACTTCTACCTGGGCGCAGCAACTGGCTCTCCTGAAGGGGGAGCTTCTCGTGAAGCTCAACCGCCGCCTTGGACGCAGGGTGATTAAAGATATCAAGTTCAGGGTCGGGTCATGGCCTGCTGAATCTTCACTTGACGGGGGAGGGCAGGGTGCGTTCCAGGTCCCGCGTGGGTGCGCGGAACCCGGACGGCTACGATCCGAGGAAATGAGCGAGCTTGCGAGGGAGCTTGATAAAAGTTTTGGACATATATTTGACGATAAACTAAAGGAGGCCTTCATAAAGGCCGTGGTGGCCTGCAAGATGGCCAGGGAAAGGAGAAAATAGATATGTTCCTGCATCTCGGCGGTGATGTATCAGTTTCTACCAAAGAATTAATAGCGATTTTGGATATGAGCCTTACGGCGAGGTCCGGGGCGACGGGGGAGTATCTAAAAGCCATAAGGGAGGACGGGCTTGTGAAGGATGTCTCCGGCGGCTCGCCAAAATCGATAGTCATAACTGACGGGCATGTATATTTGTCAGCTATCTCGCCCCTAACGCTGAAACGCAGGGCTGAGTGCGGGGGGTTGCCTCCTGAGGGAATGCCCGAGGAGGAAGTCTAAGCTGGCGCGCTTTCACATCCTGGGGTATCCTCCTATTTTCGCCAAGCAGCCGCAGCCAGGGTTTCACTTGACTGCTGGTACCTGTTTAGCTACAATAAACAAGGTTGGGCTAAGGTTTTCAAACAGAAGAGCCCCGGATTGGGGGTAGACTTATGAATAAAGCGTCTAATTCGATTCCATATGGTGCTGAACAGATTCAAATTCTCGAGGGCCTGGAGGCTGTGCGCCGGCGGCCAAGTATGTATATAGGGAGCACGTGCGCGAGGGGCCTTCACCACCTGGTTTATGAGGTCGTCGACAATAGCATAGACGAGGCCCTGGCAGGTTATTGTGATGAAATAGAAGTTACGATAAATAAAAACGGGTCCGTGACGGTTGAGGACAATGGCAGAGGTATACCAGTAGATATACACCCCAAACAGGGGAAGCCAGCCGTCGAGGTAGTTCTCACCACCCTACACGCGGGGGGGAAATTCGGCGGTGGTGGTTACGTGGTTTCCGGCGGCCTGCATGGAGTCGGTCTGTCGGTTGTTAATGCATTGTCCGATTGGTTGGAAGTCGTAGTCAAGAGGGATGGCAAGGTATATTACCAGAGGTACGAAAAAGGCAAGCCTGTTACCGAGTTAAGGGTCACGGGATTGTCAGATACAACAGGGACGAAGGTCACCTTTCACCCGGATAAGCAGGTCTTTGAGACGATAGATTTTTCATTTGACACTATAGCGCATAGGCTGCGTGAGCTTGCGTTTTTGAGCAAGGACGTCAGGATAAGCTTGAAAGACGAGCGAACCGGAAAAGAGACGGTCTTTAAATATGAGGGTGGCATCGTATCCTTTGTTGAACATTTAAATAAGAGCAAGGAGCCTGTACACCCGGAGATCATTTATCTTCATGGAACCTCTGACAGCACGAGCGTCGAGGTGGCGTTCCAGTATAACGATGGATATCTGGATAACACCTTTTGCTTTGCGAATTTTATAAATACCGCAGAGGGCGGGACCCATCTCAGCGGTTTCAGGTCGGCGCTCACGCGAACGATAAATGATTATGCCCGCAAGATGGGCTTTCTCAAGGAAAACGAGGAAAACCTCTCCGGTGATGATGTACGTGAGGGTCTTACCGCCGTTATAAGCGTGAAACTGCTCCAACCCCAATTCGAAGGCCAGACCAAAACCAAGCTCGGTAATAGCGATGTCCGTGGGATCGTCGAATCTATTGTCTCAGAGGGCCTGGCGGAATTCCTTGAACAGCACCCGCAATCGGCCCGGCGTATAGTGGAAAAATGCATCAACGCGGCGCGCGCCCGGGAGGCTGCCCGCAAGGCAAAGGAGCTTACGAGGCGCAAATCTGCACTGGAGGTTTCATCGCTCCCCGGGAAGCTCGCGGACTGCTCTCTCAAAGATGCTGACCTGTGTGAACTTTATATAGTCGAGGGGGATTCAGCCGGGGGTTCTGCAAAACAGGGGAGAGACCGCAGGTTTCAAGCTATAATGCCACTCAGAGGTAAGATTCTCAATGTAGAGAAGGCACGACTTGATAAGATCCTCAACAATGAGGAGATCAGGGCCATGATTACAGCCCTCGGTACAGGGGTCGGCGACGATTTCGACCTGAGCAAGCTGCGGTACCGCAAGATAATCGCTATGACGGATGCTGATGTCGACGGGGCGCACATACGCACCCTCTTGTTGACGTTCTTTTACAGATATATGAAGCCCCTTATTGAGAATGGGAATATATATATTGCGCAGCCGCCGTTGTTCCACGTGAAACATGGCAAAAAGGAGTACTACCTCTATAGCGAACGCGAACTCGAGGAGCTGCTATCGCAGATTGGCCACGAGGGGATTACGGTTCAGCGATACAAGGGCCTCGGGGAGATGAATGCCGAGCAGCTCTGGGAGACGACCATGAATCCCGAATCGCGAACGATACTCCAGGTGACCATGGAGGATGCGATGGCCGCTGAAGAGATATTCTCGACCCTGATGGGCGACAAGGTGGAGCCGCGCCGCGAATTCATCCAGCAGCACGCGAAGGAAGTAACTGAGCTGGATATCTAGTTTCGAGAAGATTTAGTTCGAGAGGATATCAAGATGTGGCATGCGGTGAGGTAGTCTGACCAGGGTTGATGGTTTGAAGTTTCGAGGCTGGAGGTTTGCCGGACAGGAGGTCAGGGATTTGCTTGAATTATCGGATGGCAAGGTTTTCCCAGTAAATATAGAAAACGAGATGAAAAGGTCCTACCTGCTCTACTCGATGAGCGTTATCGTCGGGCGCGCGCTTCCCGACGTCCGGGATGGCTTGAAGCCGATCCACAGGCGGATATTATACGCCATGAACGAGCTGGGCCTCACGCCCGATAAGCCCTATAGAAAATCGGCCACGATCGTCGGTGAGGTTATGGGTAAATACCATCCTCACGGCGATGCCGCGATATACGAGACGCTGGTGAGGATGGCCCAGGATTTCTCCTACAGGTATCCCTTAATCGATGGACACGGAAATTTTGGTTCAGTTGACGGGGATCCTGCCGCCGCAATGCGCTATACGGAAGCCCGGATGACCAGGATAACCATGGAGCTTCTGGCGGATATCAACAAGGACACCGTAGATTTTGGGCCTAATTTTGATGACTCGCTCAAGGAGCCAAAGGTTCTCCCGTCTCGTTTCCCAAATCTACTTGTGAACGGTTCCTCGGGGATAGCCGTTGGCATGGCCACTAATATCCCGCCCCATAACCTCGGTGAGGTTATAGATGCAACCGTGATGCTCATCGATAACCCGGAATGTAGCATCAAGGATTTGATGAAGGCGATCAAGGGGCCGGATTTCCCTACGGCCGGTCTCATTCTCGGGCGAGAAGGCATCCGGGAGGCTTATGAAACCGGCAGGGGCACCATCAGGATGAGAGCCAGGGCGCAAATTGAAACCGCATCGAACGGGAAATCCAGTATCATTGTTACAGAGATACCTTTTCAAGTGAATAAGGCACGGCTTATCGAGAGCATAGCGGAGCTGGCGCGTGAGCGCAAGATTGACGGGATCACCGATCTGAGGGATGAATCTGATCGCTCCGGGATGCGCATAGTTATCGAACTCAGGCGGGATGTAAACCCGAGCATCCTGTTGAACCAGCTCTATAAGCATACCCAGATGGAAGAATCCTTCGGGGTGATAATGCTTGTCCTGGTAAACGGTGAGCCCCGGGTTCTAAACCTGAAGGAGATTTTGCACCACTATATTGAACACCAGAAAGAGGTTGTAACGCGGCGGACTAGGTTTGATCTTAACAAGGCCGAGGAAAGGGCTCATATCCTTGAAGGCTTGAGGATAGCTCTGGATAACCTCGACGCTGTCATCAATCTTATACGCCAGTCTCGCACCCCTGATATAGCCAGGGAGGGCCTGATGAGGGAATTCGGGCTCAGCGAGCGCCAGGCCCAGGCCATCCTCGATATGCGGTTGCAGCGCCTTACGGGCCTTGAGCGCGATAAGATCGAGGCAGAATACAAAGAGGTCTCTGAGCTGATCATGAAGCTCAAGGGCATCCTTGCCGATGAACGCAAGGTCATGGGCGTGATCAAGGAAGAGCTCCTCGCAATAAAAGAAAGATTTAGCGACCCGAGGCGGACCCAGATTACCGATGCAGTGACAAAGCTTGAGATCGAGGACCTGGTTCCCAGCGAGGATATCGTAGTCACCTTGACCCACGATGGTTACATTAAACGGGTGCCTATAAGCACGTATAAGAGCCAGAGGCGTGGTGGTAAGGGGATCACGGGTCTGAGCACAAAAGAACAGGATTTTGTGGAGCACCTTTTCGTAACCAATACCCATGATTTCGTACTGTTGTTTACAGATAAAGGTAAGATGTACACCATAAGGGGGTACGATATCCCGGAGGCTGGGAGACAGGCTCGCGGGGTATCTGTTGTTAATCTCATATCAATGGCGCCGGGGGAGAAAATCAGGGCCGCCATCCCCATCAAGGAGTTCTACCCTGACCAGTACCTTTTGATGGTAACGAAACATGGCACAGTTAAAAAGACACCTGCCTCGGAGTATGATACAGGGCGGAAATCAGGCCTCATCGCTCTTACGCTTGATGAGGGGGACGATCTCATAGATGTCAAGCTGACCAAGGGAGATCAAGAGATTATTATTGTCACCTCCAGGGGGCTTGCCATCCGGTTCCCCGAGGAGGAGATCAGGCCGATGGGCAGGACTGCCCGGGGAGTTAAAGGCATCAGGTTGGTAGCCGGTGATGAGGTCGTCGCCATGGATACGATCAAGGAGGGCGCAGACCTGCTTGTCATTACGGCAAATGGCTATGGCAAGAGGACCCCGATCAGCGAATATAGAATACAGTCCCGGGGAGGCAAGGGCATCAAAACGCTCAACGTGACGCCCAAGAATGGTCCTATAGTTGGCGCGAAGGTTGTCAGGGAGGAGAACGAGCTTATGGTGATCTCCGCCGAGGGGACTATCATACGCATGCAAGTGAGTGATGTTCCCGTGCACGGCCGGAGCACCCAGGGCGTGAGGGTCATGAAGATGGGCGATGGGGATTCTGTGGTCGCATTGGCCCAGGTCGCTGCCAGAAACGGGAGTTAGGGGATGATGGCATGTCAAAAAAGGATGTGGGAAGAGGTGGGGGCTTTCAGATTCTCGATCACACTGCCGATATAGGTCTCCGCGTATATGGATCTTCTCTTGTTGAAACTTTTGAGAACGCCGCGCGCGGCATGTTTCATATCATGGCGCCCACGGCGTCTGTATTTCCCAAGGAAGTTAAGGAAATTGTCCTACACGCGGACACGAGAGAGGAACTCCTCGTGGCCTGGCTATCAGAATTGCTTTATCTTTTTGACGGGGAGGCATTCATGCCGTGTTCTATCGAAATTACACAACTGGAGGAAAACTCCCATGGTCTTGTTTTGAGGGCGAGGGTTTCGGGAGAGCCGGTCGACCAGCGGAGGCATAACCTCGAAACCGAGATAAAGGCTGTAACGTATCATCGTCTGGAATTGGTGCTGGATGAGCAGAATAATAATTGGATGGCGCAGATCGTATTTGATGTGTGAAGCCGCGCCCGTCAGGCAGGATATCAGGATATCGGCCAGGCAACGTATGGGCAGTGCATTCAAGCTGTCGCGGGTAAAGGTCGGGATCGTTATGGGTAATGAGTGGAAAGGGCCACTCGAAAAAATAGACGAGCACAGGTGGCTGATTCCTAAGACTTATAAAGCCGGGATGCGAGTCCCCGGGCTGATCTATGCAGAGGAGCGGCATCTGGAGCAGATAAAGAGCGACCAGGCTCCCGAGCAAGTCGCAAATGTAGCCTATTTACCCGGAATCGTTGGCTACTCCCTGGGGATGCCGGATATTCACTGGGGTTACGGCTTTGCGATAGGAGGAGTCGCGGCAACCAGGGTAGAGGATGGCGTTATCTCGCCGGGGGGCGTAGGCTTCGACATCAATTGCGGGGTGAGAATGCTAAGGACCAATCTGGCCGAAAAAGATGTGCGGCCCAGGATCGAGGAACTCGTCGAGCAGCTCTTTCATGATATCCCTTCGGGGGTTGGCTCGTCCGGCATCATAAAGCTGGGGCGGGATGATGTAGAGGAGGTCCTCGTTGAGGGAGCCCGGTGGGCTGTTGAGCGCGGGTATGGTCCGGCAGAGGATCTCAAGTACATCGAAGAAGGCGGGCGGATGGAAGGTGCCCTCCCGGAGAAGGTGAGCGAGAAGGCCATTAAGCGAGGGATGCCGCAGCTGGGGACCCTGGGGTCGGGGAACCACTTCCTGGAGGTCCAGATCGTCGAGGAGATTTATGATTCCAGAATCGCGAGGATCCTCGGCCTGGAACGGGGACGGGTCGTAGTGATGATTCACACAGGCTCAAGAGGCCTCGGGCACCAGGTATGCACCGACTACCTTGCTGTGATGGAGCGGACTACTCGCAAGTATGGTATTTCCATTCCTGATAAACAGCTTGCCTGCGCCCCGCTTGATTCTGCCGAAGGGCGGGATTATTTCGCCGCTATGGCGTGCGCAGCCAATTATGCTTGGGCGAACCGCCAGTGCATTACACATTGGACCAGGGAGGCCTTCGCCAGGGTCTTCGGGGTGGAAACCGGAGAGCTTGGGATGAGCTTGATTTACGATGTTGCGCATAATATAGCTAAAATAGAGACACACAATGTTGATGGGAAAGATATAAAGGTGTGCGTGCATCGCAAGGGCGCGACTCGCGCTTTCCCCGCCGGCCATCCTGACATCCCTGAAGCTTACCGGTCCATTGGGCAGCCCGTTCTGATCCCGGGGGACATGGGAAGAAACTCCTACCTTCTCGTGGGTACGGATCGGGCGATGAAGGAAACCTTCGGGTCTACGTGCCATGGTGCGGGAAGGACATTAAGCAGAGGAGCTGCGCGACGTGGTTTAAGCCCCGAGGATGTGAAGGAAATGCTAAGGGAGCGCGGCATTACTGCGCTTGCAGCGACGAGAGCATCGCTTGTTGAAGAAGCGCCCGAGGTATACAAGGATGTCAACGAGGTCGTCCACACCACCCACGAAGCTGGGATATCCTTAAAGGTAGCGAGAATGCGCCCTATCGGAGTGATAAAGGGCTAGATATCGTAAGTAATATGGAGAAATGACCGGTAACATGCTAGTTTCTTGATGCTAAATCGACCTAAAGGGATATAAACGGTGTTGAGATAGCCTCCTATACGTGATATAGTTATCATTGCTCCCAGCGGGGGAGCGATAAATGGAGGAACGGCAACGTTCCTCAATTGCTCCTTGAAAACTAAGCAGTGAAGAGGACTGAGCGAGTGGTTGTATAGTAGGCTTGAGGTATCTGGGTCTGCGATGGAGGCGGGTTCAGGTATCGGAGCCCAGTAGAAGAGGGAGAGAGCT
>DUMQ01000053.1 GCA_012839815.1 Bacillota bacterium | reverse complement strand
CGGACGCGGCTAAGTGTAAGTTCGAAGATTACTGACGTTTTTCCAGGGGTTGCCGGTGCTTGCGTGACGGGGCCTTTTGAAATTTGGCAGGGCCCTCACGCCAAATTTCAACGGAGGCGCGCCGCAAGCGCGCCGTCCCCGGAACGCAACACCGGCAACCTCTGGGACGTGCTGGTAAACTGGCACAAATTAAGGAACCTACACTTAGTCGAGCAGGCCGCTCCGTAATCTCCGGCCGGGGGGCTGTTGGGCCGGAGATCAAGGCCGCCTGGCGGAGAGATGCGAGACACCCCATGCGAGTGCCAAAAAGGGCAGAGATTTTTGCGCACTAACTTAGCGCACGCCGGCTGGATTCCCTATACATACAAGATTGGAGGGTGGAGGATGAGAAGGTCTACAGGCTTTAGATTATTTTACCTGGTACTCGTAGCTATCTCCGTAGGCCTCGTATATAGCATGGCATTCGGCCTGTCCGGGTGCCCTGGTCCTGAAGCGAGGCTCTCGGAGAAGCCGATCCAGAAGTTCGCTAAAGAACCGACTATAACCGTATATATCCACGGAACGGGCCAGAGGGTCAGCATGCCAATAGAAACCTATATCGAGGGTGTTGTCGCCGGCGAGATGGAAAAAGGCTGGCCCGTAAACGCGTATGCAGCCCAGGCGATAATAGCCCGGACGTTCACCATGGAGTTTTTGAGCAAGGGCGGTACGCGCAAGCTACACGGGACGGATATATGCACCGACCCGGGGCATGCCCAGGCGTATAATGCCGCGGCTGTCACGCCGGATATAAGGAAGGCTGTCAGTATGACGCGTGGCGAGGTCCTGAGCTACAGGGGACGATATATCCATGCGTGGTTTCACGCGCTATGCGGCGGGGAAACTACACTCGCCCGGGATGGCCTGGCGTATGATAAGCCAGAACCGCCATACACCCAAAGGGTTAGAGACGTCTGCACGAAGTATGTCCCCTCTGATACCCTATTCTGGAAGGCGTACTTCCCCGCGGCCGAGATTAAACAGACCCTGGCGGGCAATGGCTTGACAATAGGCGACATAACCCGGATAAGAACCGTAAGGCAAGATCCTACCGGGCGCTCTACCCTGATACGTATTTCACATTCGACCGGGACAACGGACATCGCCGGCAACGACCTGCGTGTCGCGCTGGGAAGCGACCGGATGCGCTCTACGTGGCTAAGCCGGCTGGATAAGGTTGGCGACGTCGTGGTCATGGAGGGGCGCGGCTTCGGACACGGGGTAGGGATGTGCCAGTGGGGCGCCTACGCGCTGGCGAAGGAGGGCTGGTCGCCCGAGGAGATCGCCACGCACTATTTCAAGGGCGTACGCGTGGCAAAGCTCTGGGATTAGCGCTCCGCATGTGACTGTCCATCCAGGGCATGAGTATTATAGGGCGGGCCACAGCCACCCTTACACGACTACGCGAAGCCCTGCCGCGGACAGTCACATGCGAGGTCGGCGCGCCGGCCTACCATCATATTGACGTAGATCGGCCCGCGCTACCCTAGCCTCTTGCACTCCTCCCACAGCGAATCCATCTCCTCAAGGCTCATCTCTTCTACGGCCTTCCCGATCTCCCCGGCGCGAGCTTCTATATATTTGAAGCGCGCGAGAAATTTATCAGTCGTGCCTTTAAGTGCCAGCTCAGGGTCGATATCAAGATGCCGCGCCACGTTGACCACCGCAAAGAGGAGATCCCCAACCTCCTCGGCGACCCTCGCCTTATCAGCCCCCTCAACGGCCTCGCGCAGCTCCTGCAATTCCTCGTGGATTTTCGCCCAGGCACCATCGGCGCTTTCCCAGTCGAACCCCACCCGGGCAGCCTTCTCCTGGACCTTATATGCCTTCATAAGGCTCGGGAGAGCTCTGGGAATACCTGTAAAAATAGATGCCTTGTCCTTCTCCTCCTGCTTAATCCGCTCCCAGTTGCGTAATACCTCCCTCTCGCAGCTTACATTCTCATCCCCAAACACATGCGGGTGACGCCGGATCATCTTATCGATGACCGCCCGGATTACATCGTTTATATTGAATTCACCATCCTCCTTCGCGATCTGGGAGTGAAAAACAACATGCAGGAGGACGTCTCCAAGTTCTTCACAGAGCGCTTCCGAATCGCCAGCATCTATGGCGTCAACGACTTCATAAGCCTCTTCCACCAGGTTGGCTTTGATAGACTCATGGGTCTGCGCCTTATCCCACGGGCACCCATGCTCGCCCCTGAGCTCAGCGACAATCTCGACAAGTCGTTCCAATGAGTAGTCCATTTTCATACCCCTCGCTTTAGTGCTCTCTTTACCGCTATCTATCCAAGCTACCTATTTCCAGGCTACTTAATTACTTAAATCCAAGCTAAGTGTAGGTTCCTTAATTTGTGCCAGTTTACCAGCACGTCCCAGGACTTACGGTGTTGCGTTCCGGGGACGGCGCGCTTGCGGCGCGCCTCCGTTGAAATTTGGCGCGAGGGCCTTGCCAAATT
>DUMQ01000052.1 GCA_012839815.1 Bacillota bacterium | reverse complement strand
GAGGGCCTTGCCAAATTTTAAAAGGCCCCGTCACGCAAGCACCGGCATCCCCCGGGACGTACGTGCTGGTAAACTGCAAATTAAGGAACCTACACCTAGTCGAGCAGGCCGCTCCGTAATCTCCGGCTGAGGGCTATTGGACCGGAGATCAAGGCCGCCTGGCGGAGAGATGCGAGACACCCCCGGCCAATGTGCGGCAGTGGTAGGTGTTACCTGCAAAAGGTCCGGGTATTTTTGCGCACTGACCTAGATTCTATGAGAATATAACAACTTAGAACGTGAGAACTATGAAAATATGAGAAAAGGAGTATGAGGTCCGGATGACAAAAGAAGAAATTCTCCAGGCGATAGAGAATATGACGGTTCTTGAGCTGTCTGAGCTGGTCAAGGCTTTGGAAGAGAGATTTGGTGTTAGCGCGGCAGCTCCTGTGGCTGTCGCGGCAGGTCCGGCGGCAGCTCCTGCAGCCGCACCGGAGGTTGAGGAGAAGACCGAATTTGACGTTATCCTCGTCACCGCGGGCGATAAGAAGATCCCAGTGCTCAAGGTCGTCAGGGAGCTTACTGGACTTGGCCTGAAGGAAGCGAAGGACCTGGTTGATGGGGCACCCAAGCCGGTTAAGCAAGGGCTAAAGAAGGAAGAGGCCGAGGCCATGAAGGCGAAGCTAGAAGAGGCGGGAGCGACCGTCGAGATAAAGTAGAGAGCCTGAGAGGCATATATCATCCAGGAAGCAATTCGAGGGGCAAAATGCCCCTCGAATTTTTATTGACACCTATGACCAGGAGTGGTAATATTAAAAAATGCGACAAGCTAAGCCTTGGAGTTTCCAGCTACCAATACTCCAACAGGATTATACATAATTCTTCTAGCTGTTGTCAATACTAATATGGACGCGTTTTTACAATCCCTCAATACCTGAGTCTGAAGCCAATCCCTTACCCGGGCCGGAGGCGAGGCTGCGGGACGCTCCCGAGCCTTGTTTTTATGACGTTTGGAAACATATGGTTTTAGAAGCCATGACGTGGCCCACTGCTCAAATCACGTGGGAGATGGGAGTGATAAGCTAATGGCTGCAGTCGAAGTCGAATTGGAAACGGGAAGGAGACCCCGGCTAAGCTTTGCCAAGATCGAGGAGGTCATCCCGTTACCGAATTTGATCGAGGTCCAACAGAAGTCATATCAATGGTTTCTTGATGAGGGCCTGGTCGAGACCTTTCATGACATCTCTCCGATTCAGGATTTTACAGGCAATCTCATTCTTGAGTTTGTTGATTATTCCCTTGGCGAGCCCAAGTACTCTGTTGAGGAGTGCAAGCAGCGCGATGTTACTTACGCAGCACCCCTCAAGGTTCGTGTGAGGTTGATAAATAAGGAGACCGGTGAAGTCAAGGAGCAGGAGGTCTTCATGGGCGATTTCCCGCTCATGACTGAGAAGGGGACCTTCATTATAAACGGTGCGGAGCGCGTGATCGTGAGCCAGCTTGTCCGCTCACCGGGTGTATATTTCGGCCGGGAGGTCGATTCAAACGGCAAGCCGATATTCACAGCCAGCATCATCCCAAACAGGGGGGCCTGGCTTGAATTTGAGACGGATGCCAACGACTGCCTCTGGGTGAGGGTTGATAGAACGCGTAAGCTACCGGCGACGGTTTTGCTTCGCGCCCTGGGTTACGGGACAAACGCAAGGCTCCTGGAACTCTTTGGCGAAAACGAGTTCATAAGAAACACATTGGAGCGTGACAACACAGAGTCAGAAGAAGAGGGGCTCGTTGAGATCTACAAGCGACTCCGCCCTGGCGAGCCGCCGACGGTGGAGAGCGCCAGGACGCTTTTTGAGACATTGTTTTTCGACCCGAAACGCTATGATCTTGCGGCAGTAGGCCGGCACAAGATTAATAAAAAGCTTGCCATGGGGAATCGCCTGGTCGGGCTCCGACCGGCCAGTGATATAGTGGATAATGATACGGGCAAGGTGGTGGTTGCCGCCGGGGATAGGGTTGATCGCCGGCTGGCGCAGAGGGTAACGGAGGTCCTCGCACGTAGCGGTAAGCGCGATATAATCGCCCTGGACGAAGAGGGCCGCTCCTTGAAGATCATTGGGAATGGGCAGCCCCCGCTCACTGTGAAGACAATTACCAAAGAGGATATAGTGGCTACGGTTAACTACCTGGTGAACCTGCTCACCGGGATCGGCCAGATCGACGATATTGACCACCTTGGTAATCGCCGGCTGAAATCAGTGGGTGAGCTTCTGCAAAACCAGTTCCGGATCGGGCTGTCCAGGATGGAGCGGGTAGTCCGTGAGAGGATGACAATACAGGATGTCGATGTGATAACCCCCCAGGCCCTTATAAACATCCGCCCGGTTGTTGCCGCCGTTAAGGAATTCTTCGGGTCGAGCCAGCTTTCGCAGTTCATGGACCAGACGAACCCGCTTGCTGAGCTGACTCACAAGCGACGTCTCAGTGCGTTGGGGCCCGGCGGCCTGAGCAGGGAGCGGGCAGGGTTTGAGGTGCGCGACGTCCATCATTCTCACTATGGCCGGATGTGTCCCATTGAGACGCCTGAAGGGCCAAACATCGGGCTGATAGGTTCCCTTTGTACCTATGCGCGGATCAACGAATTCGGCTTCATCGAGACGCCTTATCGCAGGGTGGAAAACGGGCAGGTGACGAATGATATAGCATATCTTACCGCCGATGAAGAGGATAACTATATCATTGCCCAAGCAAACGAGCCCCTGGATGAGAATGGGCGGTTTATTCACGCCAGGGTCTCGGTGAGATATAAAGATGAGATCTTGATGGTGCCCGCTGACCAGGTTGACTACATGGACGTATCACCCAAGCAGCTTGTCAGCGTTGCGACGGCGTTGATTCCATTCCTCGAAAATGATGACGCAGGTCGTGCCCTTATGGGCTCGAATATGCAACGTCAAGCCGTGCCGCTTCTGCGCACTGAAGCCCCCCTGGTTGGCACGGGGATTGAGTATAAAGCCGCGATTGATTCGGGAGTGGTTGTCCTCGCGAGGAATTCGGGGATCGTGACAAGGGTGACCTCCGAGGAGATCGTCATAAAAACCGATAATGGCTCCGAAGACCGGTATAAGCTCCTGAAGTTCCAGAGATCCAACCAGGGCACGTGTATAAATCAGAAGCCAATTGTGAGAAAAGGGGATCGGGTCGCTGCCGGGAGCGTAATAGCCGATGGCCCTTCGACAGACCACGGCGAGCTCGCCCTGGGCCGGAACGTACTGGTAGCCTTTATGCCGTGGGAGGGCTACAATTACGAGGATGCTATCCTCATAAGCGAAAAGCTTGTTAAGGAAGATATATTCACTTCCATTCACATAGAGGAATATGAGGCCGAGGCGCGCGATACAAAGCTCGGGTCTGAGGAGATAACTCGGGATATACCCAATGTCGGTGAGGAGGCGTTGAAGGACCTGGACGAGCGCGGGATCATCCGGGTCGGCGCGGAGGTGAGGCCCGGTGACATACTCGTCGGGAAGGTTACGCCGAAGGGAGAGACGGAGCTCACGGCGGAGGAACGTCTCCTTAGGGCCATATTTGGGGAGAAGGCGCGTGAGGTGAGGGATACCTCTCTCCGAGTCCCTCATGGCGAGTCCGGCAAGGTTGTCGCCGTTCACGTGTTCTCTCGCGAGAATGGCGATGAGCTCGGGCCAGGTGTCAATAAGCTTGTGAGGGTATATATAGCTCAAAAACGTAAGATCTCCGAAGGGGATAAAATGGCCGGTCGCCATGGCAACAAGGGTGTAATCGCGCGGATACTCCCGGAGGAGGATATGCCATTTCTCCCTGATGGTACCCCCATTGAGGTTGTGCTCAACCCCCTTGGTGTTCCGTCCAGGATGAACCTGGGTCAGGTCCTGGAGACGCATCTTGGATGGGCTGCCAAGGTAGCCGGGACTCCGGTTGCAAGTCCTGTTTTTGATGGAGCCCTGGAGAATGAGATTGTTGAGATGTTAAAAAAGCAAGGACTTCCTGAGAATGGTAAGACGATCCTCTATGACGGTCGCACCGGTGAGCCGTTTGATAACCCGGTCACCGTTGGATATGCCTATCTTATGAAGTTGTTGCATCTTGTTGATGACAAGATCCATGCCAGGTCTACAGGGCCATATTCCCTGGTGACGCAGCAACCCCTGGGTGGCAAGGCCCAGTTCGGCGGCCAGAGGTTTGGCGAGATGGAGGTCTGGGCGCTTGAGGCGTATGGAGCGGCCTACACCCTCCAGGAGCTCTTGACCGTCAAGTCGGACGATGTTGTCGGCAGGGTCAGGACATATGAAGCCATCGTCAAGGGCGACAATGTGCCTGAGCCCGGGGTGCCTGAATCCTTTAAGGTCTTGATCAAGGAACTCCAGAGCCTCGGATTGGACGTGAAGGTCCTTGGTGAACACGCTGAGGAGATCGAGATAGGCGAGAGCGATGATGATGTCGGTGAGACGGCGAAAGAACTCGGTATCGACATTGAGGGTAGAGAGGGAGATGAACCGTACAGCCCGGCAGAGGAAAGAGAGGATATAGAGGATACAGAGGACATAGAGGATACAGGGGATATAGGTGCGGATAAGGAGCCCCGGGATGTCTATGATGAGGACGAGGTTGACGTTAGAGATGTCCAGGATGTAAGCGAGGTAGATGAGGAGGGCTTTGATAAAGAGGAGTTCACCGAAGAGGATAGCGGGCTCGACATCGAGGAAAAGGAAGACGAACTCGACGATGAACTCTATGGTGGAGACCTCGATGAGCAGGACCTCTTTGATGAAGAAGCTGGTGCCGGTGAGTATGACGAGGATAGCGATGGATACGGCATTGACGATGATGAAGATGAGGATGAGGATGTCTAGCCCCATAGACATAGATGACATGGATGATCAAGATATAAAGGGGAAGCTCAAGAGAGGAGGAGAGGCCGTTGTTGGACGTAAACAACTTCGATAAGATGAGGATCGGCCTGGCGTCCCCTGAACAGATTCGCGCTTGGTCAAGCGGGGAAGTCAAGAAACCGGAGACCATAAACTACCGGACTCTTAAGCCGGAACGAGAAGGTCTTTTCTGTGAGAAGATTTTCGGGCCGACAAGGGACTGGGAATGTCATTGCGGCAAATACAAGAGGGTGAGGTATAAAGGCATCGTTTGCGATAAATGCGGGGTAGAGGTTACACGATCGAAGGTTCGAAGGGAACGACTCGGTCATATCGAACTCGCTGCCCCTGTATCGCATATCTGGTATTTTAAGGGTATTCCAAGCCGTATGGGTTTGCTCCTGGATATGTCCCCGCGATCACTCGAAAAGGTATTATACTTTGCCTCATACATCGTAATTGAGCCCGGCGACACTCCCTTAAGCAAGAAGCAGCTGCTATCGGAGAATGAGTACCGGGAGTACCGTGAGAGATACGGGCAGGCGTTTAGAGCCGGAATGGGAGCCGAAGCGATAAAGGAGCTTCTCAAGGAGATCGACCTTGACCAGCTTGCCAGGGAGTTACGGAAAGAGATAAGGGAGGCGAGCGGGCAGAAAAGGATACGGGCCATCAGGCGCCTTGAGGTTGTGGAGGCCTTTCGCAGGTCCCAGAACCGGCCTGAATACATGATACTGGATGTTATCCCGGTTATCCCGCCGGACTTGAGGCCCATGGTCCAGCTGGACGGTGGACGCTTTGCAACATCAGACCTGAATGATCTCTACCGGCGGGTCATAAACCGGAACAACCGGTTGAAGCGCCTTTTGGAGCTGGGGGCGCCGGATATTATCGTGAGAAATGAGAAGCGTATGCTCCAGGAGGCCGTGGATGCTCTTATCGATAACGGGCGGCGTGGAAGGCCCGTAACCGGCCCCGGCAACAGGCCGTTAAAATCCCTTTCCGATATGCTCAAGGGGAAGCAGGGGAGGTTCAGGCAAAACCTCCTCGGCAAGCGCGTGGATTACTCTGGCCGCTCGGTTATCGTGGTGGGTCCGGAATTGAAGCTGCACCAGTGCGGCCTGCCCAAGGAGATGGCCCTCGAGCTTTTCAAGCCGTTTGTTATGAAAAAGCTCGTCGACCGCGGTTATGCGCATAATATAAAGAGCGCAAAGAGGATGGTAGAGCGGGTGCGGGATGAGGTCTGGGACGTGCTCGAGGAGGTAATCAGGGAACACCCTGTGCTCCTGAACCGCGCCCCGACCTTGCACAGGCTGGGTATCCAGGCGTTTGAGCCGGTCCTCGTCGAGGGGCGGGCCATAAAGATCCACCCCTTCGTGTGCCCGGCGTACAATGCGGACTTTGACGGTGACCAGATGGCTGCCCATGTCCCGCTGTCGGCCGAAGCTCAGGCCGAGGCCAGGCTGCTGATGTTATCCGTAAATAACATCCTGTCCCCCGCCCACGGGCGCCCGATAGCTGTCCCGGGCCAGGATCTGGTTCTTGGGTCCTACTACCTGACCCTGGAGAAAAAGGGTGCCAGGGGCGAAGGCAAGGTGTTTTCAAGCTTCAACGAGGCGTTGATGGCCTACGACCAGGGTGTCATTGAGCTTCACGCGCGGATTGCTGTCCGCACAAATGGCGAGAAGGATGCCTTCCGCCGGGAGGAGTTTAAGAATGCCCTCCTGGTAACTACCGTGGGCCGGATCATATTCAACTCGATCTTCCCGGAGGATTTCCCATACATTAACGATGCGGTCGACAGCGCCATTGAGGAGGATGGTGTTGTAGAGGATCTAATAAAAGGTTGTCATAAACCTATTCCTGAGATCATTCAAGACCTGCCGGAGCGGCATCCTGTAACCAAGGGGTTCCTCGGTAAACTCGTGGCTAAGTGCCAGCGTAAGTATGGTAACGTGAAGACTGCAGAGATTCTGGATAATATTAAGACCATCGGCTTTAGATACGCTACGAAATCCGGTACAACGGTTGCGATCGAGGATATCGTAATTCCCCCTGAAAAGCAGGCGATCCTTGCTGAGACCGAGAAGAAGGTCGACGAGATCGAGCAGCAGCATAAGAGGGGGCTTATCACAAGCGAGGAACAGTACCAGCTTGTAATCGATGCTTGGACGGAGGCAACTGATAAAGTCCAGAAGGCGATGCTGGCTCACCTGGATAAGTTCAACCCCGTCTATATGATGGCGACATCCGGCGCGCGGGGTAACGTGCAGCAGCTGAGGCAGCTGGCGGGCATGCGAGGCCTGGTCGCCGACCCGTCGGGGCGGACGATCGACCTGCCCATCAAGGCGAATTTCAGGGAAGGTCTTACAGTCTTGGAATACTTCATATCAACCCATGGTACGCGAAAAGGTCTTGCGGATACTGCCCTCAGGACAGCTGACTCCGGGTACCTAACTCGCAGGCTGGTAGATGTTGCCCAGGATGTTATCGTCCGCGAGGAAGACTGCGGAACCGAGGATGGCATCGAAGTGAGCGCTATAACCGAGGGAGACGAGGTTATAGAGACCTTGCGCGACAGGATAATCGGTAGGTTGGCCCTGGAAGATATCATAAATCCCGCTACCGGTGAGGTTATAGTCAGGAAGAATGAGGAGATCAATGAGGATCATGCCCGTTTGATAGAGCGAGCTGGCATCACCTCGGTGAAGATAAGATCCGTGCTGACCTGCCGGACCCGATACGGGGTATGTTCTAAATGCTATGGTCGAAACCTGGCCACGGGAAGGCTCGTTGAAGTGGGCGAAGCGGTTGGCATAATCGCCGCTCAATCCATTGGCGAACCTGGCACTCAGCTAACGATGAGAACATTCCATACAGGTGGCGTCGCGGGAGACGATATAACGAGGGGTCTGCCTCGCGTTGAGGAGCTCTTTGAAGCAAGGAAACCCAAGGGCCAGGCCGTTATCAGCGAGGTAGACGGCACGGTTCGCATTAGCGAGACGAAGGGTACCAGGAGGATAATAGTCCAGACGGATCTCGGGGAGGAAAAGGTCTACACCGTCCCCTATGGTGCGCGGCTGGAGGTCAAGGATGGCGCGCGAGTCGCCGCAGGAGATCAATTGACGGAGGGATCGGTCAACCCTCATGATATCCTAAGAATAAAGGGCACGCGGGCTGTCCAGCATTATCTCCTGCGTGAGGTCCAGAGCGTGTATCGTTCGCAGGGTGTGGAGATAAATGATAAGCATATCGAGGTCGTGGTGCGGCAGATGTTGCGCAAGTGGAGGGTGGAGCAGTCGGGTGACACGGACCTGCTGCCAGGAGGCCTCGTCGATATATTTGAGTTTGAAGAGGCGAATGAAAAGGTAGAAAAGCAGGGCGGTGAGCCGGCGATAGGACGCCCGGTGCTGCTGGGGATCACGAAGGCATCCCTTGCGACGGAGAGTTTCCTGTCGGCAGCATCCTTCCAGGAGACCACTCGCGTACTGACGGATGCATCGATCAAAGGGAAGACAGATCCGTTGCTGGGACTTAAAGAAAATGTTATAATCGGCAAGCTTATCCCGGGTGGCACGGGGATGTCAAGGTATCGCAACATCCGGGTTACGCCGGCGGGTGATGGTGAGGCGAAGAATCAAGAACAACCCAAGGTGGAGGACGCTACCGCCGCAGAGGTTGCCGAGCAAGCAGCCGAAACTGGTGCGGATGTGACGCCGGTTTTGCTTGACACTGGTTACTAGAGATGCTATAATATCGAAGTGTCTGACGGCGGGGCTTTCCTTAAAAGATCCCTCGAAATTACGACGTGGACGGACGTATTTGGGGGAGGAGAGAGCGATATGTCCTATGAGGAGCTGAGGACGGCGAAAAGGAAGGCCGTAGGCACGAAGGAAACCCTTAAGGCGCTTGAGCGGGGAGACGTAAAGACAGTATTTGTTGCAGGCGATGCTGAGGAGCATGTCGTAAAGAATGTCAAGAGTCTGTGTAAGACGAAGGGCGTTCCCATTGTGAACATTGATACCATGATGCAGCTTGGTAAAGCATGTGGGATAGAGGTCGGGGCAGCCGCGGCTGCTATACTGCAGGATTGATCGGGTAGGATTGATAGATAGAAGAGAGGATGCCTGCAGTCATACTTGCGGTATATTTGACTTGCCCCTTCCACCGCCTGGTGAAAGGGGCAAGGTCGTATTTTAATTGGTGTTGAGGAAAGATCTAATGCTCAGGAATGATCAACAGTTTTAATGACCAGAGGATTGAGAGGAGGTGCAATGGATGCCAACGATCAGTCAGCTTATTCGCAAGGGTAGGGAGAGGGTTGAGAAGAAGTCTGCGGCACCTGCTTTGCGCTGGCTCTATAATTCCTATACGCGCAAGACCAGGTACACTGAGGGCTCACCGCAGAAGCGCGGTGTCTGCACGGTCGTGAGGACGACCACGCCCAAGAAGCCGAATTCGGCTTTGCGCAAGATCGCCAGGGTCCGTCTCACCAACGGCCTTGAGGTCACGGCCTATATACCGGGCATAGGTCATAACTTGCAGGAGCACTCGGTTGTATTGATAAGGGGCGGCAGGGTTAAGGATCTCCCGGGCGTCAGGTACCACATTATCCGTGGCACCCTGGATGCAGCAGGAGTTCAAAATAGACGG
The DNA here is from genome assembly GCA_012839815.1 of Bacillota bacterium. Taxonomy (GTDB): domain Bacteria; phylum Bacillota; class SHA-98; order Ch115; family JABLXJ01; genus JABLXL01. Next base: position 24,548 of record DUMQ01000052.1, on the reverse strand, counting down.
CAGGGGAGATCCAAGTATGGAGCGAAGAAGCCCAAGTCGTAATACCAGGTGAGAATGGAGGTGGGCAAATGCCGAGGCGGGGCAATGTTCCGAGACGCGAACTATCTCCGGATCCTGTATATCAAAGCAAGCTGGCCACCGCGATGATTAACAGGCTTCTTATGAAGGGCAAGAAAGGACTCGCCGAGAGCATTTTTTACAGGGCCATGGATATCATTCGCGAGAAAACCGGCAAAGATCCTCTGGAGATATTTGATCGTGCCCTTAAAAACGTTATGCCAGTTCTCGAGGTCAAACCTCGACGAGTCGGTGGTGCCACATATCAGGTGCCTGTAGAGGTCAGGCCCGATAGGAGAACTACTCTTGGCTTGCGCTGGATAGTCCAATTCGCCAGAGAAAGATCTGAGAAGAGCATGGCTGAGAAGCTTGCAGCAGAGATTATGGATGCCGCCCAGGGGGTTGGCGGGTCTGTGAAGAAACGTGAAGACACCCACAGGATGGCCGAGGCTAACAAGGCCTTCGCACACTACAGGTGGTAGGCCGGGTATATCAAGTCTGACATGCGAAGTCGGCCAATGGAAGGGAGGGGATCGGCATGGGTGAAAGCTTCCCACTGGAAAAGACGCGCAATATAGGGATAATGGCACACATCGACGCTGGCAAAACTACAACAACGGAGCGAATCCTCTTCTACACTGGCCGGGTTCACAAGATCGGCGAGGTCGACGAGGGCTCAGCTACCATGGACTGGATGGTCCAGGAGCAGGAAAGGGGTATCACCATTACCTCGGCGGCTACCACCTGCCACTGGCGGGATCATCGTATTAACATTATAGATACGCCCGGGCACGTGGACTTTACAGTAGAGGTCGAGAGGTCCCTGAGGGTCCTGGATGGGGCGGTAGCAGTATTCTGCGCGGTCGGGGGCGTGGAACCCCAGTCAGAGACCGTATGGCGCCAGGCGGACAGATATAATGTTCCCCGGGTGGCTTTTGTCAACAAAATGGATAGGGTCGGTGCTGACTTCGACCGGGTTGTTAGTGAGATAAGGCAAAAGCTCGGTGCAAATCCAGTGCCGGTCCAGGCTCCCCTGGGTTCAGAGTCAAACTTTACTGGCATCGTTGACTTGATAACACGGAAGGCCATCCTGTATAAAGATGATCTCGGGATGGACCTCGAGATTATCCCGATTCCGCCTGAGATGGAGCAGGAGGCGGCCAGGAGGCGCGAAGCCCTCCTCGAGGCGGTTGCAGATGTAGATGATGAGCTTATGCTCAAGTATGTTGAGGGCGAAGAGATAGGGGAGGATGAGATCAGGCGGGCCCTGCGGAAAGGGACTCTCGCGGGCAGGGTCGTTCCGGTCTTATGCGGCTCAGCCTTTAGAAACAAAGGTGTCCAGCCGCTCCTTGATGCGATCGTTGATTATCTCCCGGCGCCGACCGACCTGCCGCCTGTCGAGGGGGTCAACCCCGATACCCAGGAGAAGGAGGAACGGCGCCCGGGGGACGATGAGCCCTTTGCTGCGCTGGCCTTCAAGATAGTTGCGGACCCGTATGTGGGTAGGCTGGCATACTTCAGGGTTTACTCAGGCAAGGTATCAGCAGGGTCGTATGTCTACAACCCGTTGAAGCGCAAGAAGGAGCGGGTTGCGCGTATCCTGCGAATGCACGCGAACCACCGCGAGGAGACCGAGATGGCCGCAAGCGGCGACATCGTTGCTGCGGTTGGGCTTAAAGATACCTTTACGGGCGATACGCTATGCGACGAGAAGCACCCTATTGTGCTCGAGGCTATGGAGTTCCCCGAGCCTGTTATGTCGGTTGCCGTCGAGCCAAAGACCAAGGCCGACGAGGATAAACTCGGCATATCCCTTGTGCGTCTCGCCGAAGAGGATCCGACCTTTAAGGTGCGAACGGATCCGGAAACTGGCCAGACCATAATATCGGGCATGGGTGAGCTCCACCTGGAGATAATCGTAGACAGGTTATTGCGTGAGTTCAAGGTGGAGGCCAACGTGGGCAAGCCTCAGGTCGCTTACCGCGAGACCATCAGGGGCAGGATTAAGAGCGAAGGCAGGTTTGTCCGGCAGACGGGCGGCCGCGGCCAGTATGGTCACGTGTGGCTCGAATTGGAGCCTAATGAACCGGGTAAAGGATTCGAGTTTATTAATAAGATCGTGGGCGGCGCCGTCCCCAAGGAATATATCCCTGCCGTCGAGGCTGGCGTCAAAGAGGCCATGGAGAGCGGTGTAATAGCAGGATATCCGGTAGTGGATGTGAGGGTAACGCTTGTGGATGGGTCCTACCACGAGGTGGATTCCTCGGAGATGGCGTTCAAGATAGCGGCGTCGATGGCATTTAAGGATGGCGCGAGGAAGGCGCATCCCGTATTGCTAGAGCCCATCATGGACGTGGAGGTGGTGGTGCCGCAGGAGTTCATGGGCGATGTCATAGCGAATATCGCTTCGCGCAGGGGCAGGGTCGAGGGGACACAGGCCCGGGGCGACATGCAGGTCGTCCGAGCAAATGTCCCGCTGGCTGAGATGTTTGGGTACGCCACGGACCTTAGATCCGTGACCCAGGGGCGGGGGACTTATATGATGAAGTTGCTCGGGTACGAGGAAGTCCCCGCCAGTATTGCGGAGCGTTTAACGGCACGTGGCGTGGCGAGCTAGGTGGTAGGTCGCGGCGGAGGCTGCTCGCCGACCGGCGCGGCTTCACAAATAAAAATGTTATAGCCAAGATCAAATGACGAGGTCAAGGAGGAAGGATGTATGGCTAAGCAAAAGTTCGAGAGGACGAAGCCACATGTTAACGTCGGGAGCATAGGGCATATCGACCACGGTAAGACGACCCTTACGTCCGCCATTACGCTCGTTCTCTCCAAGCACGGCAAGGCGACTTACAAGAAGTTCGAGGAGATCGACAACGCCCCGGAGGAGAGGGAGCGTGGCATCACCATCGCGACTGCCCATGTGGAATACGAGACTGACAAGAGGCACTATGCCCACGTTGACTGCCCGGGACATGCTGACTACGTCAAGAACATGATCACCGGGGCGGCGCAGATGGACGGGGCCATACTCGTTGTGTCGGCGGAGGACGGCCCGATGCCTCAGACCCGAGAGCACGTTCTGCTCGCAAGGCAGGTAGGCGTGCCGTATATAGTCGTCTTCCTCAACAAGATTGATAGGATGGAGGGCGAGTCCGAGCTGGTCGACCTGGTGGAGATGGAGGTCAGGGATATCCTTTCCAAGAACGAATTCCCGGGCGACGAGATACCCTTTGTGAGGGGCTCGGCTCTTAAGGCCCTGGAGTGCGGTTGCGGCCAGCGCGAGTGCAAGTGGTGCGGCGGCATACTGGAGCTCATGGACGCAGTCGATAATTATATTCCGACCCCGCAGCGTGACACGGATAAGCCATTCCTGATGCCCGTCGAGGACGTATTCAGCATCACGGGCCGCGGCACGGTCGCCACCGGCAGGGTGGAGCGAGGGACAGTCAAGGTCGGAGACGAGGTCGTGATCGTGGGTCTGAGCCCTGAGACCAAGAAGTCCGTGGTGACGGGTGTTGAGATGTTCCGGAAGACGCTGGATGTGGGCGTTGCCGGCGACAACATCGGTGTCCTCCTGAGGGGTATTGAGAAGGACGAGGTTGAGAGGGGCCAGGTCCTGGCGAAGCCGGGATCGATTACCCCGCATACCAAGTTTACCGCTGAGGTCTATGTACTGTCCAAGGAAGAGGGAGGGCGGCATACCCCGTTCTTCAATGGATACAGGCCGCAGTTCTACTTCCGGACAACCGACGTTACGGGCGACGTCAGGCTACCGGACGGCGTAGAGATGGTTATGCCCGGTGATAATGTCAAGATGACGATAACCCTTATAACGCCCATCGCCATGGAGGAGGGATTGCGTTTTGCAATCCGCGAGGGCGGCAGGACTGTGGGGAAGGGCGTTGTAACCTCGATCATCGAGTAACGCTACCTATGATGCGGCTAATGCTGCGGGTTCCGGGCGGGGCCGGGGCGAATGCGCACCCCGGCCGCTGCCCCTGGGGGCCGCGGCAAATTCGCTGATAGTGAGGTATTGATATGACCAGCCAGAAGATAAGGATAAAGCTTAAGGCATTCGACCATAAGCTCCTGGACCAGTCCTGCGAAAAAATCGTGGATACAGCCAGGCGGAGCGGGGCCCAGATTTCGGGACCGATTCCGTTGCCGACAGAGAAGAGCATCTACACCGTCCTGCGCTCAGTCCACATTGACAAGGATTCAAGGGAGCAGTTTGAGATGCGCACGCACAAGAGGCTGATAGACATCCTGGATCCCACCCCGAAGACGGTCGAAGACCTGATGAGGTTGGACCTGCCGGCCGGGGTGGATATAGAGATCAAACTCTAAGCTTCGACCCAGAGAGGGGGTGTCGGTCGTGCCCAAGGGCATACTTGCCAGGAAGCTTGGGATGACTCGAGTTTTTGACGCAGACGGGAACGCTGTACCTGTGACCGTGGTCGAGGCGGGACCATGTGTTGTGGTGCAAAAGAAAACCAAGGAGACTGATGGCTATAACGCCATACAGCTTGGTATGGGGGAGAAGAGAGAGAGGCTTTTTACCAGGGCCGTGAGGGGGCATTTTAAAAAGGCAGGGCTGAAGCCGACCCGCTACCTCAGGGAGATAAGGACCGACGACGTCGAGCAGTTCCAGGTCGGCCAGGAGATAAAGGCTGATATATTCAAAGAGGGAGATTCTGTGGATGTCACCGGGACTTCCCTCGGCAAGGGTTTTAGTGGCGTTGTAAAGCGCTGGAATTTCAGGCGCGGGCCCATGTCGCACGGCTCAATGTACCACAGGAGAGTCGGTTCGCTGGGAGCAACCGATCCTGCACGCGTCTTTAAGGGCAGGAGGCTTCCGGGGCGCCTCGGGGGGGAGCGTGTCACCGTCCAGAATCTCAAGGTGGTCAAGGTCGATCCCGACCGGAATTTGCTGCTGGTCCGCGGCGCGGTCCCCGGCCGGAGGGGAGGCCTTCTCATCGTGAAGGAAAGTATTAAGAAACGGAGCGCCAAGTAAAGGGGGGAATGGTCATGCCCACGGCGCCTCTTTATAACGTTCGTGGAGAAAAGGTTGGAGAACTAAATTTACCGGATGGGGTTTTCGGGGTTCCAGTGCATAAGGGTCTCCTGCACGAGAGCGTAGTCATGCAGCTTGCGTCGAGACGTCAGGGGACGGCTGCTACGAAAACTATCGGATATGTCTCCGGCGGCGGGGTGAAACCCTGGAGGCAAAAAGGAACGGGCCGCGCAAGGCATGGAAGCCGGCGGTCGCCCCTGTGGCCCGGCGGCGCGACTCTTTTCGGGCCTCAGCCGAGGGACTACGGTTACCGGTTACCGCGGAAGGCGCGAAGGCTTGCACTTAAGTCTGCTCTCTCTGCCAAGATGGAGGCGGGGGAATTGATAATTGTGGATGATTTCAATCTGGAAGCACCGAAGACCAGGACTATGGTGGGTATCCTGAATGGACTGGACGCGGGCGATTCCGCCCTGGTTGTGACAGCGGAGCCTGATGTCAATATTACAAAGTCGGTCAATAACATACCCGGCGTTGCGACCCTCCCTGTCGAGAAGCTTAATGTTTACGATATCCTGGCTCACAAGAAGCTTCTCATGACCAGGTCCGCCGTTTCCAAGCTCGAGGAGGTGTTGGCGCAGTGAGCACAATGAGCGACCCACGTGACATAGTCATACGGCCTCTGGTGACGGAGAAGAGCACCAGGCTGCTCGAGCAGAATAAGTACACGTTCATTGTCAACCCCCGCGCCAACAAGACCCAGATCAAGGAGGCGGTTGAGGCCATCTTTAAGGTGAAGGTCAGGGATGTCGCTACGATCCGCGTCCACGGCAAGATCAAGAGGGTAGGGCGGTTTCAGGGGAGGACACCCGAGCTAAAGAAGGCCATAGTCACCCTCGAGAAAAACTATTCGATCCCGATCTTCGAGGGCGTCTAGTTTGGGGATGCCTGGCCGGGTGATGCCGCAACAAGGGAGGGAAGACACAAGGTGGCGATAAGGAAGTTCAAGCCCATAACGGCGGGTAGGCGTTTCATGACGGTATCCGCCTTTGACGAGATCACAAAGGAAAAACCTGAGCGTTCGTTGCTCAGGCCGCTGAAAAAGTCCGGGGGACGCAATGTCTATGGCAGGGTCACGGCGAGGTTCCGTGGCGGCGGCCACAAGAGGCTTTACAGAGTTATAGATTTCCGGAGGGATAAGGATGGCGTGCCGGCCAGGGTCGCAGCCATTGAATACGATCCCAACAGGAGCGCCCGCATCGCCCTTTTGAATTACGTCGACGGGGAGAAGCGCTATATCATAGCACCATTGGGGGTCGAGCCCGGGGACATGCTGATGTCCGGTCCGGATGCTGATATAAAGCCGGGCAATGCCCTCCCGCTGAGGAACATCCCCGTTGGTACCATCATTCATAACATTGAACTCGTGGCGGGTAAAGGAGGCCAGCTCGTGAGGGCGGCAGGCATGGGAGCCCAGCTCATAGCCAAAGAAGGGGATTACGCCCATGTTCGCCTCCCGTCAGGCGAGGTTAGGCTATTTCGCCTAGATTGTAAGGCCACCATCGGCCAGGTCGGGAATGTCGAGCGGGAGAACATCTCCATTGGCAAGGCTGGCCGCTCGAGATGGCTTGGCCGGAGACCAAGGGTCCGCGGGGTAGTCATGAACCCGGTGGATCATCCTCACGGCGGTGGGGAAGGCCGCGCACCTGTCGGGCGAAAGAGCCCTCTTACTCCGTGGGGCAAGCCTACGCTGGGTTATAAGACCCGGAAGAAGAAGTTATCTGATAAGATGATCCTCAAGCGGCGAACAGGTTGAGGCGCATCTTCATCGAGGAAGGAGGTAGGCGCGTGTCAAGATCTCTAAAGAAGGGGCCTTATGTGGATGCGAAGCTCCTGGCAAAGATAAAGGCGATGAACGAAAAGGGCACGAAGGAGGTCATCAAGACCTGGTCTAGGGATTCGACGATATTTCCGGATATGGTGGGACACACCATCGCAGTTCATGATGGTAGAAGGCATGTGCCGATATACATCACTGAGGATATGGTGGGGCATAAGCTGGGCGAGTTTGCAGCGACGAGGACATTCAGAGGCCATGGCGCGCATACGGAGCGATCGACGGCTCTGAAATAGAAGGGGGGGTAGTCGAAATATGGAGGCCAGAGCGGTAGCACGGTACGTGAGAATCTCGCCGCGGAAGGTACGACAAGTTGTCGACATCATCAGGGGCAAGACCGCCAACGAGGCGCTGGCGTTGCTGAAGCATACCCCCAAAGGGGCTGCAGAGGTTGTAGCCAAGGTTATCAAGTCAGCCATGGCGAATGCTGAGCACAATTTGGACCTTAACAAGGATGATCTCTACGTTGCGGTAGCCTATGTTGACCAGGGACCCACTTTGAAGAGATGGCGCGCCCGGATGCGTGGCATCCCGGTGCGGATAAGAAAGCGCACGAGCCATGTTACGGTTATTCTCAGGGAGAAGGAGGGGTGATTTGTGGGCCAGAAGGTACACCCGATGGGATTGAGGCTCGGGGTGATAAAGGACTGGGCATCAAGATGGTATAGCAAGAAGAATTACTCGGACCTCTTGCACGAGGACCTTGAGATCCGAAAGTTTATCAAGGAGAGGCTCTATGCGGCCGGCATCTCGAGGGTCGAGATCGAACGGGCAGCTAACAGGCTCAGGGTGACGATCCATACGGCGCGTCCCGGGATGGTCATAGGAAAGGGCGGCCAGGAGGTGGAGAACCTCAGGCGCCAGCTGGAGAACATGACGGGCAAGCAGGTAAGCGTAAACATCGTGGAGGTCAAGATCCCTGAGCTCGATGCGCAGCTGGTGGCTGAGAACATCGCGCAACAGATTGAGAAGAGGGTTTCATTCAGGCGTGCTATGAAACAGGCCATGGCGCGAGCGATGAAGCTCGGCGCCCAGGGGGTAAAGATGAGGTGCAGCGGGCGGCTTGGCGGCGCGGAAATCGCTCGGAGTGAAGGTTACAATGAGGGCAAGGTTCCTCTTCATACGCTGAGGGCTGATATCGACTATGGTTTCGCAGAGGCCTATACCACCTATGGTCGTATAGGGGTCAAGGTTTGGATATATAAGGGCGAGGTGCTTCCGGAGAAGCCGAAAGCGGCGGCACAGGGAGGCGAGTAGGAGTGTTACAACCTAAGAGAGTCAAGTACCGGAAGGTTCAACGCGGCAGGATGAAGGGCACAGCTTCACGCGGGGCAGAGTTGTATCTCGGCGAATTTGGGCTGCAGGCCCTCGAACCAGGATGGATTACCGAGCGTCAAATCGAGGCGGCCCGAATTGCCATGACCCGGTATATCAAAAGGGGTGGGAAGGTCTGGATTAAGATCTTTCCGGATAAGCCCGTAACGGCGAAACCCGCGGAGACCCGTATGGGAAGCGGGAAGGGCAATCCCGAATACTGGGTCGCGGTTGTAAAGCCCGGGCGCGTGCTTTTTGAAATTGCAGGGGTGCCCGAGGATGTAGCGAGGGAGGCAATGCGGCTCGCTGCCTATAAGCTCCCTGTCAAGAGCAAGTTTATCAAGCGTGAGGAAGTGGGTGGTGAGGCAAATGAAGGCTAAGGAGATGAGGGACCTTACAAATGAGGAACTTGAAAGGAACCTCCGGAACCTTAAGGAAGAGCTCTTCAACTTGAGGTTTCAGCTTGCCACCGGCCAGCTTGAAAACGTTATGAGGCTGCGAGAAGTCAAGCGCTCCATTGCGCGTGTCAATACAATCTTGCGTGAGCGAGAGCTGAGGATCAACCGGGCGTAGGGGATCAACCGGACTTAAATGAACGAGATCAGGCCAGTTTTGGAAGGAGGGGGTGCCTGTGGCGACGGCGGAGCGCGGGGTGCGCAAAACGCGGACCGGTACCGTTGTTAGTGATGCCATGGATAAAACGGTTGTCGTGGCTGTCGAGAGGACGGTCAGACATCCGGTTTACGGCCGGATTATTCGCCGGACCATGAAGCTCAAGGCCCACGACGAGGGGAACGAGTGCCATATTGGCGACAAGGTCAAGGTAATGGAGACGAGGCCCCTCAGCAGGGAAAAGAGATGGAGGGTCATCGATATCATAGAGAGGGCCAGGTAAACGGCAACGATATAAGATAGTCTGGGTTTACGTTTACGTAGCGAGGGTTTTGAAAGGAGGGCGGGCGATGATCCAGCCGCAGACGATTCTCAATGTAGCTGACAATACCGGCGGAAGGAAGATCATGTGTATACGCGTCCTCGGCGGTTCCAACAGGCGTTACGCCGGTATCGGGGATGTGATAATAGCCTCGGTAAAGGAGGCGACCCCCGGCGGTATGGTGAAGAAGGGCGACGTCGTGAGGGCTGTTATCGTCAGGATGCGGAAGAATCTCCCGCGGCCTGATGGTTCATATATAAGGTTTGACGAGAATGCTGCCGTGATTATAAATGAACAGAATAATCCCAGGGGGACGAGAATCTTTGGGCCCGTGGCGCGGGAGCTGAGGGATAAGAACTTTATGAAGATAATCTCGCTTGCGCCAGAGGTGCTTTAGTCTGAAAGGGGGCGCACTGGAGTTGGCCCAAGCAAGGTTTAAGATTAAGAATGTCAAAAAGGGCGATACGGTCCTGATTCTTTCGGGAAAGGATAAAGGCAAGAAGGGGAAGGTTTTACGAGTATTCCCCAAGGACGGGAAGGTAACCGTCGAAGGCATCAACATCCTGAAACGACATACGAAGCCGACACGCACAATGCCCCAGGGTGGGGTCGTTGAGAAGCCCGGCCCTATGCCTGTAAGCAAGGTCATGGTTATATGTAATAAATGTAATAAGCCAACCCGTGTGGGGCGCGTGCTGGCCGAGGATGGGGACTATATCAGAGTTTGCAAGAAGTGCGGGGCTGAAATAGGAAAGTAAAGGAGCCTTCGAGGTGGAAGGAGGGTGGTTAATGTCGCGTCTCAGAGAAAAGTATGAGAAGGAAGTTGCTCCATTGCTGAAGCAGAAATTCAACTACAAGAGCGTTATGGAGATCCCCAAGATAGAAAAGGTCGTCGTCAATATGGGGGTAAGCGATGCGGTATCGGAACCTAAAGCTCTCGATGCGGCAATGGAGGATTTAAAGGCTATAACGGGTCAGAAGCCCGCGGTAATGCGTGCAAAAAAGTCTATAGCCGCTTTCAAGCTCCGAAAGGGTATACCGATCGGGTGCAAGGTAACGCTACGCGGGGAACGTATGTACTATTTTCTCGATAAGCTATTCAACGCCGCTCTCCCGAGGATCCGGGACTTCCGGGGGGTTTCTCCAAAGGGGTTTGACGGCAGAGGTAATTATACCCTGGGAATTAAGGAGCAATTGATCTTCCCTGAGATAGTCTATGATAAAATCGATAAGATACGCGGTATGGATATAACGCTCGTTACTACAGCGAAAACAGATGAGGAATCCTACGAACTCCTCAAGGCTATGGGTATGCCGTTTAGGGCGGAGTAGTTGAGGAAGGAAAAGAAGAGAAGAGGAAGGAGGGAATAGCTTGGCGAAGAAAGCTCTCATTGAAAAGCAGAAGAGGACGCCCAAGTTTAAGGTGCGTGCATACCACCGGTGTCGCATCTGCGGGCGTCCCAGGGCATATATGAGAAAATTCGACATGTGCAGGATATGTTTCAGGAGGTTGGCGCACAGGGGTGAAATTCCGGGTGTGACCAAGGCGAGCTGGTGAGAAGGGGGGTCGTCTGGCGTGGTGTCAACGGATCCGATTGCCGATATGCTGACGAGAATTCGGAATGCTAGCACGGCGAATCATGAGGTGGTTGATGTCCCAGCCTCCAAGATCAAGAGGGAGATCGCTCGGGTCTTTAAGGAGGAGGGTTTCATCAGAGACTATGAGCTTATTGATGACGGGAAGCAGGGTATCCTCAGGTTGTATCTGAAGTATGGGCCGAATAAGCAGAAGGTGATCTCGGGATTAAAGCGGATCAGCAAGCCGGGACTCCGTGTCTATGTCGGCAAGGATGAGCTGCCCAGGGTCCTGGGAGGTCTTGGAGTTGCGATCCTATCAACGCCCAAGGGCATCATGGCTGATAAGAAGGCCCGCAAGGAGAAGGTGGGCGGCGAGGTCATCTGCTACGTATGGTGAGGCGTGCCGGCGAGGTCCGGTGAGGAGCCGGCGGGGACCGGCAGTTTAACGGCCGTGAGGGTTCTCGTGTGGAAGGAGGGATACAGGTGTCTCGCATTGGAAGGATGCCGGTAGCGTTGCCCCCAAACGTGGAAGTGGCGGTTGAAGGCAATGTTATAACGGTTAAAGGCCCCAAAGGGATCCTTTCAAAGAGGATTCACAATGATATGCAGCTGGTGGTGGAGGATGGCAAGATACTCGTGAAGCGCCCCAGCGATAGCAAGGAGCATAAAGCTCTACATGGTCTGACGCGCGGGCTCGTGGCAAACATGGTCAAGGGTGTCACTGAGGGTTATGAAAAGTCCCTGGAGATTTCGGGTGTGGGATACAAAGCGGCAAAGCAGGGAAAGAAACTGGTTCTTACTGTCGGCTATTCGCACCCGGTTGAGATCGATCCCGGTGAGGGCATCGAGATAGAGGTACCCCAACCTACGAAGATCGTGGTCAGGGGGATCGACAAGGAGCGTGTCGGTCAGGTAGCCGCGGATATCCGCGCCGTGCGTGAGCCTGAGCCGTATAAAGGCAAAGGTATTAAGTATGTTGACGAACGGATACGCAGGAAGGCTGGCAAGGCCGGCAAGGCGGCCGGTAAGAAGTAATGGTGAGGGGTGCGGTGACGGATGTTTAAACCATTCGACAGAAGGGCTGCGAGGAAACGCAGGCACCTAAGGGTGCGGAAGAAGGTCGTCGGGACCCCGGAACGCCCGAGGTTGAGCGTATTCCGGAGCCTTAAGCATATTAGCGCTCAGATTATAGATGACCAGGCCGGTCACACCCTGGTAGCGATATCTACCGTAGAGCCCGAGGTGAAAAAGGAAATTGGCCGGGGCAATAATGTGGAGGCCGCGAGGGAGGCTGGCAAGCTGCTCGCGAAACGCGCCCTTGAGAAGGGAATAAAGAGCGTAGTCTTTGATCGCGGCGGGAATATCTATCACGGCAGGATCGCGGCATTTGCGGATGGCGCGCGAGAGGGAGGCCTTGAATTTTAACTGGTTGCTGAGAGGGCGAGGGTTGTAAGTGCTAAGTGAAAATAGAGGTAAGGGGAGGGACGTAGATGAAGAGGGTCGATTATGAAGGCCTGGACCTTAAAGAGAAGGTTGTGAGCATTGATCCTGTTGCCAAGACCACAAAGGGCGGCCGGACAAGGAGCTTTCGCGCCCTGGTAGTCGTGGGCGATGGTAACGGGCATGTCGGCGCGGGCCTCGGCAAGGCAGCGGAGGTCTCGGAGGCTATAAGGAAGGGCGTAGAAGACGCCAAGAAGAATATCTTCGAGGTGCCGATTATTGGAACTACGATACCGCATGAGGTAATAGGCCGCTTCGGTGCGGGGGAGGTCTTGCTCAAGCCGGCCGGGGAAGGCACTGGCGTCATTGCGGGCGGCCCCGTGAGGGCGGTAGTTGAATCCGCTGGAATAAGGGATATCCTTACCAAGTCTCTGGGCTCTTCCAATCCTCTGAACGTGGTTGGCGCCACAATTCAGGGTTTGAAGTCTCTCAAGCGTCCCGAAGATGTTGCAAAGCTCCGGGGGAAGACCGTCGAAGAATTGCTTGGCTGAGGGGGAACATAACTTGTCCACGGAATCTAAGATAGGATCGCGTAAGTTGAAGATCACCCTCCGCAGGAGCGGGATAGGGGCACCTGAGAGCCAGAAGGCGACGATCAAGGCGCTCGGGTTGTCCAAGCTGAACCAGGCTGTTGTGCACGCGGATACCCCGCAGGTGCGTGGGATGATCCGGAAGATAGAGCACCTTTTGGATGTAGAGGAAATCGATGGGTAACAAAATGAATGATACGAAGGGGGTGTGACTGGTGAGGCTACACGAGCTTATGCCGCCCGCCGGGGCCAAACAGGCGCCCAAGAGAAAGGGCAGAGGTATAGGGTCAGGGCTTGGAAAGACCGCCGGCAGGGGCCATAAAGGACAGCTAGCGCGATCTGGTGGCGGCAAGGGACCCGCGTTTGAAGGTGGCCAGACGCCACTTCAACGTCGGCTCCCGAAGAGGGGGTTTACGAATATATTCAAAAAAGAATATGCAATCATCAAGGTAGGGGATCTTAACCGATTTGACGAGGGAACGGAAGTTACCCCCGATGTGCTTATCAGCTCGGGCATGGTGAAGAAGGTGAAGGATGGCCTCAAGGTCCTTGGCGACGGGGAATTAACCAAACCCCTCACAGTCAGGGCACATAGCTTCAGCCGGTCAGCGGAGGAGAAGATCAAGGCAGCCGGCGGGAAGGTCGAGGTGATTTAGGTGCTGGGTTCTTTGAGCGCCGCAGTCAGGGTAAAGGACTTGCGGAGCAAATTAATATACACGGCGCTCCTCCTGGCGGTTTTCAGGATCGGCGCTTATATCCCGGTCCCTGGAGTAAATGCTGCAAAGCTGGTTGAGACCTTCGGAGAGGGAGGCCTCTTCAGCCTCCTTGATATGTTTGCGGGGGGCGCTTTGAAGAAGTTTACGGTGTTTGCTATGGGTGTCAACCCGTATATTACGGCCTCCATTATAATTCAGCTCTTGACAATCGTCATTCCTAGCCTGGAGAGGCTGGCCAAGGAGGGGATCGACGGCCGCAAGAAGATAGCCCAGTACACCAGGTACGGGACTGTAGTCCTGGGCGTGATCCAGGCGTTTGGCATTACGATGGCCATAAGAGGCGCCGTGGAGGTGCCGGGGGCTCTTCCCATCGCGCTGATCGTGGTGACCCTGACTGCGGGAACGGTATTCCTTATGTGGCTCGGCGAGCAGATATCCGAACACGGTATCGGTAACGGGATATCGCTAATCATATTCGCAGGCATCGTGGCGAGGATTCCCGCTTATATCCATATGACGGCGTTGACGATCGGCAAGGGCGGGATTAACCCATTTAATGTAATTCTCTTTCTCATCCTCGCCGTGGCATCTATTGTAGGGGTCATCTGGATCCAGGAGGGCCAGCGGCGGATACCTGTGCAATATGCAAAGCGGGTGGTTGGCCGGAGGATGTATGGCGGGCAGACCACGCACATACCCCTGAGGGTTAACCAGGCAGGCGTGATACCGGTGATATTTGCATCGTCAGTCCTAGCCTTCCCCATGACAATTGCGCAGTTTGTGCCGAGGTTCGACTTCCTTCGAAACTGGGTTGCGTCCGGCAGCCTGAGCTATATAATCGCCTATGCGGTGTTGGTGATATTCTTCACCTATTTTTACACGGCCGTTACCTTTAACGTCGTGGAAGTTGCCAATAACATGAAGAAGTACGGGGGATTCATCCCCGGCCTGAGGCCCGGGAGGCCGACCGTTGAATACCTGGACAGGGTGCTTACGAGGATAACCCTGGCGGGGGCCATATTCCTTGCGATAGTTGCGGTGCTTCCAAACATTATGACGGCCTTGACGAAGATACAGAGCATATACTTTGGTGGCACAGCGTTGCTGATCGTGGTCGGGGTAGCGCTTGATACGATGAAGCAGATAGAGGCCCAGCTGCTGATGAGGCAGTATGAGGGCTTCATCAAATAGGAGGCGGGGCCTACAGATGATGAGGCTGGTTCTACTGGGACCCCCTGGGGTGGGGAAGGGCACACAGGCAGAGAGAATAGCCCAGGGCTACGGGATACCCCATGTGTCAACGGGCGATATGTTTCGCGAGGCAGTCAAGCGAGGGACCGAGCTCGGCCGGACCGCCCAGGAGTATATGAGGTCAGGGCGCCTTGTGCCTGATGAGGTTACGATCGGGCTGGTGCGGGAGCGACTCTCGGCGGATGACTGCCGCAACGGATTCGTGCTCGACGGTTTCCCCCGGAACCTGGTTCAGGCAAGGGCATTTGATGAGGTCCTGGCCCAGATTGGCTCAAGGCTCGATGCGGTGATCAGCATCGATGCAAGCGTCGAGACGCTGGTTGCGCGGCTAACCGGGCGGCGAACCTGCAGGCGGTGCGGCACTCCCTATCATGTCATCTTTAACCCGCCGCCGGATCCAAACACGTGCCCGGCCTGCGGGGGCGAGCTATACCAGCGTGATGATGACAAGGAGGAAACCGTTAGAAAGCGACTGGAGGTATACGAGGCCGAAACCAGTCCCCTGGTGGATTACTATCGCGCGCAGGGTTTGCTGCAGGTGATCAATGGCGAACAGGATATCGATAAGGTCTACGAGGATATTCGTAGGGCTTTAGAGGAAGCGACAGCTCATGATCGTGCGTAAATCTGATGAAGAGATCAGGGCCATGCGGCAGGCTGGCAGGGTCGTCGCTCAGGCCCTTGAGAGGATTAGAGAGGCGGTGAGGCCCGGGGTAACTACACTGGAGATCGATGCCATCGCTGAGGACTGTATCCGGAGACTGGGGGGGATCCCGTCTTTCAAGGGTTTTCATGGGTTCCCCAAGAGCGTGTGCGCATCAGTAAATGAGGAAGTGGTTCATGGCATCCCGGGCAAAAGGCGCCTTAAGGAAGGCGATATAGTCAGCATCGATGTGGGGGCGATTGTTAACGGCTTTCACGGTGACGCGGCTATAACCTTGCCTGTCGGGGAGATTAGCGACGAGGCCAGGCGGCTATTGAGGGTGACCGAGGAGGCGCTCTACAAGGGGATAGATGCGGCAAGGGCTGGCCGGCGCGTGATGGATATATCTCATGCTATCCAGTCGCACGTCGAATCTCATGGCTTCTCCGTCGTTCGCAGTTTTGTCGGACACGGCATAGGGCGCAACATGCATGAGGACCCTCAGGTTCCGAATTTCGTCGTCCAGGGTTCATCGAGCCCGCTCCTCAAGCCTGGCATGGTTCTAGCCATCGAGCCCATGGTAAACGCGGGCGACCACGAGGTTGTGGTAAAAGAGGATAAGTGGACCGTGGTAACCAAGGATTCATCGCTATCGGCTCATTTTGAGCATACAGTCGCAATTACCTCTGGGGAACCTGAGATATTAACCCGGCTCTAGTCTGGCCCCCTGGCTGGCCGGCACACCGGATATTGGGGTGGCAGGTGGTCAATATGAGATTACGCCCCGGGCAGCTGGTGATTTCGCGCGCGGGGAGAGATCGTGGGCGGCTTTATCTCGTTGCCAGGATTATTGATGAAAGATATGTTGAGGTTGTCGACGGCAAGACTCGTAGGCAGGGGAATCCCAAGAGAAAGAATATCTATCATCTTACCTTGCTTTCGAAGGTTGCGCGTGATATAGAGTCCAAGCTCCTGGCAGGCCAGGAGATAAGCGACGAGGAGGTCCGGGAGGCCTTGAGAAATCTAGGTAATGATTTAGGTAATGATATGAATGACGGAGGGGGGCGATAACCCCATGTCCAAGCGCGACGCCATAGAAGTTGAGGGAACCGTTATTGAGGCGTTGCCTAATGCCATGTTTCGTGTGGAGTTGCAGAACGGGCACAGGGTCCTGGCCCATGTATCGGGCAAGATGAGGGTGAATTTCATCAGGATACTGCCGGGCGATAGGGTGACGGTAGAGCTCTCACCTTACGATTTAACGCGCGGGCGAATCGTCTACCGTTTTAAATAGAGCTTTATAAATGGGTCCTTGAACGTGACCTCAAGCTTGACTTTAAGGTTAACCTTATAAATAATGACGCGAGCCGGGAGGGTTTGAGTTATGAAGGTGCGCCCATCGGTTAAGAAGATATGTGAAAAATGCAAGATAATCAAACGCAAGGGGCGCGTTATGGTTATCTGTGAGAATCCCAAGCATAAGCAGAAACAGGGCTAGAGCGGAGGTGGAACGAGAATGGCCAGGATTGCCGGAGTCGACCTGCCCAGGGACAAGAGGGTTGAAATCGCGTTGACGTATATTTACGGCATAGGGCTTACCAGGTCAAGAGACATCCTCGGTAAGACGGGTGTTAACCCGGACACGAGGGTCCGGGATCTTACGGAAGAGGAGATAACAAAGCTTAGAGAGGTTATCGACAAGGAATACAAGGTCGAGGGCGACCTCAGGGCTGAAGAGGCGGCCAACATTAAACGGCTTATTGATATAGGGACCTACCGGGGGCTGCGACACAGACGGGGGCTTCCCACCAGGGGGCAACGGACCAGGACGAACGCCAGGACCCGGAAGGGCCCACGGAAGACGGTAGGAGTAAGGAGATCCAAGTAATATTAGGAGGAGGGGTATGGGGCGATGCCTAAGAAGGGCACCAGGACAAAAAAGAGAGAGCGGAAACACATCGAAAGCGGCGCCGCACATATTCGGTCGACGTTTAACAATACCATAGTCACCATAACTGATTCGCGGGGTAACGTAATTTCCTGGTCAAGCGCCGGGAACCAAGGGTTCAAGGGATCGAGGAAGGGGACTCCATTTGCGGCGCAGATGGCTGCGGAAGCGGCGGCCAAAGCTGCGATGGAGCATGGCATGAGGCAGATAGAAGTCTATGTAAAGGGGCCGGGAGCCGGAAGAGAGGCGGCCATCAGATCGCTGCAGGCTGCAGGCCTGGAGATAAATATGATAAAGGATGTTACCCCTATCCCCCATAACGGTTGTAGGCCACCTAAACGCAGGAGAGTCTAAGGGAGGTTGATTGCATGGCAAGGTACACGGGGCCCGTATGCAGGCTTTGCAGGAGAGAGGGCATCAAGCTCTTTCTCAAGGGCGATAGATGTTTTACAGAAAAGTGTGCGATTGATAGACGCGGGTACGCACCGGGACAGCATGGCCAGGGGCGGAAAAAGCTATCCGAGTATGCGATCCAGTTAAGGGAGAAGCAGAAGCTCCGGAGGATATACGGCATCCTTGAGCGGCAGTTTGAGCGCTATTTTGAAATGGCGGCAAGGAAGAAGGGCATCACTGGCGAGGCCCTCCTTCAGATCCTCGAGAGCCGGCTTGATAATGTAGTTTACCGGTTGGGGTTCGGTTCCTCACGAAATGAGGCGAGGCAGATAGTGCGACACGGCCATATAGCCGTGAACGGGAGGAAGGTGGATATCCCGTCTTACCTTGTGAGCCCTGGGGATGTAATATCCATTCGCGAGCGAAGCAAGGAACTCCCAAAATTTAAGGCCCTTGCCGAGTCTCTGGTAGACAAGGGAACGCCGCCGTGGCTTGAGCTCAATGCAAGCGAGCTATCTGGCAGGGTTCTGAACCTGCCTACGAGGGACCAAATAGATGTGCCGGTTCAGGAGCACATGATCGTAGAGTTGTATTCGCGATAAAACCCGGGAGGTCGGCGTAGCGTGATTTGGCGTGATATCGCAAATGAAGGAGGGCAGGTCTTTAATGTTAGAAATTGAGAAGCCGAGGATCGAATGCGTCGAACTTACCGACAAATACGGTAAGTTCGTTGTGGAGCCTTTGGAGAGGGGTTACGGCATTACGCTCGGGAACTCGCTTCGCAGGGTACTTCTCTCCTCCTTGCCAGGGGCCGCTGTGACCTCCGTTAAGATAGATGGGGTTTTGCATGAGTTCTCCACTATACCCGGGGTGCTCGAGGATACAACGGATATCATATTGAACCTTAAGGAGCTCTTGTTGAGGCTCCATGTCGATGAGCCCAAGGTTATAAGAGTGGAAGCCGAGGGCGAAGGCGAGGTTACGGCCGCAGATATCATAGCCGACCCGGATGTTGAAATCCTGAACCCGGATCTTCACATCGCAACCCTTGAAAAGGATGGCCGACTGTTTATGGAGATAACAGTTGATAAGGGGCGGGGTTATGTGCCGGCCGAGCGGAGGAAGCTTGGCCAGGCTATCGGGGTTATTCCCGTGGATTCAATTTATTCCCCCGTTGTCAAGGCCAATTATACTGTGGAAAACACAAGGGTCGGACAGGTTACGGATTATGACAGGTTGATCCTCGAGCTCTGGACTGACGGGAGCATATCTCCTAAAGAGGCCCTCAGCCTGGCGGCCAGGATCCTTAAGGAGCACCTTACACTCTTCATAAACCTGACCGAATCCCCGGGTGGGGTTGAGATTATGGTCGAGCGCGAGGAAGAGGGTAAGGATAAAGCCCTGGAAATGACCATAGAGGAGCTCGATCTCTCTGTCAGGTCATATAACTGCCTGAAGCGCGCCGGGATAAACACCGTCGAGGAATTGACCAAGAGGACAGAGGAAGACATGATGAAGGTGAGGAATCTCGGGAAGAAGTCTCTCGAAGAGGTTAAGGCAAAGCTTGCCAATCTAGGGCTATCGCTGAAGCCATCAGAGGATTGACTTGATCATCAGAGGATCATCAGAGGATCGACTTGATCAAATGGATTTGACCACTGGAGCAGGGGAAGGAGGCACAACGATGGGGCAGAGAAAATTGGGGCGCACATCAGGGCACAGGCATGCGACATTCAGGAGCATGGTTACGGCCCTGGTCTTGCACGATAGAATTCGAACCACGGAGGCCAAGGCGAAGGAGATACGGTCGATCGCCGAGAAGCTTATCAGCCTCGCCGGGCGGGAGGATTTGCATTCGAGGAGGCTAGTTGCCAGCTATATCGCGAGCAAGGATGCTCTCAAGAAGCTTTTTTCCGATATAGGTCCGAGGTATAAGGATAAACCCGGTGGGTACACGCGGATAATCAAACTCGAAGCGCGCAGGGGCGACAGGGCACCACTTGTCATCGTTGAGCTTGTGTAGGAGCAGGGAACCAGGAGTCAGGGTCAGGAGGGTCGGGCTTGGAAGAGATGTTCAGGTTGGAGGGAGTCTCCTTCGTCTACGGCTCGGGACAGGATAACGAGATAGGCGCTCTGAGGGGGATCGATCTCGCCATAGACAAGGGCGAGTTTGTTGTGATTGTAGGCCATAACGGCTCGGGTAAATCGACGTTAGCGAAGCACCTGAACGCGCTCCTGGTCCCGACTTCGGGGAGAGTCCTGGTTAAGGACATGGATACGAGGGATCCCAAGAACCTGTGGAAAATAAGACAGACCGTGGGAATGGTATTTCAGAATCCCGATAACCAGATCGTGGCGACTACGGTAGAGGAAGATGTTGCATTCGGGCCCGAGAATCTCGGGGTTCCACCCGCTGAAATCCGGGAGAGAGTAGACTGGGCGCTGGAGGTCGTGGACATGGTAGGCTACAAGCGTCACGCTCCACACTTGCTCTCAGGGGGCCAGAAGCAACGGGTGGCGATCGCTGGGGTTCTCGCCATGCGACCAGAGTGCATAGTGCTGGATGAGCCTACGGCCATGCTTGATCCAGCCGGCCGCGATGAGGTCATGCGTACAATTTGCAGGTTGAATTCGGAGAAGGGCATGACCGTCATCCACATTACCCACTTTATGAACGAAGCGGTCCTGGGTAGCAGGGTTATCGTCATGGAAGGCGGCAGGGTGGTCATGGATGATGTGCCTGGAAAGATATTCAGTAAGGTCGAGATGATCAGGGGGTTGCACCTGGATGTTCCCCAGGTGACAGAGCTGGCCTATGAGCTAAACAAGGCCGGCGCCAGGTTGCCGCAGGATATATTCAGGGTCAGCGATATGGCTGTTTATCTGGATAGGATATACGGGCCGCGCCGGATCGTCGCTTCAGGTGATGTGTGATGTCAATAAGGGTTGAGCATGTCTCTCATATCTATATGGCGGGGACGCCCTTCGAGGCCGTCGCGCTTGATGATGTGAGCGTGAACATAGATGATGGGGAGTTTGTGGGCCTTATTGGGGAGACCGGATCCGGCAAGTCCACGCTGGTCCAGCACTTCAATGGCCTCTTGAAACCTACGCGGGGGAAGGTTTATATTGACGACATTGACCTGAGCTCCCGGGATACGAAGATGAAAGAGATCCGGCGGAAGGTGGGTCTGGTTTTTCAATATCCCGAGCACCAACTCTTTGAGGAAACGGTTTATGGAGATGTGGCATTTGGGCCCAGGAATCTAGGTCTCTCCGAGGACGAGGTCGCGGGTCGCGTCATGTGGGCGCTTAGGATCGCCGGCCTGGATTACGAAGGGGTGAAGGACAGGTCGCCTTTTGAGCTGAGCGGCGGCCAGATGCGGCGGGTTGCCATCGCCGGGGTCCTGGCAATGCAGCCAAAGACGCTCATTCTCGATGAGCCCGCGGCGGGCCTTGATCCAAGGGGTAGGGACGATATCCTGGGGCAGATAAAGAGGCTGCATACCGAACTGGGGATGACCATCGTGCTGGTCTCGCACAACATGGAGGATGTGGCGGAGCTTGTGGATAGGCTGATAGTCATGAATAGGGGCAAGATAGCCATCGACGGGCCAACCCGGGAGGTGTTCAAGAGAGCTGAGGAACTCCGGGAAATGGGCCTTGGCATCCCTCAGGTCACCGAACTCATGCGCGAACTGGCACGAAGGGGATGGAACGTAAGAACTGATGTTCTCACCGTCGGTGAAGCAAAAGAGGAACTCTTGCCATTGCTCATGCCCGGGAAGGGCGTGTCGGAGGCGTAGCCTATGCCCATGTTCAGCAGCATTACGATAGGACAGCATATACCGGGTGATTCGGTAATACACCGGCTGGATCCCCGGACGAAGATACTCCTGACGCTCGCGGTGGTCATAGGCATTTTCTTTGTCGAGGAGCTCTGGGGTTATGTATTGCTTTTTCTTTTCGTAGGCGCAGCTGTGGCGCTGTCGCGCATATCCCCGGGTTATATCGTCCGGGGCTTGAGGCCTCTCGTCATAATTCTGATTTTGACTTTCTTGTTGCACCTTTTCATGAACCCCGGGAAGGAGCTTTTCAGGCTGGGACCATTGATCGCTACCTATGCGGGGGTATATAAGGGTGTGCTCATGGTTGGCCGTCTAGTCCTCCTCGTCGTGGCCACATCTTTGTTGACCCTGACAACTTCACCCATCCAGCTAACAGATGGGATGGAGGCCCTCCTGCGGCCGGCCAGGCGGATTGGTGTGCCCGCTCACGAGCTTGCGATGATGATGACTATAGCTTTGAGATTCATCCCGACGCTCCTGGAGGAGACGGAGAAGATAATGAAGGCGCAGATGGCCCGGGGTGCGGATTTTGAGAGCGGGAATATTTTTCAGAGGGCCAAAAGTCTGGTGCCGCTCCTGGTACCGCTTTTTGTGATCGCCTTTCGTCGTGCTGACGAACTCGCCATAGCTATGGAGGCGCGATGTTACCGGGGCGGGGAAGGAAGAACACGAATGCGCCAGCTCAAGGCCACCACGGATGATTATGTTGCATCTCTGGTTACCGTAACGTTTATTGTAGTGGTTGCGGTGTTTCTCTAATTTGGCAAGGCGATAGGGCGATGGAACGCAATATCAAGCTGGTTATGGAGTATGACGGCACTGCATATTCTGGTTTCCAGCTGCAGGCTGGCGTCCGGACGATCCAGGGTGAGCTTGAAAAGGCCCTCCTGCGTATAGTCAAAGAACATGTCAGGGTAACTGGCGCCGGGCGGACCGATGCAGGGGTGCACGCCCTTGGCCAGGTCGTGAACTTCAGGACGTCCAGCCGGATGCCACCGGAGAGTTTCCCTCCCGCTTTGAATAGTGTGCTCCCGCCGGACATACGTATTATCGATGCCGAGGAGGTTGATATCGGGTTTCATGCCAGGTATGATGCGAAAAGCAAGGTATATTGCTATAAGATCCAGACGGGCTCTCATGCGTCCGTATTTTTGAGGAACTATGCTTATCATGTTCATGAGGAGCTCGACCTGGAGAGGATGCGCATCGCGAGTGAATGTTTGATCGGCAGGCATGATTTCAGGTCTTTTGCGGCATCGGGTGGCGGGGCGAAGACATTCGAACGGGAGGTTAAGGTACTCGAGTGGTCCGGGGACGGCGGGGTCATCTCCATGACGATCGAGGCTGACGGTTTCCTTTATAATATGGTGCGGATCATAGTTGGGACAATACTGAGGGTTGGCTCCGGCAGGGAGGCTCCTGAATGGGTAAAGAAGGTTCTCGATGCGAGGGATCGGCGGGTTGCGGGGCCAACCGCGCCAGCAAAGGGTTTATACCTCGTATGCGTTAAATACTAAGTTAGTGCCGATTTGTGCCAGTTTACCAGCACGTCCCAGGGGGATGCCGGTGCTTGCGTGACGGGGCCTTTTGAAATTTGGCAAGGCCCTCGCGCCAAATTTCAACGGAGGCGCGCCGCAAGCGCGCCGTCCCCGGAACGCAAGCACCGGCATCCCCTGGAAAAACGGCGATAATCTTCGAACTTACACTTAGCCGCGTCCGCCTGGCCGAGAGATGCGAGACACTCTATGCGAGTGCCAAAAAGGGCAGAGATTTTTGCGCACTAACTTAGGAGGATACCGGTTTATACCGGTATCCCGGTACCCGGATACCTTTATGTTGACATCCTGGCTTTTTGTGTATTAAAATAGCTTTGTGTGAGCGTGTCAAGGGGGAAAGTTTCATGAATAAGAATTCTACCTATACTGTTAAAGCCGGGGACATAGAGAGGAAATGGTACGTGGTTGACGCCACGGGCAAGACCCTGGGCAGGCTTGCTTCCCAGGTTGCTAGCATCCTGCGGGGAAAACACAAGCCGATTTACACCCCCAATATGGATACCGGAGATCATGTGATCGTTGTGAACGCTGAAAAGGTGGCAGTAACGGGCGACAAGTTAAACAAGAAGATATATTATACTCATTCACTTTATCCTGGCGGGCTCAAGGCGACACGCCTCGTTGACCTCTTGAAGACCAAGCCAGAGCGAGTAATTGAGCATGCGGTTATGGGGATGTTGCCGCATAACAGGCTGGGCCGCAAGATCATCAGGAAGCTCAGGGTTTATAGAGGGCCAGAGCACCCTCACGAGGCACAGAAACCAGAAAAGCTTGAGATAGAAGGCTAGTGAAGGGGGGGTGGAGGAGTGGCAGCACAGGTTCAATACAGTGGAACGGGAAGACGCAAGTGCGCTGTTGCCCGAGTCCGGATTACTCCGGGCAGCGGGAATATAATTATAAACGGGAAACCCCTCACTGAATATTTTGGCCGTAAAGTGCTAGAGATCGTGGTCAAAGAGCCCCTGCGCGTGGCGGGTGTGTTGGATCGCTACGATGTTATTGCTAACGTTCGAGGGGGAGGCATCACGGGGCAGGCCGGAGCTGTAAGGCATGGGATTGCCAGGGCCTTGCTCAATATCAGCGAGGAGTTGCGGTCGCCTTTGAAGAAGGCTGGTCTCCTGACCAGGGATCCGCGTATGAAAGAAAGAAGGAAGTATGGTCTCAAGAAGGCACGCAAGGCGCCGCAATTCTCCAAGAGATAATGGCGGAAGAGATGGGGACAAAGGCGACGGTTATGCGGTAGAGTGGCGGATAGAGTGGCATAAATATAAGTATGATAGCATGAGTATATAAGTATAGCAAATAGAATTGGAGAAGGCAAAAGGGCTTGTAGCCCTTTTGTTATTTATGGGGCCCCTCTCTCTTCGCCCGGCGG
>DUMQ01000051.1 GCA_012839815.1 Bacillota bacterium | reverse complement strand
GTTTCCTAAAAGCCAGATATTATCGTCAACCATTGTCCCGTCGATCAGCGACCCAAAGAAGGGGAATATCACTGCTTTGGGCTGGAAAACATCTATAGCGAGATGAACCCCCACGCCGACAGCATAGCCCCCCAACAGCATCCCGGCTACTTTCCTTCTAACGTGGCTGACCCATTTTTCAGGCTTTTCATTCTTCTCAACCCATAGGCGATAGAGATGGCGAAGAATCACAAGTCCTAGGGCACTATGGAAAAGGAAGAAGCGGTGGTTCCCTATCCCCAGAATCTTTATATCAAGGTCGGGGGCTGGGAAACCCTCAGTAAACCCCCATAACCCAATAGGAATCAGGACGCTTGCTTTGACAAGAGGGTATCCAGCCTGGACGATTCTGTCTACCTCCCCTCTCGCCCGTTTTAAAAATTCGACGTTTGAGATCATCCCACTATTCCTTCCTTCTTTTTCAAGCAGAGAATCAAGAACGGCCAAGCCCCGGTCCAGGCTTTCCCACAAAAACCCAGATGATAGGCGCTCCTCTGCTAGGATTCGACTGATTGAATCCATAACCGTACACCCCGGATAGAAAGCCCAGTTTCTTCAATAGTTTGCCTGGATTCCAGAAATCCCTCCAGATGCTCATTTTCTACAGGCAGAGCCCTATAAGTTTCGAATCTCCCCTATACTGGTAGTAGTAGGAGGCGATCCTATAAACACATCGTCACTGCGTTCCCTGTATTGCGCCACCTGGCGGCTCACCAGATTCCATCCTATGTCTTGCCTGTGATTGACTATGGCATAACTTCCAGCCTCGACTACTTCATGTGGCACCCCACCGGGCGCCCACAATTTAAGGTGCACTAGCCAGCATTATACTAGTCGATTCAAGATAAGCCCGTGTATCCTGCTCTAAAGAATCGACATCCGCCTCTCCCCATCCGTTATAAAGCTGCTGTGCAAAGCGACTACTGAGTTGGTCCACAATGCGCCTGCTCTCCTCGCGGAGCCTCGGCAGGATCTCTGTGTCGGCATGACGTTTAAGTTTGTTCCTGAGTTCGCTGACCTTGCTAGTTACCTCTTTCCTAAGCCTGTCCTTCTCCTGCGATTGACGGAGCAAGCCGGCCGCAGTGCCTGCAGCGATTCCCGCAATGGCCAGAGGGGGTACCACGGCCGCCAAAGCGGAACCCAATGTAACGTAGGCTGCTGCCGGCCCGAGAACAGCCGCATATACCGCTAAGCCTGCTCCTGCTGCTCCCCCAATAGCTCCCCCCTCAAACGCCTTTTTTGCCACCTCTGCTCCAGCACCAGGGGAGATCTTCGCTATACTCAGTTGGACCGCCTCAGATTCTTTCTTGAGGGAAGTCTCTATATTGCGGGCGAACGTGATATCAAGTTCATTAATTGATTCCTGCCATGTGGCCTCATACTCTTTTTGGATATCGTCTTTCAGACGATCCCAAAACTCACTGACCGCGTCCTGCGAGAACATATGTTCAACGATCTTTTGCACTGGGGCAGGAATGTGAAGGAACCGTATCCGCTTCATTTCCTCATCTAACTGGCTCAGCTCTTTGCTCAGAAAACCCATATGTATCCTGGACTCGAGCAGCGTTCTGATTCTATCCTCAACGGTCACCCGCCTATAGTCCAGTTCCTCATGATACTTTGCCACCTGCTCCCTGATAAACGCGAGTTGACGTAAAAAGGATTCATGATACACCTGGTCTTGCCTAAGAATAGCATTAATGGATGACTTCACGCTATCAAACTTGACTCTATCCCGTTCTTCCCGGATTTCTTCGCGAAGGAAACGCATTATCTCGGCAAAACCACTAGCCTGTTTGGCCTCCTCGTCGTCACGCATCACCGCATCGTAGGCGTTTCGGGCGGATAGTGGGAATACGGCCCTCACGTACGCAGCAAGCTCCTGCTCGACATATCTTATGACCCGGTCTGGCGAAGATTCGACCTCGTCCATTCGGTTCACAATAGCAACGATTGGTTTCCCCATTCTGGCGACATGCGCCATTTCGTCCTTGACGTCGATCTGTCCAAGATGATTGGCATTAAGGACCCAAAGCACGACATCGGACTCTCGCACGTAGTCCCGCGAACGCCTTTGATTTGCCTCAGTAAGGCTTGAAAGACCTGGAGTGTCCACAATTGTTATGGAGGCAAGGCCAGGCAACCGAGATTCTATCTTGACAACCTCGCATTTTGAGAAAAATTCCACGTCCCCACGGTGAGACCTAAGGATTTCATAGATACTTTCAGGAACGTCCTCGGTGGTGACACCGTCTACATACTGTATGACAGCTCTCGGCTTTTCCCCATGGGAAACCTCAATGATGGTCGCAGTTGCCTCCAACACATCGGTCGGCGAGACCTGCCCCCCCGGCTATCGCGTTCATAAAGGTGGACTTCCCGGCTTTCACTTCTCCCATAAGCACGACCTTGAGCGGCTCCTCCAGGTTCCTCACCTGTATCCGTAGATTCTCCAGGAGATCCGTCATTGCACCCTCTGAAACTCGGGCAGGCGGCATGTTCCCTGACTCAAAGATCTTGCGGATAGGTGATGCCTGCATATGAGTCTCTAGGCGAATTGCCCAGTCTCTAATCCTTGTTCCCTTGACCTGGCCACCTTCAGCTACCTGCGACTGCATATTCCTTCCTCCCCTCAAGAATAACCCCGCGTATAGAGATAGATATAGGCTCTAATTTAGGCAATTCTTGGGACTTAATGCTTTCTAGGCATTGCCTGAGAGCAGGCAGGTTTTCTGTTACACAATGCAGGGACGCAAATGAGGATTCCCTGGTCTGTGACACGCAATTGCTTATTTCAGTTACGGACTTACGTAAGGCCTCCATCAAGGCATTCTGAGCCTCATAAGTGATCCGTTGAAGTTCAGAATACAGTTTCTCTTTGGTACCAGGTAACCGCATTAGCTTCACGAAGGTACGTGATACCCCAAGCATCGAAGCCACAGCACCGGCAACGAAGCCGACCGGCCCCAGAAGAACACCCCCAAGAAGCGAAATCAATGTTCCGAGGCCAAAAACCTCGGATGATATATCAAAAGAAAATGCGTTGGCATCTAGCACCGGGCTCGCCGAAACTGGCCTGAGATCAGCAGTGTAAGTTGAAGGAAGATAC
>DUMQ01000050.1 GCA_012839815.1 Bacillota bacterium | reverse complement strand
GCCTTTTGAAATTTGGCAAGGCCCTCACGCCAAATTTCAACGGAGGCGCGCCGCAAGCGCGCCGTCCCCGGAACGCAACACCGGCAACCCCTGGAAAAACGTCAGTAATCTTCGAACTTACACTTAGCCGCGTCCGCCAGGCGGAGAGATGCGAGACACGCCGGCCACTGTGCGGCACTGGTAGTTGTTACCTGCAAAAAGTCTGGGTATTTTTGCGCACTAACTTGGTATGACCGCGTTGCTCAGGGACGAAAGCGTTCCACGAAGGCGGTCCGCAGAAGGAGGTTCGTAGCGGGATGCGGATGATGAAAGCAGGATATCTGAAGAGAGGATATCTGAAGAGGTTGATCGTACTTGCCTGTGCCATCACGTTGATGGCCACAGGGCTGGCCGGCACGGCTTCTGCGAGTTCCCCCGCGGACAGGATAGATGAGGCCCTGCAGATCCTCAAGGAGATGTCCCGGCAAGAAGACTTCGAAACCATGGCGTATCTCCTCAAGAAGGCGCACGGCGTCGCCATTTTCCCCTCGGTGCTCAAGGCAGGCCTCATGATCGGGGCGAGGCACGGGAAGGGCCTTGTTCTCCGGCGCGATCCTGTGACCGGGGCCTGGTATGGCCCGAGCTTTGTTGAGCTTACCGGACTGTCCTGGGGACCCCAGATCGGCGTACAGTCCACGTCCCTTGTCCTGGTCATTGCGAACGAGCGCGGCTTGAAGGGCTTCGAGGAGGGCAAGATCACCCTCGGTGGCGAGCTATCCGTCGCGGCGGGGCCGGTGGGCCGCCATGCCGAGGCGAGGACTGACATCGAATTAAAAGCGGCCATTTACAGTTATTCCATGAGCAAGGGTGTATTCGCCGGAGCCTCGCTGGAGGGCGCCAAGATCGACCCGGACGATTCGGCCAACGAGCTTTATTGGGGATCGAAGCTCTCTCCCGACACAATATTGTCTGGAAAGGCTGCGGACCACAGGGTCAGGGCGCTCGTGCAGGAGCTAGATCGGTTGATTTACGAGACGAATGAGTTGCCAAGGACCTTATGAATTACCTCCTCCTGGTGATCCCGCGGTGGATTTCCTCTACCTCATAAATAAGATGCTGGATTATGGTTCGCCATGTCTCTTAACCTCGAACAGGGCATATAATCCATTAGAACAGCCATTTCGTCCTCATTATCTAAATCAAATCTAAATCCAAATCTGAATCTAACACCTCTACTTTACCAGGACCCAACACGTCAAGATCTTTAGCCGCGCGTTCAACTCCATCCTGCCAACTCTGTTGCCGCTTTGCCCCCGCTCCCGGGTGCACCTGCCTACTTTCTTGGCGGGGAGGTGGGTCAATCTGCCAAGTTTCTTTGCAGGTCGGGCAAAGAGCTGCCTGGTACCAAGTTTCATAAGCCCAAGTCCAGACAGCCTCTCGTCCGTGACGCGTTTGGTACCTCGCATTTGGTACCTCGTATGTGACGACGCGACGGCTGAGCGAGGTTCCCTCTCATCCGGCAGTGGTCACTATCAACCTGCCGGCAGGGAAAACCCGAATCTAAGACTGCGGGAAATGGGGGTTCAAGCCCTCCGCCCTGAGCTCCTCCAGCGCCTTCTTACACTCCTCATCGGTGTAGTGTTGCTGGGCCTTGTGCAGTTTTACGGCGCTTACCGCGTCACTCTCCGCCATGCCCGCGCACATAAGGTAATGTAACGCCGCTATTAGCTCGAGTTCACGAGCGCTTTTGCTGTTCATGCGCATCAAGAACTCAGGATCGACGCCGATCTCTGCATCCACGCCTGACTGGCAAGATTCTTTCACAAGCGTTTTCCCATCATGTGAGAGGGAGTATTCATAGGAAATGTAACCAGAGGGGCTAACGGTAGCATGCTCGACAAGGAGATCTAGCGCTTTCATCTCCTCGAGCTCCGCTGCCAACGTCTCGGAATACGGTCCGAAAAAATGGTATTTGAATTTCTCGTTAAAGGCACCGCCCTTTGCCTGTGCAAGGTAAATAATCTTCTGCAACTTCTTCCGGCCGCTGACATGACCCACTATTTGCAACATGAGTGCTAAGGGTAGATACTTTTCAAACACTTTATCCCCTCCTACCTACCTACCTGCCTACCTGCCTACCTACCTGCACGTATTATGCTCTCGACCTCAAGTACACATTCTTCCGGCACATACAGGTTAAACCTGTTTTTTGAGCGTCCGGCCAGAGCCTTAATTGGCTCTGACAACTTCGATACCTCAGTGGCACTGCCATTTTTGTCTATGATCAATATCGGGGGCTTCTCCCCTTCCTCACCAGCAGTATAGTAGTCATAAGCAACACTTGACGGCTGATCAAAAATCATATAGCACTGAAACTCCGTATAATTATATCGCTCCAGCACCTTCTTGATGCGGTCCTGGACATCGAAGTGCAAGTTCACATTGAACTCGATCGACTTGAAGCGATGTCGCCTCAAGAAACGTGTGGACATATCTCGAAGGACAGGATCCTCCGACGCTTGCCATAATTTCAGTGCAGAGATAATGTCGTAGTCATCTATGTTAAGGTAATCGTCGAGTGTTACGGCCTCCTGAAAGAAGGGTCGAATCTGCCTTGGCACGTCCTGCTCGGCCAGATTGCCGTTCTGATATTTATTCCGAGCATAACGCCAAAGCTCTCGCAGAATACATTCAAAGCCTCTGGTCGTCTTGTGATAGTAGACCTGCCAATACATGAAATATCTTGCCAAAACATACCCTTCGACGGCCATCAACCCGCGGCCATCAATTGCAATGAACGGGCTACTCCCATGTGGTACTATGGTAGCGATTAGCCTATCGACATCAAACCGCCCGTAGGAAACCCCGCAGTACATGGAATCCCGCAGAAGATAGTCCATCCGATCGGCATCGAGTTGACTGGAGATCAGGCTCGTCAGAACCGAACTACAGCTGCCTTCCTTAAGGATGTTGCATACCTTTTCGGGCAAAGCCTCATCCACGGTTTTCAGTGCTTCGTTCACTTGTGTCGGACCCGTGACGATCTCTTGAGTCCAGGTTTCATGGTTCCTCCCCGGGGTCAAGATACCTTCAAGGGCGTGGGAGAAAGGACCGTGTCCGATGTCGTGAAGAAGCGCTGCGGAAAGGCCGGCCATAAGATCGTCCTGGGCAAGCGGTGCACCCCGCCGATCAAGTTCGGTTGCCAGCCGCTTATACAAGTAATACACGCCTACCGAGTGACCAAATCTAGTATGTTCAGCACCGTGGTAGGTAAGCCTGGACACTCCAAGTTGGGAGACCCGCCTCAAACGCTGAAATTCGCGTGAATCGATAATTGGAAGAAGGTCATCCCCGATGCTGATATACCCGTGAAGGGGATCACGGAAAAGTTTGGATTGGGGGTTGACGGACAAATAGCATGCCTCCAGGAAAGACTCTCTAACCGTTCAACGCTCACAAGCTCTTTTCAGGGCAACCAACCTATGTATCATTGCATTAATACTATGGTATCATTGCATTAATATAAGAACCTTTTGTTCGCCACTGATATGTCTGTTCGCCATCACCATGCGGAATCCTTCTATGTGTAAAACTTCTTTGCCAGTGACTCTATACCTCCTGCAGTACGCGCCCGAGGACGCCGGCGACGTAATCGATCTGGCGATCGTCTTTGATGCTATACTCCCCGCCGGCGGTTATGGGCTCTCCCCTATACCGTACTTCACAAGAAGAGCCCTCGCCTCCTTCTCCCCCTTCTTGGTGAACCATACCGATTTCGCCCTCCGGCTCCCATCGATCAATTCCTCCTCCATGAGCTGATCTAGAACCTCGAAGGGATATCCCTTCCAACTCCTGCGGGCATCAAAAGGAGGTTCATTCTCCTGCCAGGAAGTGAGATAAAGGAGCATTAAAGTAAGGTCTCTGATCGTATCATTCACGAGGAATACCTCCAAAGCGGAGCATTGCGGAGCAACGCGTTCCTTGAATTTTGAACTTGATCACCCATACTCGCAACCGAACTGGATCCGGTCGGCAGTCTCGAAAATCAGTTCATGTCAATCAGTACGCTATGAATATGCAATTATCCCCCGCATACTTGAAACCGAGTATTTAGGGCAAGTCCTCTCAGCGGCCGGGACGATCCTATTAAGTCTTAGCCCCGTGTCATCTTCCCCCATTCATTCTCATACATCTTTACTGGAGGCCACCTGCAACTCAGCAGCTAGTCTCTCCCATGCACCCTTGAAACCGTAATCTGGTAGACGTCGCTTTTTTCTAAGCATCTCAGACCATACTCTTTCTGCCTCAGCAGATGAAATCACTTTATTAGCCACTCCGGCCACCAAAATATGCTCGGTACTTATAAGCTCCAACCCATTCTCGCTACAGAAGTCCTTAACGTCACTGAGATATTGCTGGCAACGACTCCATTTTCTTGTTTCGCATGCGCTAACGCCGCAGCTTCTCCAGAGCCCATTCTCCTGCCAAAATGCCCCCCGGTCAGTTGCCGGTAGATCTTGAAGGTCTCGCTAGTAACCAGCATATTGACTTGGGCATATGTATGTCCTCCTATGAATTTCAGCAAGTCGCCATACACTCTGCTGCCGGACGGCGTGAACTGAAGCTTTTCGATCTCCCGTATTACTTCCGATGGAATGCGTATCCGCCCCTTAAAGAGGGTATCGATGATATCGGTTCGTTGAACCCAGAGAAAGGAGGCAAGACAATCGTTATCGAAGAAGACCAGGCTGTCATCATTCATCCACATCCTCTTCCTCGGTGCCTCCTTCCTCCCAATCCTCGTAGCCGAAGGTTAAAAGGAATTCCCGGGCCTTGCCTTCGGAAATGAGTTGGCGTTCCAATGCCTCCCTGACTTTGTGTGGAAGGTCGGACATGACTTCGTAGTCTGAGGTCTTTTCGTAAAGTCTCGTACTATAGCCAAATTCCCGCGCTACGGATCTAATCCTTACATCAGCGAGTTGTGCAGCCTCCTGATCAGTGAGCCTGCCTACTTCTTTCAATCGCCGCAACATGACCCTATGGCTAACTGCGAAATATTGTTCAAGATGAATGATTTCAGGAAGGCTTAGCTTAGTTCTGCCGAACTCCTTTTCGATGAGATATTCCAGGCCCGATTGAGGCACAAGTAGATTTGCCGCGAATTTGTCCGCATTGAATTCCTCTACCGAACGTTCGCTAAACGTCCCAGTCTGGCACAAACTGCCTGACATCCCCTCACTGTATTTTATGTGATAGAATTCATGTGCGGCGGTGAATATCTGATGCCCCAACGAACGCCCTGTGTTGATTATGGTAAGCTTTATGTCGCCTCTTCTCACAAATAGGCCGGACATACGGGAAGTGCCCCCAAAGGGACACCTCACGACAATAATATGCTCCACATATCTAAGTACCTTAAAGATGTCTATTGGCTCCGACTCACCAAGGCCCAATTCCCTTC
Organism: Bacillota bacterium; assembly: GCA_012839815.1. Taxonomy (GTDB): domain Bacteria; phylum Bacillota; class SHA-98; order Ch115; family JABLXJ01; genus JABLXL01. The sequence continues at coordinate 7,503 of DUMQ01000050.1, read as the reverse complement.
GCGTCTCAACCGCTGCAACAATAGGTGACCGTCCATTCACTGGGCTCGATGCCCTCCCCCCAAAATCTTCTCCAACTCCTCTGCAGCCATAACAAAGTCTTTTGCCCATGCTATAATCCGCCAATCTGCCTCATCAACATCCTCTGCCCTGAAAGCGATGCTGACTTGCTCTTCGCCCTCGGCTTCCCCTAGGAAAAAGTCAATCGTATACCCATACAATGCCGCCAACCTCGCTAGCGTAGAAATGTCAATCTCTCGCCTTCCATTCTCATATTGTGAAAGCTGCACGCGATTTATGCCGACTGAAGCAGCGGCCGCCTCCTGGGTCAAACCAGTCCTCTCCCTGGCTTCGCGGAGCCTTGACCCGATGCTTTCAATGAGACCCATCATTCCCCTCCTCCTGTGTGCCGTAATTATATGTTACACATGTGCGGAGACTCTACAATTATTGTAACACATATGATACCAAAATCAAGCTCTTCTTGAAAACCTGTATTCGCTCCATCGCGGTCTCCTTGCAATCCTGTTGGCTATAGGATCATGTGAGCGCTGAGGTGCCATTGCCTCCACCTATACCCAATTGCTCCAGAGTGTTTCTGACCTCAGGGGCATCCCATAAATCGGCTGAAAGGGATTTTGGAATCGGCGTAACCCGAAGGGGCCCAAAGGTCTCCCTGTAGCGATTGACCGTATCCTCACTTGGATCCACAACTAGGACTTTGGCTTCTTTCCTTACGCCTTTATAAAGCAGATCAAGTATATCCCTATCCTCGGGGGGTAATGAATAGCCGATGAAGACTATGATATCTGTTTTGAGCAATTCGGCCAGGGTTTCATCCCAGACCGGCTGAAGCCCGAGACTCAGATATTCATAGGATCGTCGCCGCGCTGGTGTGACCAGCATATCAGTCCATCTAGTCCCGGAACAACGCCTACATGGCTTACTAATGGATTCCTCAGCCCATAGCGTCTGAGTCGGATAAGAATTTCTCCAAACATCCACGTACGCGCAGCCACGACATAGGAGCCAATTCACTGAACCGTGGAGTTTCAGGAACTTGATCCCATGTTGAGCTTCACAGCCTTCGGAGTATCCCACGCAGTAATGGAATTTCACCTTTAGGTCTTCAAGGGCTTGGTCAAAAATGAGATCATAATTCGTAGAGATTACAGCTTTCACTCCCCAATCAACCGCAAGTTCGGCAAGACGGCGATTTGCCGAGGTCTTAGCGCTCTCCAGTTGGCTTGGCGCCAGTTCTACCAATTCCTTGGACCATAAGTGGTCTACGGAGCATGGCTGGGAAACGACTGGGGGGCGTGCGGTAAACTGAGCAGACCCAACATAATCAATACTAGGAGGCGGCGCCGCATCGGGGCACGTGTAATCGTTGTACCTGGAATTATCCGAGTGCTGGCAAGCGTCCATAGGTTCCCGGTCACTGCCGAGATCTGGCTCGGGAGCGACATCCGTATGTTTGGTCCACGTAAACCGGGGACGCGGTCTTTCCTGCTCTGTAAGCCGGCCGAACATCAGGCGCAACAATAGGAAACGAATCCTTTCCGGATCTTGACCGTTGACCAGGCTCTTCTCAGCAATAGCCTCATCTAAATAGGTAAGAAAGTCACTGATAGCAGGATACTTACTGGAACTAGAGACCGGGCATGGACAACTCATAAGCACTGGCTCCATCTCACGCCACTCATCTCGATTCCCAAAACACCGTTCGACTTCCTCGAGATAGCGTGACATGACCGGAGCCCCGTCAGCGGCCGACGCACCTGCACCCAGGAAAAACGTGATTGTCTTCACAATTCTCCCCTCCAAACATTGCTGAAGCGCCCTAGATTGCGCCATATAGGCGGATCACCTTATCACTTTTAACCGTATAGAACCTAATAATTCCCTATCCCGATCAGGCACCTCGTCAGCCAGGCTCCCCAGTGCATCAACGATCCAGGCTAGCTTGTACCTTTCTTTCCCGCCCAGCCAGAGCGCCAGAACCGGAGACTCCAGGAGTTTTAAAACCTCCTGTTTCTGTCTTTCAAACAACTTATAGGAACTGAGATACATGACCAGCTTTCTGGGAAGGTGCACCCGCCGGTCCTCAACCAAGCGCAAGCACCTCTCACACAAACTATCAGTGCAAGTCTGGCCTGCCAGCCAACCCATCAGATACAATACTTCGTCCAACAGAATCTCGTCCTGCGCCAGTTGCCAGACCTGGGGGACCAGGTACTGCTCGAAACGGTTGATTATTTCACTCAATATTTTTTCCTCGGCACCCCCCTGCCCGGAAACCTTATCCACCAGGTAGGTCAGTCCGAGGAACAGCGACCATAACAACCGCAGGCTATCGGCATGCCAATGACTATAATCGGCGAACCGGTACAACGGGTCGCGGTATTTCTTCCAAGGGAATTCGTTTAGAAACTGTGTCACGTACCAATCAGCCCAGCCCGCCCCGTACAGCTTACAGGATACGTCAACCATGTTTTCCGTTTCCGGTCGGTCAAGGACATAGTCAAAATGTAGCTCTTTATCCTTTAGTTTCGTCAGCCATTTCTCTAAAATCTGCCGACGGATGGACTCGGCCAGCCCGGGTCTTGAAGTATCTAATAAATCCGCCAATCGGGATGCCACACCTTGCTGCAGATCAGCCAAGAAGGGGAGTATTTCGTTGTCAGATATCGCCGCCTTATTAAGTAGCGTAGGTACCTCCGGAAGAAGCTTTTGTTGCTCCTCTACTCCTTCCGCAGATAGGTATATCAAAAATGCTTTCGCTTTCTGCTCATCAGCAGCGGGTGCGTTTTGCCACGCCTCTTGGGCACTCACTGCTACAGGTAGTAAGTTTAACAGATGAAACAGAATAAACCTGGTGGCCACCTTGCTATGGAAATAGTCATTAGAAACCTTTTCCCAGTTTAAAACGTGGAACAGGTGAGGCAGTAAGACCCAATTGCGATCCAGCTCCCCACAGTAGCGAAGCGGATCAGCCTGCTGAAGATACTCGGCGTAAAACACCTTTTCCCGCAAGAGATGATCAAATTCCCCGGGGTGCTGGCACAGGCCCCAGCACTGCCTGTAGCTTTCTGGTTCCTCAGAAAAGTTTTCAAATACCGTTTTAATCTGTGCCCATTGCAGTTCCTTTTCATTGATATTACCCAAGGTTTCTCTCCTTAAATTTTCAAAGAGACCGTGTAAATAAGCTACCACACGCTCATTTCTTACGATAACATCTCTTGCAGCAAAGCCTGCCCCGCAGTAAACCCAGTGTGCCAGGCAGTTAAACAATGAGTCAACCTTATCGGCGTCCAGGTTTTCTCCAGTAAATAACTGCTGGATGTAATTCCTTATTTGGCAACAAACGTCGTGACGCTTGTCCCCTCTGACCCGCCAGCTTGCCGCTTCGCCGCTGGTTTCCAGATATCCCTGCTCAATTATCTGCCGCAAACTGTCCTGCGCATCTGCACCTGACACAGGGAAAAAGCGCAGGATTTCTTCCCAACCGGGAAACGCTCGAAGATCGCCGGGAAGCGCCTCTGGCTTCTCCTTCTGACCTTCCTTTTTAATCCCCTCGGCGTCCCATAATACCACGCTGCGCGCTTCCTTCTTGCCGGGAACATTTCCCGCACGGAGTTCCTCCGCGTATTCTTCAACCTCCCCCAAGACATCCGCCGGGAGCTCCACCATCACGGCTGGATAGTTCTGGGATTGGGAGTGGAAGGAATTGCCCAGTATCCACCCCTCCATTCCCTTATTGGTCTCAAGCAGCAAAAATCGGTCGTGAAACTGCTGGGTAGTGGCTTGTTCATTCTGGACATTGATTACTTTGAGGTTAGGGGGCAGTAAGCTTATATTCTGCCGCAGGACCTGCCGCATGGCTTCAAGGATAGTTACTTCTTCACTCCCGTTGACCTGCTTATTTACTAGACTAGTAATAACCTCCACCGGCAGAGAAAGGTTCTGCAGCCTAGATAGAATGCGCGCAGCGGCATCGGCATTAAAGTAAGGATCGATGAATATTGCCTTTTTAACCTCGGTCCGACCAAGTAAAGATTGCAAGTATTCAAAAAACATTACCTCCCCGGCTTGAGTACCCGGAAAAAAGCGGCTTCGCGATTGAGGAAATAACGCGGCCAATGTGCTTCTAAAAAGTTCACCTTCCGGCACCCAAGGATCAAAATGGTAACCCCCGATATTAATCATCTGCCCGGAAGCAGTTGTAACGCCTTCCACGCGATCGCGGTATTTTTGCGGCAGCTTTTCCGACCATGGGTCCTTAATATGTCTTTCGCCTGTGAGCAGTTTCATATCAATATGTACGGAGGGAATTAGATATGTGTGAGAGCAATGAAGCAATTTTCCTTCTTCTGACCACACTTTTACCGCCAGGGATGATATCGGTTCTGCGCCTTCGCAAGTAATAACATCTCCTGCATGCTTGATCAATTTTAGTTCGTCTGCCAGCAAAGCTTGCGCATGGCTGCGCCCGTTATAAAGAGAAATGTTCACCCATAGCGGCAGGCTTTTATCCAGCGTTTCGTCAGCCCATATTTTGACGCCTCGCGATACTGGTTGTTGCTGCCACCGTTTATCGGGGTGCGTTCGCATCTCCTTGACTATTTCTACGTGCAGGCCAAAGGGCTCCAATAGGGAACCGGCATCAAGACTATCGTAGATTTCCAGGTTGCCAAAGCGGTCGCTATCCTTACTTAACAGTCTGACGCCAGTACTCCCGGCAACCCAGGTTTCCAGCTTGCGCAAGGCATCATTAACTTTGTCCCTTTCCATATTGCCGAGAGGAAAAAGGCGCTCTAAATAAGAGGTTTTTTCCAGAGCATAGTAAACCCTGCCCCGGGCAGTGCGGTCGGTCAAAGACTTTAATCCCGTAGCATGCGCCTGGCGTCCCGCCAAATAGATGGCCGGGCGCAATTCCCATCTGGGGATAACTATTTGCTGGTCTTTAACCTCAATCTTCCCCGTAGAAAGCGTCTTTTCAATAAACTGACTCAGGAGTTTCCCATCAAGAAGACGCCCAAAACATAGCAATTCCCAGGGCGTGGTGTCGTTTATCTTCCGCTGGTACCATGCAACAGGTTCGCTATCTCCCACGTCAAGAGCAAAGCCGTATAACAGGGCATAGAAATCATCAGCTTTGCGGTGGAAGACGTAAAGGTTAAGGACATACACTGTCATTCACCTCACTCGGGTGACAATAACGATGGCACACCCTTGGCGGCATGGGGGACTACCCTGGGTTTGGGTAGGCTCCAATGCTCGTAGTTTGCCCTCAGTACCAAGCAGTAGGTTTGGCCATACCTTCAGAACAAATAAACGCAAACAACCAGTCCAAAGACCATAAGCACCACGATCATGGGCAAGAGGCACCCCATACAACCAGACCCCGCCGCGGCAGTCTTTTCGCTTGATCTTTTGTGTACAGGCTTCCTGATACGATCTCTCGTCCGGTGCGCCTTCAGCAAGTCTCTTGCTGAGATCTCAGATACCACTTCTTCTCCAAGTCTACCTTTGTATTGCTCAGCCATATCATGCCAACGAATTGAAGCTAAACAGGCTGCCCGGATAGCTTCCGCATATTCCTTAATAGACTCCAAGCCTGTAACGTCAATGCGTTCTCGCTCAAGGTCCGTTGATTGCCTGAGCACTATATATTTGGCCTTCGGGCCCCACTTGAACCTGATGAACCAGTAAGCACCGTCCTCCAATCCCACCGCCACGTAGCTCGTGGTCTTGTGCCAGCCAATATTAGTCGTCTGATCTTTCACTAAATCTTGTATCATTTCTAGTACTAACTTTTCTTCATCAGTAAGAGGGATACTGGCTTTGTGCAGCAACTCACTAAAGTAGGTATTGCCTTCACGATCTCTCATGGATAGGAGCAACACGCTCGCCCTTGCGTCAGACCCTGCCCGATGACTTGTGCCGGTGACTATGTTATGCGTCTGGAGGAGATTCTGAAGTGAGCACGAACGAAAACCCTTATTGCGCCATGATATCCCTCGCATAGAGCAAAGCCATTCCTTCATAGCAAGATCAGGGTACAGCTTACATATGAAATCACGATCAAACGCGGCATTGTGAGATACAATTAGGGCTGCCTCGTTACAAAGGCTTAATATCTTCCGATCATCTAGGCGTTTCCCTTTGACCATGCGGGGGGTAATCCCATGAACTCTAGCGGCTCCTTCGCTGATAGGACAACCGGGCTCTCTAAGACCCACATATTCCTCAATAACGCCCTTTATTTCACCAGTTCCTGGGTCAAATGCAAAAAGCTCAACTGCAATTTCGATGATTTCATCCAGTGTCTTGGAAAGGCCGGTTGTCTCTACATCGACAAACGCTGCGAGCCGCCATTCGGGCTGCAGAGATTCGCGATCAATGAACGGAAGACAATCAACAGTAATAATCCTGTTGGCCACGTTTTTGCTTCCTCTCAACCGTTCTTCTGATGGATATAGTAGGGGTGGGAATCCCCTTGAGGCAAGCCGCAGGGACCAAAGAATTTATCCCTATTCAGCAAGAGGACGCTCAAACTATTGGACAGTTCTCTTTAGCCCTTCCTCTAACGTAAACTCCAGCCTAAAGCCTAAAACCCACTCTGCCTTGCTTATGTCAACCCGGGAATGTATGACATCGCCTGAGTAGGCATCTGTGTAGACAGGGTCAATAGTAGCTCCTGGGATTTGCTGCAGGACTCTTATTAGCCGATCTAGCGTGATACTGCTTCCTATCGCGATGTTGAATACCTCCCCTGCGGCATTCTTGGCATCCTTTGCACGAATGTTGGCTTGAACCACGTCCTCCAAGAAGACAAAATCCCGAGATTACTCGCCAGCTCCGTAGATCCTAGGAGCGTACCATTGGGGAAGGATGTAATGAATTTCGGTACCACTGGATCGTTGCGCTACCCCTGGCAAGTTGCTCGACGAATTCTTTCACCTGTGGTTCCGGCATGAATCCGTTAAAACAGATTATGCTCTGGTTGCCGAGTCTCCCGCTAGTGTCCAAGTGGAACCGCTGCCAGCCGGGTTTCCCATGGCCTTCAGCGTCGACATCAAGAGAATAGCCATAAAGAAAATGGGCCGTATCATCGTTCCTGCTTCCTAAGGAATAAACCCGCACCCACATGATCAATTACACCCCGATTCCTATGAGGTGCAAGACGCCTTATACGGGCTAAACCCGTGGTCTCATGACGCCTCGCGTCCAATTCGTGCCACGGCTACCACTGCTGACGAGGCCTATTTAGACAAAGAAAGTCTAGACTCATACTAAAGGAGTCTCACTTGTCCAACTTGAGAACGTTCTCGCAGTACTCGCGTCCGTGAGTGCGACACCATTTGCTCCTCAGCAGATAGGCCCTGTTGAAGTCAAAATGCGTTTCACCTGATAGGTCTACGCTGGACCATAGATCTCTCTTCTCTCCATCTGGGCATCCGCAGGATTTCAAAACAAGATCGCTCTTTAGGCGACCATAG
>DUMQ01000049.1 GCA_012839815.1 Bacillota bacterium | reverse complement strand
CTGATGGCTCCGTTTGCATCTTCTAATCTCCTCATCAAGCCTCTCATAAAAATACCTGTGGTTGTAAAGTAGGGAGAGGCTATCCCGGATCGCCTGAGTTTTCAGCTCCTCTACAAGGAGGGCATTTTTCAGTGCCACGGCAGCGTAACCGGCAAAGGCTGTAATGAGAGAAAGCTTCCTCGCAAAGGCTCGGGGGCGTAAGCTGTGCGCATAGAGAACCCCGCGGACCCGCCCATCAACAATCAGTGGAACGCCGACATAAGACTTTATTCCTAATTCGATGAGGACCGGGTTTGAGCTCCGATGGTTTGTCTCAACGTTGTGAACGAGGACGGGCTCTTTTGTGCCGATTATCTGCATGGTAAGACCTTCTGGCCTGGCTCTGCGCTCTAAAGGGATGACCTTCGTGAAGTCTTCCACGCTCTTGGTAAGACTCCCCTTCTCATCTACCAAGGCGATACTGGCGTAATCGGCCTGCAGGACCTCACGGGCGAGGCCTATGATCCGCGTGAGGATCAGCTCTAGTTCAGGAGAGGCGAATAAGGATTCTATAGATTTCAATAATTTCTGTAAATCGGTAAGCTCCTTTGGGTTAGAGGTTTCAGCCATTACCGTCTGCCCCCTTAACCGCAATCGTTCTTACTGGCTTTCTCTTAGCTCATTTTCCGCAGTAGAAACTTTCTCCCAGCTAAACAACGCAATGGCCAGCTGCCGCCAGACAGTTGGGGGACTCTATCAAATGGCTTTTTAACAGACCATCTCTCAATTTAGCCGCGTCCCTAATGCGGAAAACGGGCTTTGTACTCTTAAACGTCATGTTTATTCGATATTTTTCGCGGATATCCTGCTAGGAGTGCTGACATAACAGTGTCAAAGTCCGGCCCGCTGGGAGGAGGCTCCAGCCTACGGCCTCCCCTTCCTCCCAGCCATGGCCACATCCATGCCTACCCCATCGGCCCCGTCAATTTACACCACTAACTTAGCCCGCTTACGGTGGCACCCTTGAATTCCACACGTCCCCACCCGTTTATTATCCAAACCATGCCCCGATCGATGGGCGCCTGTCCAAATGTAGAATAGACTGCCTGCCTTCCATCCGCGCCGCCTGCATAGGGCGATAACTGCCTTCATCTGATCGTCCAGTATCCCTTCGCGTTTCATTATCGCCCGAATGAGCCTCAGCCGCGCCCGCAAGGATTTTTTCGTGATCCGATAGTGCACGGAGGATTTCCTCCCTGTGGCCTCTCCAAGGATTTCGTCCATCACTCCATTTCTACAGTTCTACATGCGGTTGACTCCTCCTCCATCTACAAACCTAATCATGCCCTCATGCCGACCCCAATCTAAAGGGATCCTATGATACTCCAGGTGGGCGACAAAATTCTACTTCCAGCCGGTAAAAAAGAACTATAAACTGGGCGAATCGGGGTACAGGAACAGAGGCATAAAAGATAGAGCACGCTGACGGGAATTAGTGTAGGCTAGTTTCACACATTTTTGCACACTATAAAAAAGAGCCGACCACAGCCGTATACGCGAAGCCGCCCAGCCGGTTTGTGACTATCACCCTCAGCGATGTAAGGGCCATATCTCTTCCCTTTTTATAGTGTCGAAAAACTCAAAAAATCTCTAGGCCTGGTATCACCATTCTCTTAGTGCCCGCTATAGAGTATCTATATGCCTCTGTAACTTTGTTGCCGATTGAGTAACCTGCGGGGATAAGTGCCGCACTTGATACGGTCCCCCAACCTGCCTATGGGGGGGGGATGCGAGCAACGGCCACTGTGCCCTTTACGACTGATTGTTGTCTCTCCATGAGGGATATGTCCTATCCAGCCACGATGCAGATGGTGTAAACGGATTACGTGAGAAGGGGGCATAGCTATGAGCCCCCTGTACAGGTTGAAGGCATTACTCAGTAAGATCCTCCGGCTGAATTGTGTATGTGGGCGGCATAGTCGGAGTCCAGAACATGTTCGGCGGTATGGGATAAACAGAGAAACCACCCTGCGCCGTACGTTCGAGGTTAGCCAAGAGTTTATCTCGTACCAGACTGTATGGAGCAACAAATACGAGTTCGGTGTTTTGTGTGCCGCCAAATATCCTGTCACCCGCGCACGGAAATCCGATCACCGGCTTCTCTTTTGCTATTGCAAAACCGATGGATGAACAGAGCGCCGCCTCTGCAACGGTATCGGCTGCGACTTTCTCGCCTGTATCGTAGGTGCACGCATGAATGAGTCTCATAATCTGAGCTGGATTCGCATAGATAACGACAACATCGGGGTCTACCTGCAGATTCTCAAGTGCTCCTACCAAGATGCCATCGAACTTCTTACCTGTATCTCCGAGCTTGAAGGTATTGTCCATAAACGCTTTACCGGCAACCTCATCCTTGACATAGGGACCGACAGCGGCCTTGCCCGTAGCAATGGCCGCTGGGGTCTTTATAAGGCCGGTGCAGGCCGCGCCCATGGAGCACACCATCATCTCTGGTACTCCGGTGTTCACTTTCCCCTGATAGCGGGCCATCGAGACCAATTGGCATATGTTCAGTTTGAAATTCAGGGGTTTCCGAGGTAGCTCCTCTTTACGCTTGTAGAGCTTGATACCTACAGGTCGAGTATCGAGTCTTAGACTCCTATCAAGTTTCTCCGCAAGTTCCTTGGACTCCATCAAGTAGTTCCCCTCCCACCGATCGTTTTGTCAACAAGTCTCGATTACCCCGAGGTTCGTCATAAAGCATTAAGCTTTGTTTACCCAACGGTATATCGAGCATCTGCTTATATTATAGCGTTCCTAAGTCTACTTTCAAACCGCGTTTTACAGACAAGGTATCCCACTTTACCCAGTCAGAGAGGGTAACTTACGAATAACCACAGGAGGCCCACGAAATCGTAAACCTGCATATAATCTTAGGTTCCATCCCCTCATGGGTAGGTAGCGATCAGCGCAGAACTTGCACCTTGCGGTAGAACAATTAGGCAAGAATTGTCCAATTGTTTTCAGGTGAGATGGCGGAACAGCTCCCGGTCCCGGCAAACACCTGCGGAAATATTTCCACGGATGAGCAAAACGCCGTTCCGGAAGGTTTCCCGAACGGGAGCAGGATTCAGTTAGGGAAAGTTTCCCCAACCGAATGAGACGGGGGCAATGTTGCCACCGTCTCACACGTTCGCCGGTAGTGACTAATCTTCTACTGACAGCCTGCGCTACCTTGTCGCTAGTTTTCCCCTTCTCTTCGCACTGAGTGAGCGTAATATTGCGCTCACTCACGGTAGGGAGATTGGCTTTGCCCGCCTCGGCCTTTCGCCTTTTTGCACGCTCCTCCTCGATAGCCTTTAACTCCTTCACTTCTGCCATCTTTTGAGAATATAAAATCAGTCACCTCCCGTGCAAGAAGGGCTAAGATTAGGCCTCCCTCCAAGCCTGCCAAGACTATGATGCTCCAATTGGTCAGATGCATACGATTCTCTCCCCTTCAGAGGCCACAGAATGCCCCTAGAAGCGGTCCAAAGAAGGGGTTAGGTAATAGCTTTTATTCTTCAATCTCTCATCGGTAATACCTTTATGCGTACCCGCATATTATCCCCCGTAAAATCCCCCTTTGTCGTATACTTTTCGTATACCTGGATTCTGTTACAACAGTAGACCGGATGAATAAAGAGGCTTCGGTTAGTCTAATATTAGACGAACCGAAACGGACGGATGAGGTAGTAGCCAAGAAAATACGCATTGGTAATAAAGATACCTATGTTGAATTTCTCCTACCGATTGTCGGTGGTTGCAACTTTCCACCATCGACTTATGTTACCCCCCTATCGGATTTCGCGGTCGCATTCGCGAAGCCGCGCGCCCGACCTCGGGCCATCAGATTCCGAAGATTGAAGGCCCCCTATACCACCCGGAATGCCTCACCCTCCAGCTCCTGCACCCTTCGCACTGACGTGCCACCGACATTACTCAGGATACCACCGCCCTTGCTCCTCTGCCCCAGGCCTTAGTATAGCTCCATGCACGTCTAAGGCGTCTTCTGCTTCAGGCGACGGTGGGGGATTTAGTTCCGGAGGAGGCGGTGGAGACGGGACAAGCTTTGACTGAGCTCGCGGGAATACGTCAATCTGGTATCACGGGACGTTCGCTCCCCTGGTGCGGCCTGCGGAGGATATAGTATATGCCAATGAGACCGTCGATTGCCAGCATCCACGCCAGGTACACCTCGGCATACAGGCAGACAAGTCCCGCCTTGCGGAGAGCAGGGTAATTCTCCGTTCTGCTGAGCAGCATCATCGTGAAACCTGCTAGAACTACGACAAATTGCAGCCTGGAGACGGTGTTGGGCCAGAAATTGGCGACCTCTTGGGTGCCGTAAGTAACAGCCTCCGGTGCCTATCCTAAAAGCTTGGGTGAGGTCTGCCGTCCTCGTGGTATCCGGTTTTGACTCCTGCGCTTACTTATGTAAAATTCTAGAAAATAGAGATGAGATAATAATTTTAGAAGATTTTGCGAGGGTACTATTCCCTGTTTGACGAACCGATCACTTTCGTTCCATGCCCCACCCCCATGAACAAGGGGATGTGGCATTCAGTTTACTTAAGAGGAGGAATGCCCGTGCTGAGTATTGCCGTATCTCTCGTTAGACTTTCCTAAATCTTAAGTGGTGACGAACCCAGTACCTGCCTCAATTGCGGCCCTTCATGGCCGCGATTTTCATTTTCATGACGGAAGAGAGGATAAGTGATGTCTCTACTTTATCTCGCCTTGGACAGGCTTTCGAGAGGTAATGTCATAGGAGCCGCCCAGGTCATCCAGCAGGCCTGCGAAAAGAGGGCCTCTTGCGGGCTATGTCGCGCAGCTTGCGCAAAGTGGCCCCTGGAGCAGGAAAGACAAGCGCTCCTCTTGGGCCAACCAGGCACCAAGGTGGCCGGCTGACATGAGAGGCAAGGCAACAAACCATCTATGGATCGCAAACATGTCAGCCAGTGTCCAGGTACATGTGGACCCACCAGGATTCACCCTGCTAACAAGTATTAGACACCCACATGAATAAGCTGGTCCTGTGCTACCATCAATGTATCTACAGCATAGATGGAGGCGCAAACATGACCAGCTACGAAGTAATTATACGCCCAAAGACATCAGAAAATAAAGCCCCAGGATGAAATCAGATTTACTATCGAAGCGCCATCTTTAAATGAAAGCGATCTTGTAGATGCATTGAAAAACGCATAAGTTACTTAATCAATTATGTCAATAACCACCATAATGGATTCTCGTTGTTGATGATGTCCTGTCTTTACTGATTTCTTCGCGTGGCACAATTTCGGGGGTTGGGGAAAGGGAACGACCATAAACCGTGCAGCGACGATATAGCTACCCTAAGGTGTCAAACTCCAGTTTAAGAGTCGAGCCTGGACAAGGCCGCAAGCAGGTTAGACTTGAACACCCGAACTTGACTGCGAAGATCGATGTTATGCCGATTCGCTTTGCTTATCGTCGGGCCTTTGCTGCACAGATTTTGAAGCATAATCCAGAATTGCCAGGCGAAGTGCTGCGGGACCTAATACGGAACAGTGAATCTTTTCGTCTGGGAGGCCACCGAGAGCCTT
>DUMQ01000048.1 GCA_012839815.1 Bacillota bacterium | reverse complement strand
TTCTCTTCCTTGAGCAGTTCAAGGACAATCTGTGCCTTAAAGGTTGGTGAATATTGTTTCTTCATGACTCCATTATAGCTTAAAACCCATCATTCTGGTGTCCAAATTCCTGGGTCCATTATACGGAGACGGGGGGATTCCATCGCATATGCCATAGAAACTCAGATGGATCAAGCGAGAGCCAGACGGCATCGAGTTCCTCGAACCTCTTGAGGTTCGCCCTCTCATCCCCTTCCGCGGTATGCTCTGCATCCAGGGAATGGCGGGAGCGAAGCGGTTCAGTGATCAAAGAAAGCTCAAGTGTATCTATAACCGGGATGTCCGGGATCCGGACGCCTCGTTCACGTAGACCGGGGAGCTCGAATGCAATAATGTTGTGCCCGACAAGCCAGCAATTGCGGCCACCCCATCCTAGTGCTCCACTTAGACTGCGGCCGGTCGCTATCGCTCGGCTCAACAGGGCGCTAACCTGGCTTGGGGCGACAAATCCACCCTCCTCTGAAGAACGGCTGATAGCCTCGACGTGTGGCTCACCGAGTAAGCCTCGAGAGACGAGCACGGCTGCCTCGAGTATCTCCCCGGTCTTGGGGTTGATCTCGGTGTCAAGGAAGACAAGCCACGGGAGCAAATCCTCTGGGAACCACGGCCCGAGCGGGGTATCAAGGAGAGCCAAGAGGATTCCTCTTGAATTGGCCCAGCCTTCATCGGCCACGATCTTGCGCAAAGCCTCCTAGAACTGAGCTGGCCCAGCGGCACAGATTTTATGTATGAGGGAGAGTATGGTAGCGCTTTTCCCTTCAGTCTTTAGAGCCTCAAATACCTTTCGCAACGCCCACGCTGCAATTCCTTCGAGCATTGGACAACTAGCCTCTCTCCATGCGGTCTTGGGCGTAACATCACGGAAGAGCGTATCGGATGCTCTCCGTCGCCTTATATTTATTCATCAAGGATGAGTATATCCCTTCAAATTCACTCACAGAATCAACGGATACGCCCCTAACCCTACGTCAATGTAACGAAGTGAGAAATGCCCCAACTGTCGTCGCGGGTGTTCTCCCTGCGGACCATATAGAGAACTCGGTGCTCCGAAACCATTACTATTGCAGGATATCAGGTTGCTCTCGATAACCAATACCAAGTTATTACCGCCCTACCCGACGATGTATATAAACATCGGTGGCGACTCTGAACTGATAACCTGCACTCACAATACCGGCAAGGATCTGCTTGAGTGACGATCCACTACCAGCATTGAGTAATACTTCATCGCATATGTTCATTTCCTTGATAATCCATGTTTTAGTCGCGAAACAGAATCCTTCCAAATCGCGGACCATCGGGTATACTCCTTTGTTGGTAGATCTTAGCCTATCGGCAATCTCCTTAATTGCCCAGGGCAAACTTTCTTTTTCCGACGAAATGTATGGTAGCTGAATTGCATTTGAGACATTTGAAACGGGGCCTACTGCCCCAATCATAGGGTGGGACTCCAAGCATTTCAGCAATCCTTCAAGCCAGCCCTCGGAAACCAGGCAGGTATCTTCAAGGAAGACTACGTATTCCCCAGATGGGTCTGAGGTTGTGCGAAATGGGTTTGTGGAGTTCCCACAGTTTACGGCATTCCCTTTTGCTGGGACTTTCACCTCAAAACTGCCATGGCACGTTGAGGAAATACCCTCATATATTTCATAGGTGACGGCCGGCCCCGCCAGTAGCAACTCAGCTGGCAATGGCGTCCATTTCACCAGACTCTGGACGCATGATTTTGTCATCTCCCGATCCTGTCCTACCCTGAGCACTATAGAAATCTTGGGAAGCTGCCGTAATTCTCTCCGCCATTGATTTCCTTCCTTCGCAAATCGAGCGAAGAAACCATCAGCCAGATATATATCTTGGTCGTCAGGTTTTATCTTGCCTGACCAGTAGGTGTTGAGAAGGATAACGTTGTCGCTCACCTTCCGATAGCGTTCCGGTCCACTTATGGACTCATGATGGACCAAAGTACTCCTAGGCTCATAAACGACGCGATATCCTAAAGAACGGACCCTGAAGCAGAGGTCAATATCCTCGTGACCGTTATAGTAAGCCTCATTGAACCCTCCAACCAGATCAAAGAGCGGTTTCATAATAAGCATGCAGGCCCCCGTGACTGCCTGCAAGTCTCTAGGCCTGCCGGTGATATCAAGATTATCCGGCCAATAATGATATATATGCTGTGGCACGATACTGACACCTATGGTCGGATCGCTAGCAATAGCCACACCCACATGTTGGATTCTGCCATCAGGGAATAACAGCTTAGCTCCAACGACCCCCACTCGTTCTTCAAGCGCCCTCGCGAGCAAAGCCTCGAGCCACCCCGGCTGTGGTTCTGTGTCGTTATTGAGAAACACAAGATAGTCACCCCGGGCCAATTTGGCCCCTTGATTACATGCGCATGCAAAACCGAGATTTCTTTCGTTTCTCACGATGGTTACGTCTCCTTCAAGGCCGGCAAGAATATCGGGAGTGGCATCTGTGGAGGCATTATCGACGATAATCACTTCATATCGAAGGTTTTTGGGGGTATTGGCCTCCAGAGCCTGAAGGCACCGTACCGTATATTCGATCTTGTTGAACACCGGGATAATAATGGAAACCTGGTACTCTCGCCCTTCAACGGATTTGTTATCTTGGGATAGTGAGGATTGAGCATGAATGGCCAAGGTATTCTCATAGCCTATGAGAGTCTTTTCCGCTGCCTGTTTCCAATTATACTGTGAGAGGATCAGATCACGAAGCTTTTCACGCCGCGGTTGGTCATTTTCAAATTCATGATATGCCCTCAATGTAGCCTCTCGTATTGATTCGGGATCTAAAGGGTTGCAGTAATATGCAAGTTCTCCAAAGTACCCCCAGGTAGCCCCTCTGTTAGTAACTACCACACTGCAATCTGCCAAGGCCGCCTCTAAAGCGACTAAACCTGTTGATTCCATCCAACTAGGAAGGACACATACCCTGGCTGCTGCATATGCGGACGCCAGTTCCCTCTGCGGCAAATGATCTATAAACAGGACATTTTGTGCTGCCCATTTCTTGCAGAGTTCAGCATAGTCACGGTCATACTGGCTCCCTACCACAACAATAGGTATATCTTCATTGCGTAAGGCATAGAGCGCGAGGAGTTGGTTCTTCCGTCCTTCCAATCTACCAGCCAGGATGACAAAATCCTTAATACCAAACTTCTCTATAAAGGGTTTCGGATCCGCATCCAGGAAGACCTCAGGGTTTACCCCGTTCGGAACAACGGTAAAGGGTTTATTACATATCCCATGACGGAGACTTATCTCTCGCATCTCTAACTGACTGTTGGGTAAGAGGTAATCGACTTGCTCGAAAAGACGTCTTTGGACCGATTTCACCATCGCGTAGAAAGGGGAGGGAGACACTGGAGATATCCCTTTAATCTCTAATCTTTGATTCCTAAACTCGTCCAAGTAGTCTTGAAGTTGGGCTTCATTCTTCGCTGTCTTGAATATCGCTCTTACTGCTACATCTGCCCACTTTGTTTCAGTCTCATCCCAATATATCGTAGATAGACAGACAGGTAATCCAATCTGCTTAAGATGTCGGACCTGTTCAAATTCCTGATAAGCAATCTGGCTATTGAAGACATGTGCGAGGTCATAACCTACACCGATTGGATGTTCTGACAGAGATATATCAATTTTTACGTCCAAATCCTCCAGGTGATACTTAGTCTCGAGCATCTGAACAACGTCGCCGCCTGGCATCCAGAACGAATCCGGACGGTTCACAAATAGGACTTTCATGCGCAGATCTTGAAGCGGGTTATGGACACGGGACGGCACCTTTTGGGCAACGCCGAGCAAGTAATCATATTCCCCTCGTTCAAACTCCGCCACGGTCAGGTGGCGGTCCTGAAATACTTCCGTAAGTGCGGCCCGTAAGAAGCGCATGTCAAAATAATGCACATGCTTAAGGGATGTTCTGTATCCTATCCATCTTTCCGCCATGGCAATGGCACGAAAAGAGCCGGCATCAGGTGACAAGAGGATCAACTTTCCCCCTGGCTTTAATATAGTGTATATAGCTTCCAAGAAGCTGCGGATATCCGGAACGTGTTCCAGGACATCGAAGGCCGTAACAACATCAAAAGATTCAGGCGGCAGGGTTAACGATTCAACAGTCCCCAGATGGACCTTCAAGCCTTTCTTGCGTGCAACTTGAACGGCAAATGGCGAGACATCAATGCCCTCTACATCCCATCCCGCACGGAGAGCTAGTGTCATAAATTTACCGGTAGCGCATCCAACATCGAGAAGCTTGCCACGATTGGTGCCAAAGAGACCGAGAAGGTTTAACCTCCATAAGAATTCCGAGTCAGGGATGCGGTCATAATCGCTATATCCCTTTTCCTGATATCTGCCCTCACCGGGTTTAAGAAAATACGACTCGCCGTAGTACTCATCTAGGTCTTCAGGAACCGCGACTATGGACCTAAGACCGCAGTTGCTGCACTGCACCACAGTCATCCCGTCTCCTCGCCGGATATACGGAACCCTATCAAGTGACCCACACCAGGAACATTTCGCTATTACTTCGGACATTCTACTCCAACAGCTCCAATCATAAAGATGGTCTTCTTTAGAAGCACAGTTAGAAGCCTACTCACCTGGACGATCGAAATCTAAGAGATACCACGCCCAGGTGGTGGGGCAACCGTAGGATTTGAGTTCAGCTTGCGCTGAGCTTATCCAATAGCTTCTGCCACCGACTGGCGTTATCCTGATACCACGAAACAAGCGCTGACATCACATCCTGTACCAGGTACCGCGCATCCCATCCCGTCTCGTCCTTCAGCTTCGCCGCATCCAGCGCGTACCTCCTATCATGCCCCAGCCTATCCGGAACAAATTGTATGAGGCTCTCCGGCCGCCCCGTAACCTTCAGGATCGCCTTGGCGAGGTCTATGTTGCGCCACTCACAGTTGGCGCCGATGTTGTAGACCTCCCCGGCTCGTCCCCGCTCAATCAGGAGCACGATGGCGCGGCAATGGTCCTCCACATGAATCCAATCGCGGATGTTCTGGCCGTCTCCGTAAATGGGAAGAGGTTTGTTCTGCAGGGCATTCAGGATCATCACCGGGATGAACTTCTCGGGGTACTGGTAAGGGCCGTAATTGTTGGTACACCTGGTGATGATGGTCGGCACACCATAGGTCTTGAAATATGCCCTGGCCATCATGTCTGCTGCTGCCTTACTGGCAGAATAGGGGCTATTAGGCGCAAGTGGACTCTCCTCCGTAAATGGTGGATCATCAGGCCCAAGAGAGCCGTAGACCTCGTCCGTGGATATCTGAATAAATCGTCCGACCCCATATTTGCGTGCGGCCTCTAACAGGACCTGCGTGCCCTTGATGTTGGTCTCTATGAATGGGGCCGGATCGAGTATACTCCGATCCACATGGCTCTCTGCTGCAAAGTTGACTACTACGTCAGGCCGTTCAACTTCGAAAAGCCGATTCACCAGGTCTCGGTCGGCAATATCCCCATGCACGAATGAGTATCTGGCGAGATAGGCCGGGTCGCCTGTAATGTCGGCAAGGTTGTCCAGGTTACCTGCGTAGGTAAGCTTGTCCAGGTTCACGATACTCCAATCAGAACGGGTGGCAAACACATGCCTTATAAAGTTCGAACCTATGAACCCGGCGCCGCCTGTCACGAGTAGCTTCACTCATGTACCCTCCCACCTGCATCCTGTAGCCGTCCCTACTCCTGCACGCTCCCTAACTCATCCACAATACTCAGGTCAGCGTCCACCCGCAAACCACCTCATACTCTTACCTCATACTCCTGGATCGACCTCTACACCTAACCCGAGTTGTCTCAGGTACCGGCCGAGCGCGTCCTCCCACGACGGGAGGAGATATCCTATAGTTTCACGCAGTGGAAATGGATCTAACGCCGAATTCTTCGGACGCTTGGCCGGCCTTGAGAATTCATCGGACGTAACCGACAGCACATCCACAACCAGGCCGGTCTTTTCGAATATCGCCTTTGCAAACTCATACCATGTGGTCACTCCCTGGTTCGTCACATGGTAGATACCGAAGCAGCGAGTCTCCAGCAAATCGGCGCACGCCTTCGCAAGGTCTACCGTATAAGTCGGTGAGCCGCGCTGGTCCGATACAACTCTCAGTGGCACGATCGAGGATTTCGATTCCACCGCCCTCTGCCCCAAGCATTCCCCGCCTGTGAGGTGAGTCCCGTACTTCCTGCCGAGTTCTAACATGGTTTGAACGAAGTTCCGACCGTGCAGTCCAAAAAGCCAGCTTGTGCGCACAATATAGTACTCAGACATAAGCGACCTAACATAGTTCTCACCCCAGAGCTTGCTGATTCCATAGACATTCAGAGGCGATGGGGTGTCCCAGATCGTGTACGCGACCTCGCGGTCACCGTCGAAGACATAATCCGTGCTCACATGTAGCAAAGCGGCCCCAACCTCGCGGCAGGCCAGCGCAAGGTTTCTTGGTCCTAACGCGTTAACAGCCAATGCCGTCTCCCTATCGGCCTCCGCGTCGTCCACCCGCGTGTAGGCAGCGCAGTTCACCACCGCATGAGGGCGAAGAATCCCTATGAGCCCTCGGACCGCCCGGAGATCGGTGACGTCAAGCTCGTATTCCGACGGTCTGCCGGGTCCTTGGCCAAAGCGCTCCGGCCTGTGATGATACACCGCAGCCACCTCATGGCCGCGCCCGGTCAATTCGGAAACCACATCGGTGCCTAGCATACCGCTTGCACCGGTAACAGCTATCCTCATAAAGTCCCTCACAAAGTCGTGACAAGAGTCCCTGCAATTCACAGTCCCTGCAATTTACAATACGTGGTGCTGATAGCTCTCCTTTCTATCACTCCCACCCTGAAAATACCCCCGCTGCCGGACGGGCATTCTCATCCTCCTGATAGTTCCGTCCGTAGCGGCATGGGCGTCTACCCGTGCTTTACCTCCCACGAATAGGGTATACTCGGGTCATTATAGGCCAATCGAAATTCATCCGGCTCTGCATAATTGTATAGTTCCGTTGGAAAGTTCACGATAAGGGCTGTGTCGGGCCCCTCCGTCGTGAACCCATGGTACACGTGAGGCGGGATCTTTACCAGGATCGGATTCAACCTCCCCATGTGGAACTCGTTTATCTTTCCCCGGGTCGGGCTGTCCTCCCGTTGATCGTAGAGCACAACCTTCGCCATCCCCGCGACACATACGAAGTGATCCCACTGCTTCTTATGATAATGCCACGCCTTGATTACCCCCGGGTAACACGCAGTGACATACGATTGCCCGAAACGTTCGAATTCCGGCCAGTCGGAACGTAGCATCTCCATGAGAAACCCGCGCTGGTCCGGTATTAGTCTAAGCGGGCGGACCTGCACCCCATGGATTAGTTCCTTCGATATTTGCATCCTCTCATTCCCCCAACCTCGATCGGCAACGCCACCTGCGCCTGAGATCTTCCGCGACATTCCCCGACATACACATACAATGCAATCCATCCGTTAATCCAAACATTAAATTGCCATTGACAAAGGGAAGTTCTTATAAAATATTGGGGGACTTTGTATACTGAAAGCCTAAACCGCGATCTCGGAATCATCCCCAAGGAAGAGCTTCAAGGTCTGACGACCATTATCAGTATGCAGGACCTTGACGTTTCGCCCGATGAGGCTATCCTCTATCCGCGATACGTTCTGAAGGTAGCAACTCTCGAGGACGACCGAGTGTTCAATGGCGACACCTTCGAGCCGGCTCCCACACCCGATGGCCGTAAATGGCCCTACGAAGCAATCTTTGACTATCGCGTCGCGGCCGATAACAACAGGCCCGCGAACGGTGCTTCCCAGGACAGTCGCCCCTTCCTCTATCTCGACGCGCCCCACGATCTGGCTTGCGTCGTCAACTTTTCCCTTTATGACTCGCCGTGCATACTCATCAAGGACAACCCTGTTTGCCTCGAGGATATCGTCCTTCTTTCCAGTATCCAGCCACCAGCCGTCAAGTACCTTAGCCCGGACGGAGCCCCCTCTTTCCAATAGACATTCAATGGCGTCGGTGATCTCAAGCTCACCTCGCCAGGACGGCTTTATCGCATCAATGGCCTGGTGAATGGTGGGTGAAAAAAGATAAGTCCCCACGAGTGCAAGGTTGCTGGGAGGTTCTTGAGGCTTCTCGATTAACCGAATAACATCACCTCGCCCATTGACGACTGCCACGCCAAACTGGCGAGGATCAGGCACCTCCTTCAGCAATATGGCGGCATCACACTTATAGCGGGCAAAATCCTCTACAAGTGGAGATACCCCACCCTGCACCAAATTGTCTCCAAGGAACATCAGGAAGCTCGAATCGCCCAGGAATCCTCTGGCTGTCTTCACTGCATGGGCCAATCCACCCGGCCTGTCTTGAAGGATGTAGGTGATGTGCGCCCCCCACCTGGAACCGTCTCCGACCGCCTCCCTCACAGATTCTCCAGTTTCAGGCGAAATGATAATCCCGATATCGACAAGCCCGGCGGCAACCACCTGTTCCACCACAAAGTGAATGATGGGCCTGTTCGCGACGGGGATCAACTGCTTCGCCGTCGTATAAGTGAGAGGACGAAGCCGGGTTCCCTTACCCCCTGAGAGAATAAGCGCCTTCATTGGGACAGAATCTCCCACCATCTCACCCCGCATCCCATTCCAAGACCTGGACAGCGACCGTACGGCCTACTCTGGCCCTATCAAGATGAAAAGCCACTCGTCCAGGCTGGGCTCAGTGAACGATCCGGGCACCACCCGCAGGTGCCAAACCATTAGCAGCCTTGAAAGCGATGTCGAGGTTTTCTCGAGCATCCGGATAAGTCGGATCCATCTCTAGAACCCTCTGGAAGCAGGTCACTGCTTCGCTCAAGTTTCCGGTCTGGAAGTAACATATGCCAGCCAGGTTCAGCCTTTCAGCATCCATCTCTGTTTCCGGAAACCTTCGCCACCACTCGAGAGCAGCCGCAAAATCGCCCTGGGACATGGCAATGAGCGCCATGTTATGCCAGCCATCCCGATTATCCGGTTCAAGCTCGAGGGCTCGAACCAAAGTCGCATAAGACTCCACGACCTTGGAAAGCCCGAACAACCGGACAGCCTCCACAAGCAACGCGTGAGCTGACCATTCAGATACTAAAGGGAAATAATGCAGCACCGGGTCAAATGGCCTTACCAGGACGGTTAGCGGATTATATCCATTGTTCCCGATCTTGATGTTCCACTTCTTCTCGAACCTCCAGGCATTCTGCTGCATGAGCTTCGTGTAATCCAGATTGGCCCCCCTGAAGGTCGCGCTGCCGTAATGATGAATGAATACATCCTGCGCGATGAACACGTAAAATCCCGCTACGCCGGCACGCAAGCAGAAATCATCATCTTCAAAATTCCCTATCCCGAAGGTTACATCAAACCCTCCGATCTTATCTATCACAGCACGCTTGATAAGCATACAGAATCCGATGACTCGCGCGGTCCGCTGCACTGAGCCTGCATATTTTCGAAAATGCTCTGCTGCATATTCGTCCAGATTCGCTACGCTATACCCCGGGTCCACCACACGCTGTATACCTGCGACATAATTACTTACCGGACCGACCAGCCCGATCCTATCATCCCGGTTTGCGCAGGCGAGCATCCGTGCAAGCCAGCCTTCCGTAACGAGAACATCGTTGTTCAGGAGCAAAACATAGTCTCCGGCAGCCCTGCGGATCCCCTGGTTGACCGCTGCCGCGAAACCGAGGTTCTTTTTGTTTGTAATCACGTGCACGTTGTTGTGCGTGGCAGAAAGCGAACTCAGGTATTCCGGTGTCCGGTCGGTGGAAGCATTATCAACAAAGATGAGTTCTATCTCCTCCGGGGTGTGTTTGAATATGCTCTCAACACATTGCGCCGTGTAATCCAGTTGGTTATGACAGAGGATGATTATGCTCACAAGACCTGTCGATGGACGAAATGAGCCGATCTCTGTCCCGTCACCCAGTTGTTCATGGCGTGCCTCTCTCCCAGGGACGTCATCATAGGTCTCCAGGACCGTCCTAAACCCGGACCCCCGGGGCTCTCCTGACCCTGCACTCATGCATGATTCACCCTCGCTCGTCGTTACATCCACGGCGAACTAGCCTAAAAGTTACCTAGTTATCCCCAGACAACATTTTCATTGCCTGTATGCCGCATCGCGGCATGAATGTCTACTCTCAGCTACTATGATCTCGGCCACTATATGTTGACAAGCACATTCTATGCCAGGGATTCCGGCGTATATGGCGGGACGACTCCACCAGCCGAGGGACTGCGCAGACGGGCGGCAATAGAGCGGGCACCAATTAAAACGTAAAGCAGTATACCATTTGTGCTACCCTCCCAACCCAGGCATTGAGATGAGAGATGATAACACAATGACACAGAGCAACGAGTAATTTCTTCACACCAAGTGAATCCTTCGATCCTGTGGGGGCGATCCTGTGGTAGGCTGGAATGCTGAGTGCAAGTAGGGGTTGCTTATTACACGAATTCCACGATCTTCACCCCTATGCCGTATAGTCTGGCGATCTCATTGATCTCGTCCAGCCCTGAGAAGAGGCAGCCGCTCTTTTCTATAAGGGCGAGCGCATCCCTTGTGAACCCGCCTGTTGACACAAGCCACACCTTCATATCCCGGGCGTTGCGGATCTCCCTTACCACCTCAGCTGCCTCGAGCGCCTTCTCCACCTCCCGGGCGGTCATGGGCTCACTCTTCCTGTACTTGCATTCTGCTACCCATAGGTGCTTTACCCCGTCTCGCTCATAGTCACCGTATGCATCAACCTGGTGCTCACCTGAGTCCGGCAGCTTCACAATCATGTCCCCCTTCGCCTTGAAGAGGGGG
>DUMQ01000047.1 GCA_012839815.1 Bacillota bacterium | reverse complement strand
TGCCACTTCGCACGCCGGGGTGGCAAGTTATTTGCCACCTGAGCGTTGAGCTGATAAATTTCTTACCGCTCCGCGCGTTGAGGTGGTAAGTTGGTTGCCACTTACGCGTCGAGTTGGTAAGTATCCTGCCATTCCACGCGCCAAGATGGTAAGTTATTTGCCACCTTCTCGCCCATCCTGGCAAGTTTTCTGCCAATCTGCCGTGCCTACCGGTTGATGGTGGCAAGTATCTTACCACCATCAACCGTAATGGTGGCAATTTCCTGACCACCTCACCTGCACGACCTGGTCGTTTTCTTGCCGGTCCCGGTCGACCCGACCTACCCACCAGCTAATCTGCGCATAGACCTGCATATCTTGCATGTATCGCGGTATCTTGCATGTATCTTGTAAGATCATCCGGTGTACGATAGGATGTGAAGTGAAGTGAAGTGAAGACCTTGTGCCGGGCATGGTTGATGAAACAACTGGCGAGGCAATCGCAACCGGCGGCGGTCGGCAACGGCTGGCGGCGAAGCGCATGACATGAAGTGCGTGGGGAGTTCATGAAGCGCGTGACCGTATGCCCATGAAGCGTATGACCGCATGAGGAATGGGAGTGGAGGAATGGGAGTGTATGTATATGAGAAGTGAATTATGAAGTAGACATTCATGCCACGATGCGGCACCACAGGCAATGAAAATGTTGTCTGGGAATAACTGGGCAATTTTCAAGATAGACCCCCATGCGCTGGCGCGGCGCCACAGAGAATGAAAATGTGTCTGGAGACAACTGGGACATTTTCGCGGTAGACGCCCATGCCGCATGCGGCGGCACCAACAGGGGATGAAAATGCCACCTCGAGGGCAGTGGTATTTTCTGAGGAGTGTATATAGCCTTATGAAGTATATGATATGGGAGCTGAGAGGTGCGCGGTAAGGGATGGAAAAGGTGAAGGTATTGCTCGTCGACGATGACCCCAACGTCATCGAGCTGCTGAACCTGTACCTGGCGAAGGAAGGTTTTCAGACGGTGAGCGCCGGGGACGGGCGCGAGGCCCTGCGAATGGCGCGTGGCGTGCCCCGGAGCGAGCACGAGGGAGACCGGCAGGGTAAGGATAAGGGTGAGGATAAGAGTAAGGATAAGGGTAAGGGTGAAGGTGAGGGTGCCAGTGAGAACAAAGGTGGGATCAAGGATGAAGGTGCGGGTGCGGGCGAGGGCGAGGGCGAGGGTGAGGCGCTGGCGCCGCAGCTCATCATCCTGGATGTGATGCTGCCGGACCTGGATGGATGGGCTGTGCTGAAGCGGCTCCGTGACGAAGGAATCAGGACGCCCGTGATTATGCTCACCGCAAAATCCGAGGACCACGACAAGATCCTGGGCTTGGAGCTTGGCGCCGACGACTACGTAGCTAAGCCGTTTAACCCGATAGAGGTCGTCGCGCGCGTCAAGGCGGTATTGAGGCGCACCTACGGGGAGGGGGTTGGCGGGGGTATTGGCGGCAATGCGGGTATAGCCGTTGGAGCTGCCGCTACCGGAGTCGCTGCCCCTACCGCTGCCGGAACCGGAGCCGCTGGTGGAGTCGGAGCGCATGGAATGGGCCGGAGCTGGGAGGAGGAGGTCGTGACCTACCCCGGTCTCTCGGTAAGCCTTTCTGATTACGAGGTGCGGGTAGATGGTCAGCCCGTCCCGTTTACGCGCAAGGAAATAGAACTCCTCTGGGTCCTGGCCAGCAACCCCGGAAGGGCATTTACACGTGAGCAGCTCATCGAGCGCGTCTGGGGAGGAGATTTCTACGGCGATGACCGGACCGTGGATGTTCATATAAAGAGGATAAGGGAAAAGCTCAGCGCAGGGGCCAGGGGGGCCACGGGTGCGAAGGGGGCTAGCGAAGCCGGCGAGGCCGGGGAAGTGGAGCAAGGCGGCGGAGAAGAGGCTCGCGAGATACGCCAGGCGCCTACGGCGGCGGAGATGGAGCGACGGGAAGAGCACCCCTGGCGCATTAAGACCGTGTGGGGCGTGGGGTATAAGTTTGAATTGTTGGATTGAGTCGGGCCATGATAGGTCAGCCTAACTTGGCCAGGCCAGGCCAGGCGGGGCGGGTTAGGGTAGCCTGTCTCGAATTTGCCGGTCTAAGAAGGTGATTTATCCTGCCTAAGACTGTTTTTGCCAGGCTTCTTGTAACATATATCGTGGTCATCGTGGTAGCGCTCGGCATTCCCGCGCTGGCTCTATCCCAGCTCATCCAGGGCTACTTTTTGGCAGCCAAGGAACGCGAGCTCGTCACAAAGGGCAAGGAAATCGCCGGTGTCGCCAGCGACTTCCTGGAGGGCAAGGCGGATGAAGCCACCACCGGCCGCATCCTGGATGCGCTCGATTCGTTTGTGAATGCCCGTGTCTGGGTGATAGACCGCACAGGACTGATCGTGGCGGCGTCACGCAGGGGGATGGGCATGGGAATGGGAATAGGAATGGGAATAGGTATGGGTATGGGGACGGGTATGGGGACGGGGACGGGTGCAGATGGCATAAGAATGGGCCGGGGCATGGGATATGGCCATGGGTGGAGGCTCCGCGAGGTGAGGCTCGTCGATGAGGATGTCCAGCGGGTCCTGGCGGGCGAGGTCGTCGTGCGGAGGGCCCGGTTGAGCTGGGCCAAGATGACGCGACGTATGGAACCGGGGTCTGCCCCGGGGCCCGCACCGGAGCCTGCGCCGGTCGCGGAGGAGCAGCAGGTGATCACCGTAGGAATCCCGGTGCAGCGTGGCCCGGAGGTTATCGGCGGGATTATCCTTCATTCCCCGGTCAGGGTTATCATGGCCGCCGCAAACCAACTCCGCCGCTATATCCTTTACGCGGGCCTGGCCGCTCTGGCAGTCTCGCTACTTCTCGGATACTCGATCTCCCGCCGCATTTCGCTGCCGATCCGCCAGATGAGCGAGGCCGCGGCCCGGATGGCGCGCGGGGATTTCAAGACCCGCGTGGAGGTTGACCCCGCCCGCGCCCGCGCCCGCACCGGCACCGGCACCCGCACCCGGGGCACCCGGGGCGCCTGGGGCACCTGGGGTATTTGGGGCACTTGGAGTGCCCGGGGCCGCCGGGGCCGCGTCGAGGGCCGGGATGATGCCGCGCGCGATGATGCCGCGCGCAGGCATGGAAGTACGGGCCCCGGGGACGTGAGCCCCGGGGGCGTGGGCGATGAAATCACCGAACTCGCGCGTTCATTCAACCATATGGCCGAGCAGCTCGATCGCATCGAGGAAAACCGCCGCGAGTTTGTGGCCAACGTCTCCCACGAGCTACGCTCGCCCCTCACGGCCATACGGGGGTTTGTCCAGGCCCTTGTGGATGGCACGGTGGAGGATGAGGTGCAGAGGCAGAAATACCTGAGGCTCATCAGGGACGAGGCCATCCGGATGAACAGACTCCTCAGCGACCTTCTCGACCTATCGCGGATAGAATCCGGGAAGGTCAGGATGGAGCTGGCGCCGGTTAACCTGAAGGAGATCACCGACAGCACGCTGGCCAGGGCAGCGATGCGTGCGGCCAACGCCGGCATCACCATCGAGGACCGCGTGCCGGGGCCCGGCGACCTGCCGCCCGTCCTGGTGGACGGGGACCGGATCGAGCAGGTCCTCACCAATTTGATCGATAACGCGATTCACGCCACCCCGCCGGGCGGGCGTATAACCCTGTCTGCCGAGGTTGTCCCCTCCCCGAAACCGCAGGCCGCCTCCGCACCCTATGTGCGTGTAAGCGTCCGCGACACCGGCAAGGGAATCCCCGCCGAAGACCTTCCGTTTATATGGGAGCGCTTTTACAAGGTAGACAAGGCCAGGAGCCGGGCTGAGGGCGTGGGAACAGGCATCGGCCTTGCCATCGTCAAGCAGATCGTCGAGGCGCATGGCGGCGAGGTTGGAGTCGAGAGCGAGGTCGGGCGCGGGAGCAAGTTCTGGTTCACGTTGAGGGCCCATGCGGGCAGCGCCCAATTAGCCGGGCCATAGGTCCATGAGGATTCATAGTCCATTCTATAAAAGTTCATGAAAAGTTCATGGACCATGGGCCTCGCGTACTGACCGATGCATCGATAAAAGGGAAAGTCCATAATCTATAATCCATGCCCCATGCCCCATACTCCATGATACGTGATCCATGATCCATTGTCCATAGGTCCATACATAGGTCCATAGGCTCATAGATTCAGGGTGCATGTAATTTTTTATAATGTGTCCGGGGAACCTGTGACTGCCTCTGCCCCACGTCGGGTGACCGGAACCCGCCCCGGCCAGAAACTCACCATCAGGTCATGCGGGCGGGTCATGATTCGGGTCATGCGGGTCATGCTCGAGTCATGCTTATGCTCGAGTGATGGTCATGATCGAGTCATGTTCATGCTTATGCTCTAGTCATGCTCATGATCGAATCATGCTCGTGATCAAATCTTGCGGGCGAGCTGGTGAGCGAGGTGGTAAGCAGGTTGCCACCTTTACGGCGCGGGGTGGTAAGATGCTTACCACCATCACCGGTGGGTCACGGTAGGGTGGTAAGAAAGTTACCAGGAT
>DUMQ01000046.1 GCA_012839815.1 Bacillota bacterium | reverse complement strand
TGACGGGGCCTTTTGAAATTTGGCAAGGCCCTCGCGCCAAATTTCAACGGAGGCGCGCCGCAAGCGCGCCGTCCCCGGAACGCAACACCGGCAACCCATGGGACGTGCTGGCTGGTAAACTGGCACAAATTAAGGAACCTATACTTAGGCGCATGGAGTGGCAAGAGTCTTATCACCTTGATGCTGCGATCCGGGCAGGAAGGCTGACAGGCACGCAGGCTAGCTGGCTGGCAGGAACGTCTCCATCAGACAGGTCATAGACTATGGCTAGCCATAAGGCTATACAAGATTATAGATGGATGTAAGTAGCCTGTAGACCACAATTCTTACATGCACCCAGTCTCTTCTGGTGTCTTGCGGTAAGGTTGAGAGCGGTAGTATACTATAACCAAAAGATTAGCAAGGGATAAGAGGGAGACTTCGGTTTGTAGATATTTCGAGTAGTATGTCCCGACGTGCCGGGTCACCAGGGGGCGGATAGCATGAGAGAGGATGCATCCAGGATATCAGTAGAGGCAGGGGCGGGGAGCAGAGGGGATGTGCCATCGGGCTTGCCGGGCCAGGGCAGCGGTGATTCCACGAGGAGACTGGCCTTGAGCGCCCTCATGCTTGCCATGGTCGTGGTCGCGACCATGATACGCGTGCCTGCCCCAACCTACAGGCTTTATTTCAATCTCGGCGAGGTAGTGGTATATACTGCGGCTCTCCTCTTTGGCCGGAGGACAGGCGCCGTCATCGCAGGTGTGGGGTCCGCCCTGTCCGACCTCCTTTTGGGCTACCCGATTTGGGCTCCTTTCACGTTTGTCATCAAAGGCGCCGAGGGGTACGTTGTCGGTGCCGTTGCTTCTCAGGCTTCAACGGGGATCGAGGCAGGCGGGCGCGCTGGAAGCGGCAGCAGCAGGCGCGATCTCATGGCTGTGGCTCTGGGAGCGCCCATAATGATAGCAGGTTATGCGATCAGCGCGTGGATCCTTTATGGCCTGGCAGCCGTCCCTGTGGAGCTGGGTGGGGATATAATCCAGTGCTTCGTAGGGGCGCTTGTGGCGATCCCCCTGGTTCGCATGTTGAGGAGGACAGTTAGAGTTAACGGGTAGAGTTAGAGGGGAATAGCAAGTAGATAGTAGATAAGAGTATAGAGTAAGTATTAGGTATAGATAAGTATAGCAAGTAGATAAGTGTAGATGAGCAGGGAGCGCAGATAGGCAAGGAAGGCAGGGCAAGGCAGGTAAGTTGAGCCAAGTTGAGCCGGAGAGCGGAGCAGAGTAAAGTCGAGTCGAGTCGGGAAATCGGGGGCTGATGAGAAGCAGGGAGACGAGGGAGACGAGACGGGAAAAGACGGAGCAGGAAAAGAGATAGAAAAAAGGAGATAGACATGGAGAGATAGATAGGGAGAGAGAGATAGATAGGGGGAGCGATTTGTGAAAATCGGCAAGGTCCCTCAGGATGTGCTTGAGCGGCTTGTCCTGTCCAATCTTGGGACGCGTCGCTCCGACGTGCTTGTACACTCCAGGATAGGCGAGGATTGCAGCGTCATAGATTTCGGGGATTTCGTCTGCGTTGTTTCCACCGACCCCATAACCGGGGCCGCTGCCAATATCGGGTGGCTCGCGGTTCACATCTCGTGCAACGACGTGGCGGCAAACGGCGCCGAGCCCGTGGGCCTTCTCATAACCGTGATGGTGCCGCCGGATGCGTGCGAGGGCGACATAGGGCGGGTTATGAAGGACGCCGACAGGGCGGCCAGGTCGCTGGGCGTGGAGATCCTGGGAGGGCACAGCGAGGTTACCTCTGCGGTGACGAGGGTAACAGTGGTCTCGACCGCGCTCGGGAAGGCGAGGAAGGACGCATTTGTTACATCTTCCGGGGCACGGCCCGGCGACTATCTCATACTTACCAAGGTTGCGGGTCTTGAGGGCACGGCCATCTTGGCTGCAGATCTCGAGGAAAGGCTGCTCAAAGGCGGGATGGAGCCGCAGGAGATAGCTTGCGCAAAGGCATTTATTGAGAATATAAGCGTTGTGCGTGAAGGGATGATCGCGGCGGCAAACGGGGCGACCGCGATGCATGATGTTACGGAGGGCGGCGTCATCGGCGCCGTCTTTGAGCTCTGTGAGGCTTCCGGGGTTGGGTTGAAGGTTTGGGAGGAGAGGATACCTGTTGCTCCTGAGACGCGGAATATCTGTAGCCTCCTGGGGATCGACCCGTTAAGGCTTACCTCGAGCGGGTGCATGTTGATCTCGGCTGTTTGCGCGAAGAGGGTTGTGGGTGCGCTGGAGGAGGCTGGGATTCCTGCGACCGTGATTGGGGAGATCGTGGAGCCCGGGCGCGGGCGGGTGCTGGTGAGACAGGACGGCAAGGAAGTCGAGGTTCTACCGCCGGAGAGGGATGAGCTATACAAGGCGTTTGAGATTTAGGGCGTTAGGGCGCCGGGCATATCCTGGAGCCCGGGCCGGCCAGAAAACGGGACTGACTGGCTGACTAGCTGACTGACTGGCTGGCCGACGGGCTGGTGAGGACTGGCCGGTGAGACTTACAGTGACAGACAGGGCAGAAAGGAGAATGGACTCATGCGAGATAGGCTTAGTGTTCTAGCAATTGGGGCCCACCCGGATGATCTCGAGCTACTGTGCGGCGGCACGCTCGCCAAATATGCCAGACTCGGACATGAGGTTACCATGTGTCATGTGTTGAATGGGGATCTTGGTCACTTCCACATTCCCAGAAAGGAGCTGGCCGCAACCCGCGCGAGGGAGGCAGAGGAAGCTGGGAAGCTGATTGGAGCCAGGGTCGTTAATCTTGACATCTCCGATCTCGGTATTTACCCTACGGAGGAAACGAAGCTGAAGGTGATGGATGTGATCAGGCAGGCCAAGCCGGATATCATAATAACCCACCCGCCGAACGATTATATGCCCGACCACACCATAACCTCGCAGGTGGTCTTTGATGCAAGCTTCATGGCGAGCCTGCCGCAGCTCAAGAGCGAACACGAATTCCACCCCAAGGTGACACCCATCTACTATATGGACTCGCTCGCGGGGTGCGATTTCCTGCCGACGGACTATGTGGATGTAACCGATACTATGGAGTTGAAAAGACAGATGCTGGCCAAGCACGAAAGCCAGGTTACCTGGATGAAGGAGCATGACCATATCGACTTCCTGGATTTTATGGAAACCCAGGCGAAATTCAGGGGTTACCAGTGCGGGGTTAAATACGCTGAGGGTTTCAGGAGGTGCGAGACATACCTTCGAAACCTCCCGGTGAGGTTGCTTCCCTAGTCATTCCCTAGCCAATTGAGTAATTGAGCCAATCGTTTCTTTGAAGGGTCAAGAGGAGTTGGTAAACCGGTGCGCAGGTGCCCTACGGGAAATCCTCGTCTGATGAAAGAGCTAAACCAATCGATGATCCTTGAGCTCATTCGAGAACGCGAATGCATCTCAAGGGCGGATATCGCCAAAGAATTGAAGCTGAGCCCACCCACGGTTTCAAAGATAGTGAGCCAGCTTGTATCTGAAGGATGGGTTGATGAAATCGGCGCCGGGGAGTCGAGCGGCGGGCGAAAACCGTTCCTTATCAAATTTAACCCAAGGAAGCACTATGCCATCGGCGCCTACGTCGGCGCGAGCCGGATAATAGTAGGCCTTGCAGACCTGGACGGCAGGATATATGTAAGGCGCTCGGCATCGCGACCCCCGGGTGGACCCGGGGAGCCGGCGGGGGGACCGGCGGCAATCCAGGATACGCTCATCCGCCTGATCGAAAAGGTAATAGAGGAAGCGGGGATTGTTTCTTCAAAGGTCTGCGGTATCGGGGTCGCCGTGTGCGGCATCACAAGGGTCGAGAATGGTACTGTGGTGAGAGCTAGGCATCTGCCCGGGTGGGATAATTTCCCCGTGCGTGCTGTGCTGGAGGAAAGATTCGGCGTGCCCGTCGTGGCGGATAACGATGTCTACCTTGCCGTTCTCGGGGAGAGCTGGCGAGGCGCGGGTAAAGGCGTCCGCGACCTGGTGCTGGTCACACTCGGCCAGGGCGTTGGGTGCGGGATCATAATCAATGGCAAGGTTTATCGTGGTTCGACAGGTGCCGCAGGCGAGATAGGGGATATGATCGTCTCCGAGGCCGCAGTCGAGAGGAGCAGGGAGAAAGGCGGTTATCTCGAGGCCATAGCTGGCTGGTCCACCCTGGTCGAGCAGGCTGCCGCCGGGCTGAAGACTGCTGCCGGGTTGAATGCCGGAGCTGGTATAGCTGGTATAGCTGGTATAAAGGTTGAGACTGGCGGCGTGATTACCCCGGAGGCGATATTCGAGGCTGCGCGCCGTGGCGACGGTTTCGCGCTCGATCTCGTGCGACGGGTTTGCAGGTATCTTTCATATACGGTTGCCAATATCATCAGCCTGTTAAACCCGGAGGTTGTGATAATAGGAGGGGATGCGGCCCAGGTGGGTGATGTTATTCTAGGCCCGATCAGCGAGGGCGTGAAGTCGCTATTGCATTCGCCTCCCCCGATTTTGCTGTCGGGCCTGGGCCGGGACGCTGAGATCCTCGGTGCGGTCGCCGTCGCGATTGAGAGGGCGAATCCCAGCCTCGCCATCTCCTATGATATGAGCATAATCGGCGCAGGCGATGAGATGATCGCCAAGGCCGGCTCGGAGGATTGAAGGCGTGGGGGACTGAAACTGAATGTGGAGGACTAAATCCGGACCTTTTTGGCCAAACTGTAATGGAGCGAGGTGATTGCTCATGACGCAGGGCGGCCGTAAAAAAGGCGAGGCCGGGGTGCGCGAGGCCGAGATCCGCAACAGGGACAAGGTCGATAAGGCCAGGTTCCTTGGGAGCAAGCGACTTGAAGGCATGAGGGAAGACCCGATGAATAGCGATGTGACCCTCGTGAGGGTGGATGCTGCAGACGGTGACGAGGTAACGGCAGCAAACGCGTGGAGCATAATGGACCCGGTTGAGATGCCTGAGGCGAAGCGGCTTGAAGAGATCGCCGGGGAAATAAACGAGGGGACGCGTAAGAAGAAATCGAGGAGTTAGTGCGTATAAGTCCTCGCGCAACAACAAGGAGGCAGAGGGTACATTCTCACCTTTGCCTCCTTGTCTTCCTGTCAGTCGGACAACCGAGGATGTATATTCAAGTTGATCTAGTTGGACTTTAGATTTAGCTAAGCTGATTCCGATTTAGCCAAGCCGATTCAGGCGATCCGATTCAGGTGATTTTTGCTGGAGCCTCGTTTACCTTCTTTTATCCCTTCATCTACTGCATATGCATATCCCTTCGTCTACTGCAGCTTCGTTTCCGCGGGTGAAACGATCTGGCTGGCGGAAACAGCGCCAGGCTGGTTCAATGTCTGCGTCGCCGAGGTCTGGCCCGCGGCAGCGAAGCCTGCACGGAAACCAGCCTTCACTCCGGCAATCGCCTGCTCAGAGAGCGACCTCTCAGCAGCCTCGATCATACGCCTGACCATCTGTCCGCCGACTGCCCCGCACTGTGCGGACGATATGTTGCCCCAGTAATCTCCCTGAACTTGATTCAAAGGGAAGTTGATTTCGCTTGCGATTTCATACTTGAGATTATCAAGGGCCTGTTTTGCCTGGGGAATGATACTACGATTTCGTCTTCCGGGCATTTTATTTCACCCCCTTGTATGTTTCTGACTCTAGTGTAACCTCGCAGCAAGGGGGTATGTTATCAAAACAGTGGGAGGCTCGTGAGAGACTCCCAGCCCATCCAATTCGAGTCCATTGATCATCTACTCAAGACGGCATGGGCGTCTAGTGGTAAAAGAAAATGCCTGCTATGCCCGATAGCAGGAGGAGAAATATCGGGTTGATCTTTGTAAAAACCGTTGCAATAAATACAACTATTGCAATTATAGCGCCCGGGAAGTCCGTGATCGACGACGAGAAAATCGACACCGCTGCAGCGACGATGAGGGCTACGACGGCAGGCCTGATGCCGCCGAACGCCGCCTGGGTAAATGAGAGGTCCCTATACTTCAGGAAGAGCCTTGTCAAGATGAACATGATCATAAACGGTGGAAGGACTACGCCGGTCGTGGCGAACGCCGAGCCCCAAAAACCGGCAATTTTATATCCAACAAAGGTGGCGGAGTTGATTGCGATGGGGCCCGGCGTGGCCTGCGAGATCGCTATAACATCGATGAACTGGGAAAGGGAGAGCCATTTATGGTTTGTAACGATTTCGCGTTGAATCAAGGGGATCATAGCGTATCCCCCGCCGAAGCTGAAAGCCCCGATTTTGGCGAAGGTGTAGAAGAGGGTAAGTAGGGTCAACCGGTGTCGCTCCCTTGTTTCTGTTTCTTTGTAGCTTGAATGACCAGGCCTGCCATTCCCGCGAGCACTATTACTATAATAGGGTGAAGGTTCAGCCCTACAAGGCCTATCAGGGCCAGGACAGAGACAACGAGACCGATCCGGTCTACAATGGCCGTCTTCCCTATGGAAATTACGGATGCCAGGATAAGTGAAACAATGGCAGGCCGCATGCCTTTGAGGAAGGCCTGAACCTCGGGAACATCCTGTATACCAAGGAAAAACGAAGCTACAACCAGCAGGGTTACAAAAGATGGCAATGCCGCCCCGGCTGTAGCCACGATCGCACCGGGTACCCCGGCGATTTTGTATCCCGTCATGACGGCCACATTGATTGCTATGGGGCCCGGTGCACTTTGCGCTACAGCGAGGGAGTCGATAAAGTCCTCCCGCTCGAGCCACTTCCGCCTTTCCACAATATCACGCTGAATTAACGGCACCATGGCGTAGCCGCCGCCAAAGGTAAATGCGCCGATGCTCAAAAAGACCGAAAATATCTGGAAAATCAACCTTACAGTAGGGGCGCTGGTGGAGTCCTGGATGTTGGCAGTTCTATCTACCGGCACGTAACTCGCCTTCTTATTCTTGATCCTCAGTTCATAATCCTCAGCTCAGGAGCCTTAGATCAAACGCAAAGCTTAAATCCTTGGAATCAAGGCTTAATAAATCAAAGCTTAGTGAAATCTTAATTATAGAAGCCTAAAGTGTTAGATTTAGATAGTGTAATGGGATGGATATAACATTCTTTCTTAAGATACCACTTTCTTAAGATACCACGGGCGGGCAATTTTATCAAGACCGAGTCCACCGTGTCTTCTGGCGGGGGTGTATATAAGAATTGTGGTCTACAGGCTACTCACATCCATCTATTATAGCCCTATGGCTAGCCATGGTCCTATGACCTGTCTGATGGGGACGCTCCTGCCAACCAGTTAGCCTACCTGCCTGCCAGCCAACCAGCCAGCCTGCCTGCATGCCTGCCTCTCAGCCTTCCTGCCCGGATCGCAGCCTCAGGGTGGTAAGACTCTTGCCACTCCATGCACATAAGTTAGTGCGCAAAAATACCCGGACCTTCCGTA
The DNA here is from genome assembly GCA_012839815.1 of Bacillota bacterium. GTDB lineage: Bacteria > Bacillota > SHA-98 > Ch115 > JABLXJ01 > JABLXL01. The sequence goes on along the minus strand of DUMQ01000046.1, from coordinate 191 downwards.
GGTGACAGTTACCAATGCCGCACAGTGAGTGCCGCACACTGGCCAGGGAGTCTTGCATCTCTCCGCCAGGCGGACGCGGCTAAGTGTAAGTTCGAAGATTACTGATGTTTTGTCATGGGTTGCCGGTGCTTGCGTGACGGGGCCTTTTGAAATTTGGCAAGGCCCTCGCGCCAAATTTCAACGGAGGCGCG
>DUMQ01000045.1 GCA_012839815.1 Bacillota bacterium | reverse complement strand
GATACTTGCCAGTTCGACGAATGGGTGGTAATTAGCTTACCACTTCAGCGTGTAAAGTGGAAGAATACTTACCACCCCGGCATAGGAAGTGGAAAGATACTTTCCAGCCTGAGGCTCAGCTGGCAAGTATGTTACTACCGCCTGTAAGGAATAACCTTCACCGCGCCTAGGATTCCAGCCGGCCGCGGCGTTGCCAGGAGGTTGGCGATGGTGTTTGTCACCCTTACCTCTATCTCATTCTCTCCCGGCCTGACCGCCCCGCTGATGTTGACGCGATACGGCGGCCAGACAAGGGCTGGTAACTTGTGGCCGTTTATAGTCACCTCAGCAGTTGACCGCACATCCTCGAATTCGAGGAAGAGCTCGCACCCGTGGTCATATCCATGCTCAAACCAGGCTCCGGGCAACACGAATCTCTGTCGGTAAATTACTGCTCCAACATAATTTGGAAGTCCATTCTCCGTCCATGAACCAGATTTCATTGAGCTGGCTAACTTCACTAGCGTCCTACCTAGATATGATCTCGCGTCCTCATGTCGTCTCGTTCTCGTATCCCCATACGGTCCGGCGCAATCACATGATCCGGCGCCATCGACCTTTACCATGAAATCCCCCAGGAGGACAACGGGCTCAAACCCATGCTTATTCGGCCTCTGCGAGGGCCAGGCAGGCATGCGCGTCCGGATCCTGACCTCGTTGATACCCCGCCTCACATGTGAACCCAGCTTTATAGCGCGATTACACCTATCCCATATGAATATGGGTTCAGCATCACCGGTCACATCCCGCCCGTTGATTTCGATCTTTACCGGTTCCCCGAGATCCTCGTAGACCAGGGCCAGTGACGCCTCGCCCGCCCCGGCGGGTCGCACCCCGGGCCGGATATGCGGCCGGGTATCCGTACCCGGCCGCATATCCGGTTGCACATCAAGGTCGAGGTTAAACCTGGCGACCCCGGTGTAATAAGCACCTGGCGGCACTATGGCGGCTTCATCCATAAAGTAGTCCATCTCCCTGTGCCTTCTTCGGTGGGCGCTTTCGCCCGCCTCGCCGGTGTGCCACGACTTGGCAAGCTCCTCGAGAGACTCATACCGGCTGGGGAATACCTCCCCATCGCCCTCAACCTGGAGTGTCCAGGGTTCGAGGAGAAGCATGTTGGGTCTCTCAAGCTCTATATCCCATTCATCCCGGAGCACGACTTCGTTACCCACATTCTCGTTCCCCGCCCTTTCCTGCCCGGGCGCGAACTCCCGGCGCAAAGGAACTCTCTCGTACGCGAGAGCCTCAACATCCATATCTCGCCCTCCATGGGCATCATCATCCGTCGCCCCGCAATTACCTATCGTCCCATAATTGATTGAGCTGGCAACCCCGCCGCGTCTCATTACGAAATAGAACGCCTCAAACGGCTCGAATCTGAAGGAGATAGCTCCATCCCGGTCCACCGGGACCTCGTATATCTCGCCGCTAGAAGGGTCCCAGACCTCCACAATATCCCGGCCACCGGCGCGCGCCCTGAATCTCAGCGCGACGTCCTGCCGGCGCTGTCCCAGGTTTGCTATGAAGTAAAGGTCAAGGTCGCCCGCCCGCCGGTGAGAATACATTAACTCGGCCTCGAACTCACCCTTGCCGTGCCTTGACACCCCGCCGCGCACCCTGCCGCCGCCAGTATCGTAACCCGCGCTGCAGGCCGAGTCGCTAACGCCGCCAGTATCGGTGCAACTCCTATGTTTTTCCGGCATGACGCGGTTTTCAACAACAAGGTCCGCGGGGAGAAAACGTCCCAAAACGTCCCTCAGGGTCACCTCGAGATCATCGCGCCACCCTACGAGGCTCTCGCTGAGACTCCCGCTCTCGCCCGTGCCCCTACCCGCGCCCCCACTCGCACCTCCACTCGCATCCCCGCTCGCGCCTGTGTCCGCACCTGCAGGCGAACCCGGTAACGGGACGAATACCGCCCTGCCGCCATCTGGGCTCTGCCGGATAGAGGGTCCCGGTGAACCGGCGGCAAAGCGAGCCCCTGAGCCAGGACCGAGATCGATCGCCAGGTCATAACCGAAGATACCCTTCATCATCTCCACAACTTCAGGATCCGGCGCCTGCTGGGGCGAATTCACCGGTACGGCGCCGATGAAGATGACAAGGCCACCAACCTCGTAAAACTCCTTGAGAAGCCTGGCCGCCTCCCGCGATATAGTCGAGGCGGGCGGGATGATCACCGCGCGGAAGGATTCCTCCCCAACCACGAGGGCCGGGCCGGCAATCTCGGTGCCCGTGTCGGTGCAAGCCGGATACACCTTCACACCCGGGTCAACCTTCACGCGCATAACGAAATCCCCTACTACCTGGCCCGGCTGCCCTGCCCGAGGAGCACTCGAATCGCCGCCATCCTCGTAGGAGGACGCCTCCGATAACATCTCATCGAAGATGAAATCATAATCCCTCTGGATCCGCAGGAGGGCATCGGCAAGGTCGATGATGGCGCGCTTCACCTGGCGCATAAAGGGCGTCTTATCGTGCAGGGTGTGCTCGGCCCACAGCGTGAATGTAGGGAAAAGGACGGCTATGTCGGCGACGTGTTCTGTGTGCGTGTTAATATAGGATCCACGCGCAATGTAGTTGGAAAGGCGCTCGTAATACTCCCACCAGGGTTGCTGGACGAAATGGCTCGCCGGGAAATCCCGCTTGCGCAGGCCCTTTAAAGATACATGCACCGCGTGTGGGTTGAAGAAATTTATACCGGTAGCCAAGGCCCAGTTGACCACCTTCTTATACCCCGCCAGGTCAGTCGCCCACCCATTCCCGCCGAATATCTCGCATAGGATCCGCTTCTTCCCGAGCTGGTGGGCAACGCTCGCCAGGAGCTTAGGTGCGAGGTTCTTCGTTTCATAGACATTGGATTTATCATACGGCCCGGCATCCCCCAGATAGTCGATCCCGGGCATATGCATCTCGCGCCACACAAAGGCGATGCTGCCGTGCGCCACGGGCATCAAGAATAAATCCTCCTCCCAGATGGGATGGCCGGTGAACTCCAGGCCGTGTTCCTCGCACCAGAGCCTTACCTGCCTGTAAAAAGCCTCGATATAGAGCGCGGTGGCGACTTCATGATAATCGCAGCGAATCCGGACATAATCCCCGGCAGGAAGGGCGAGCTTGTAGAGGTGCGGCCGCAGGTCGTAGCCTTTCCGCCTCTGGAATTCATCAAGGAACCTGCCCGTCCAGGGCATGCTCCTGTAGTGGCCCGGTTCGTCAGTGAACACGCCGGGAATAGTCTTTCCAAAATGCTCACCGAAGCGCTTCGCGTATTCTTCATGGGTCAGCTCCAGGAATTTTGATACCGCCTCTGGATTCATAAGGTCGAGGTAGCCCCGCTCGGCCCTGGTCCAGGGTGCATTCGCCGTACAGAAGAACTGCTCATCGTTGATCCCGGTGAAGAAGATGGCGACATCCCACGCGCCCGCTGCAAGAGGCGACGGAGGAGGCGCCGGGGTGCCCAGCTCAGCGTGCCATGGCGCGGTCCGCGTTTGCCCCGCCATAGTGCTCGCCCGCTCCGGCGCAGTCCAGGTAAGGATATTATCCGGCCCTATATAACCAGTCAGGTCTACCACGCCAGAAATTACAGCTTGACCCTCACCATCCGGAACGGCGGTAGCCGCAAGGGGGTGAGTCCCCTCAGGGAGGCTTACCCTTAACGTCTCGCCCGCCTCCACCCGGTAAACCCGGTAGTCGAGAAACACCTCCCGGTATTCGGGGTGTTCGCGCAACAGGCGCCCGCCGACGGGCCCGCTCGGCCAGTTATATTCATCATACATCCAAGCCTTCATGCCGAGGCGCGAAGCCTCTTTTATGGAATGGCGAATCCCTTTCCAGAAGGCCTCGGAGAGATACTCCACCTCAAGCCCCGTGCGCGGGTGCATGAATACCCCCGCGAAGCCCTTTTTGCGCTGCTCCTGCAGCGACCAGCTCAGGTCATCCGAATTCAGATCATTGTTCAAGAACCAAAACGAAGTTGGGCCGTACTCATGGGATGGTCTGATAAAAGTGGATCTCAATTCGTTTTCTCCAGACATGGCACGCCCTCCAAATTTTGAATTTGAGTTAAGTTGTCATTACATCATGATTAGTTCTCGACCCATGGTGCCCATTCCGAGCCCCCCTACCCCCTCCCCACTAAGTGTAAGTTCGAAGATTACTGACGTTTTTCCAGGACTTACGGTGCTTGCGTGACGGGGCCTCTTGAAATTTGGCAGGGCCCTCACGCCAAATTTCAACGGAGGCGCGCCGCAAGCGCGCCGTCCCCGGAACGCAACACCGTAAGTCCTGGGACGCGTTGGTAAACTGGCACAAATTAAGGAACCTAGAACCTACACTGAGCGCAAATTCCACCGGTACAAGACCGAATTTGACCCGCCATCTTTGCCCCGCAGGTCTCCCTGATGATTAACCGATGAGCCATCCGATTGAATAAGTCCTCTCCGAGACCAGCCCCCTGCCAAAGAAGTTGGGGACGTAGCCCATCTCTGATGCTGTCGCCTTTACCCTCTCTTTTGTCTCCTTGCTTATTTGAGGGCTATCCTTCAAGGCCAGCGACACCGTTGCGGGAGATACGCCCGCCGCCCTGGCTACATCATAAACAGTAACTTTAATTGGAACCCTGGCCTGAGACTTCCCCTTACTCTTAACCATCAACCGTTCTAAGTTAGTGCGCAAGAGACTGTTGGTTTTCTCCATATTTTAGCAGCTCCGTTTGGTAAAATCCCAAAATATCGTCGTTGCGCGTGGGTAAATTGGTAGCTGGTTGGGAAAGGTCAACAGTCTCTTGCGCACTAACTTAGAATTTATCATTAACAATTATTGAGGTTTTAACATAAGGGACCATAGGATGCCTGCTTCGGAATCTCGTGTGGCAATACACCTGGCAGGATCGCGTGGACGGTGCCAAGAAAGTAGGCGGGTTCACCCGCAGGCTGGGCAAAGTGGCAACAGAGTTGGGAGGATGAGTACGCAACTGCCCAGAATCCTGGCATCTTCACGCGCAACCTGCCAAAAAAGAGGTCAAACACACGGAGACCCTGTCGGGCTTCTCAAAATCCACGACCATCTCAATACGTTCCCTCGGGCTAAGCTCCTTCAACCCCCGTCAACCCCCGTCACCCTTTCTTGTAAAAACCTCACGAGCTGATGTTAACCGGTTTAAGCTACAATTTAAGCTACAATCCTATACTCCTATACTTCTTTGATGCTTGTGCACAACCAATGTTTCTGCATGAGGCATCCGTGATGGGCTCCATCTAAATCGCAGGCGGGAAGACTCGGGGGTAATCTAAATCGATTTAGCTATCCATATTCTAACTATGAGACCCTGGCCTGTCAAGAAAATCCTTTCTAATCCTTTCCAGCGAAGGATGAAAACATAAGATGCATTTTTAGGGTAGTCTCCCATGCCAGCTTTCGGCCGGCACCATCGAAGCATCGAAAATGGGGCCGAAGACTATTTTCATAGTAGGTCCGATGCGGATCTTTCAAATATTACCATCCAAGATTTCAAATGTCGAATGTGGCATTCTATGGTGCATTCTATGGTAGCTTGTATTAAGTAAGACCTCGACATAGTTTAATTTAAATCGTTGTTGACATTGACGGTCAACATGCTACAATGTCCTACAAAAGGGCGACCTCTGATACGGGTCTAAAAACTTAACCGGAGACTCGACCGCGTTCCGCGCATAGCCCGCCACGGCATTGACGCCCACGATGGGCAGGGGCTGTACTTACCTATAACTACCTAGAAAATAGACATTACCCCAGCTAAAGCCATTTTGATTCTCTGTGGCGCCGCACCGCGGCATGGGGGGTTGCCCGAAATATGACCACCCGGGAACGGCGATACTACGAAAGGGTGTAATTTTATGGCCGGGAGGCATCCCGGGAAGTTATCCTCCCGGTACCGATGATATCGCTGACCTTGCAAGGTTCTTTGACGAGACCGATAACAGTGCGATGGAGTTGATAGGCTGAAAAAGGTATCATTGGTCGAACTACTCTGATCAGAATGGTCCCGTTAGAAAGATCGTGCACCGTCACGTTGAAAGGTTTCGCGGTCGCAACATACACCCTTAAACCTTTGCTTTGGCTCGGGTGCATGTAATTTTTGTAATGTGGCCAGGGAAACTCTGACCGCCTCTGCCCGACGTCGAGTGACCGGAACCCGCCCCGGCCAGGAAACTCACCATCAGGTCATGCGGGCCATGATCGAGTGATGCTTATGCTCGAGTCATGCTTGAGTTATGCTCATGCTCATGCTCTAGTCATGCTCATGATCGAATCATGCTCGTGATCAAATCTTGCGGGCGAGGTGGTGGGCTAGGTGGTAAGCAGGTTGCCACCTTTACGGCTCAGGGTGGTAAGATTCTTACCACCATCATCGATGGGTCACAGTTGGGTGGTAAGCAAGTTACCAGGATAGACATCGAGGTGATAAATAACTTGCCATCTCATCGGGCGAAGTGGCAAGATACTTTCCAATGCAGCGAGCAGGTGGTAACTAACTTGCCAGCCTGGCGCGCAGAGTGGTAAGATACTTGCCAGTTCGACGAATGGGTGGTAATTAGCTTACCACTT
>DUMQ01000044.1 GCA_012839815.1 Bacillota bacterium | reverse complement strand
TGCCACTTCGCCCGATGAGATGGCAAGTTATTTATCACCTCAGCGCCTATCCTGGTAACTTTCTTACCACCCAACCGTGACCCATCGATGATGGTGGTAAGCATCTTATCACCCTGCGCCGTAAAGGTGGCAACCTGCTTACCACCTTACCACCTCGCTCACCAGGTCGCCCGCAAGATTTGATCACGAGCATGACTCGAGCATAAGCATAACTCGATCATGACCCGCATGACCCGAATCATGACCCGCCCGCATGACCTGATGGTGAGTTTCTGGCCGATCCCGGTCACTCAACCCCGGGCAGATGAGATGACGCCAAAACTGGCTACAGACTAGGCAGCCCTACGCCCGACCTGCCAAGGAAGTAGGCAGGCTCGCCCGTGAGCAGGGGCAGACTGCCAAAAATGTTGGCAGTCTGCCCCGGGGTGGTGGCCAGTAACTTGCCATCCTGAGATAAAGAATTAGCGACATTCTCGATTATTCGTTCGATATTACGCCGTGTAAAACGATCAGAGGCATATCGAGAGTAGTCGAGATCATAGTAAGCTTTAAGATAAGTTATGTCTGGTTCCCCAATCAATACTAAATCAAGGCTCAGGGACTCGTATTCGCCTTCGGCCCGTGTGCCGCGGATTTCGCCGGCCACATGGATAATAACCATAACGAAATAGATGGGTTCATGGTGAGAGCGCTGATGCCCGGCCCGCGGATCTACCCCACGCAGGGCCGGGCTCACCCCATATCGTTACCCGGACAGCACGCAAAACCTGCCTGCGCAAAATGCCTGTCAAAGGTGAAAGCCTTCTCGAGCTTCAGAGCCTTCATCACCACAAAACTGGTGCAATCAGTAAAACTGAAGTCCTTATCGTCATATTTCTTAAACCACCCCCATGCAAGCCTGAAGATCCGCGCATCAACATTTACAACCGTGTAGAGGTTGCTCGTCATGATAGCGTTACCAAAGGCGGCAGCAGGGGAGTGCCCGATGGTAAGCCGGAGTCTGGTAAATGTCTCGTCGAGCACATAGTCGAGCACATATTCAGTTATGACTAAACCTCCGGCCGCTATGGTTAGAGACCTGAGGTAATCGGCGGCAGGGACGTGATAATAATCGCTCCGGTCAGCCATGGCCACGAGGGCGCTAGTATCTACAAATATCATGACCGTTCCTCTCGCCTGCCACCCGAGCCTTCAGCATCGTCAAGGTGTTTATGGGCCGATTCATCGGTTACCACCCCATCGGCCGCCTCGGTTCAAATCATACAGCCGGGTGCGATAAATCAAATCGTGCGCTGAGGAGTTATCTTGAATTCCACTCTCCCCGATCCCCACCACCTCAAAAAATGGGGCGTTCTCGATTTCCTCGCGCTTCAGCGTCTTGCCGTCCTGTCTCGTTAAATAGGCCGATATAGCCTCCCTTACAATGCTCGCCACGCTTTTCCCTTCCTCAAGGGCCAAGCGCTTCAGCTGCTATGCTCTTCTTTGGAAAACCTCACATTGGTGAGAATATACTTTCCCATACCAACCACCCGGCCTTATAATACCACACTACCGCGGTAGCGTCAGATACCTTTGAACCTCCCGAACCTCCTAGACCACCTCGAAGCCCCCTCTGAGCCTTATATCCTCAGAAGAGCTGCCTACCATGACCTCGAAGGCGCCCGGCTCTACGGCTAGGTTCATATCCTTGTCGTGAAACGCCAGGTCATCCATGACGGAAATCGAGAAAGTAAGGGTTCTCCTCTCGCCAGGCTCGAGGGTCACCCTCTTAAACCCTTTCAGCTCCTTGACGGGCCTCGCTACGCTTGCCACCACATCGCGCACATATACCTGGGCCACCTCATCACCCCTGCGGTCGCCGGCGTTTACCACATCGAAGCTTATGATGACCTCCCCGGCGGGCCCCACCTTATCCGGGCTTATTTGGAGATTCTCATACTCAAACCTGGTGTAGCTAAGGCCATGCCCGAATGGGAAGAGTGGCTTCGAACTCGTGAATACGTAGTCCCTCCAGGAGGAAGGCCTGCGGTTGTAGTAAACTGGAATCTGGCCTGCATCCCTGGGGAAGGAAACTGGCAGTCTCCCGGCCGGATTATAGTCACCGAAGAGTACGTCGGCGATGGCGTTACCCCCTTCCTCTCCAGGGAGCCACGCCTCGAGGATCGCCGGCACGTTCCCCGCGAGCCATCCTATGGTGAGGGGCCTCCCGTTTACGAGAACCACCACTACAGGAGTTCCAGTTGCGCACACCGCCCTGACCAGGTCTTCCTGGACGCCCGGAAGGCCCAGCTCCGCTCGGTCGCGCCCCTCGCCGGTTGTATCCGAGGCCGATAGGCCGGACTTTTCTCCCACCACGACCACGGCCACATCCGATTCCCTGGCCGCCTTCACCGCCTCTTCGAATCCCGCGGTCGAGGTCCCGGTGATATCGCAGCCCATGGCGTAACGGACCACGGTCCCCGGGGAAACCTTATTCTTTATGCCTTCGAGCACGCTCACGACCCGCACCGAATCCTCATCGCGGGCCAGGTGCGCCGTATAGCTATAATCCCCCAGGAGGTTGCGGGTGCTGGCAGCGCTGGGGCCTATGACCGCGATGGATTTCACGCTTTTGGAGATCGGCAGGAGACCGCCTTCGTTCTCGTTGCTCTCGTTCTTCAAGAGAACGATGGATTCGCGGGCCGCCCTGAGCGCCACCTCGCGGTATTCTCCGGTGTCAAAGACGCTGGTAGCCCTGTCCGGGTCGACATACGGGTTCTCGAAAAGGCCCAGGCTGAACTTGGCCCTCAGGTGCCTCCTGACAGCCTCGTCGACAGTCGCCTCGGCTACCAGCCCCTCCTTCACTGCCTCGAGCAAGGGTTCTCCGTAGCAATCGATATCCGGCAGCTCTACATCGATCCCGGCCTCTATAGCCATTTTCGCAGCTTCTTTCTTGCTCGCGGCGACATAGTGATAGGTGCGGAGCATCTCTATGGTGCCATAGTCGGATACAACGACGCCCCTGAATCCCCACTCTCCCCTGAGTATATCAGTGAGGAGTTCCCTGGAGGCGGCGCACGGTATGCCATCTATATCGTGGTAGGCATTCATGACCGACCCGGCCTTGGCCTCCTCCACCGCCGCCTTAAAGGGACGAAGGAAGGTATCTCTAAACTCTCTCGGCGCGACATGTACAGGAGCGCAATTTCGCCCACCCTCGGAAAAACCGTGGCCCGCGAAATGCTTGAGTGTCGCTATCACGCCGGTTTCGAAGTTCTCGCCCTGAAGGCCTCGAACGTAGGCCACACCCATACGGGAGACGAGATATGGGTCCTCGCCAAAGGTCTCCTCAACTCTTCCCCATCTCGGGTCCCTGGCCACGTCGAGGACGGGCGCGAGGCCATGGTGGGCGCCGGTCGCCCTCACCTGCTCCCTTATCACGGCAGCGATACCCTCGACCAGCTCCGGGTCCCACGTGCTGGCCATCCCTATAGCTTGGGGGAATATAGTGGCGGACATCGCCATATAACCGCTCAGGCATTCCTCATGGACGATCGCGGGTATTCCGAGGCGTGTATTTTGGATCAAAAACCTCTGAATCTCATTTGCAACCTCCGCTGCCTCCCTCGGGCCCAATGTGCTCGCGCCGGCGATGCGAGTTATCTGCCCGATCCCGTTTTTAAGGAGCTCCCTGGCCTTCTCGGGGGAGAACCTCCCATCCACAAGGAGGGACCGGATCCATATCGAGCCCAGCTGTGCGATTTTTTCCTCGAGCGTCATGCGGGATAGTAAATCCTCGACGCGTGCTTCAACGGGAAGGGTCGCGTCTAAATATACTGGCTTCTCGGATGCGGGCCTTCCGGAAAACCTATGCCCCCCAGCTTGCAAGTCGATCGCCTCCCGGATTCTCTTTTTCTAAGTTAGTGCGCAAAAATCTTTGCCTTTTTGGCACTCGCATAGGGTGTCTCGCATCTCTCCGCCCGGCGGACGCGGCCTGCTCGACTAAGTGTAGGTTCCTTAATTTGTGCCAGTTTACCAACACGTCCCAGGGGTTGCCGGTGCTTGCGTTCCGGGGACGGCGCGCTTGCGGCGCGC
>DUMQ01000043.1 GCA_012839815.1 Bacillota bacterium | reverse complement strand
TGACGGGGCCTTTTGAAATTTGGCAGGGCCCCCGCGCCAAATTTCAACGGAGGCGCGCCGCAAGCGCGCCGTCCCCGGAACGCAACACCGGCAACCCCCGGCAAAACGGTGATAATCTTCGCACTTACACTTAGCCGCGTCCGCCTGGCGGAGAGATGCGCGACACCCTACGCGAGTGCAAAAAGGGCAGAGATTTTTGCGCACTAACTTAGTTGCCACTGCGCGCAAGTATCTTGCCACCCCGCCTCGTAAAGGTGGATGGCCGGAGATCAAGGAGCAGCACGCTTATAGCAACTGCATTAAATCATCATAGAAAACAGTTCTAGGTATGATTCCCTGGTATAATTAATTCTCAGGTACAATATAGTCGAAGCAGGTTCTTTATGTGCATGCTGATACCATATGTGGATATTGACATCAGATGACAGAGAGCGCCAGCGGGAGCGGGGTGTTGCTTGGTGTTACTTAAATTTAAGATTTCGTTTCCAAACTTCATCCCTTTGGGTGATTTACCTGACGCTTGATCTGCTATACACTTGATCGAGGAGAGGTAGTGGCGGTGTTGTCATTAATTGGATCAAGGAGGTTGACCGGCCCGTGCCCGGAGGAAATGGGGATCACCGGCCATATCTACATATTCTCGGTATTCTCGTATCGACACTGCAAACTTTATCCTTCAAGAGGTCCTGGGTTTTAATGAATCTAGTCCTTTCCCTGTTGCTATATATGGGGCTCAACCCGGGGCCCGGGTGGGCGAGGGCTGGCACGGTCCTGGCTGCTGGCGCCGCCGGTGAAGCTTTGACCCTGGCCAGGAGCATAGAAATCGCCCTGGAAAACAATCCCGCGGTCATTCAGGCGAAGGACGCGCTGGAGCTAGCTCTTTCAAAAGAGCGCGAGGCTGAACGGGCATTCAAGCCGGGTGTAAGCCTGGAAGCCGGCCTTGACGCGTCGAGCCCGGAGCTCGGAAGCGGCGTCACGAATTCCGGGGCCCGGGTGACCATCTCGCTGAGGGATGTGCTCCTTACGGGGAAATATATAGGAAGATCTTCTTTGGAGGTCGAAAATGCCCGATTGGATGTCGAGAATGCCCGGCGCACGCTGGCCGAAGCCCGGGAAGTTACTAAATATGCGGTGCTTTCAGCCTATATAGATGTCCTCAAGGCTGAGAGGTCGCTCGATCTTGCGGAGCTCTCACTGAAACAGGCCAGGGTCGCCTTTGCAGATGCTCAGGCGAGAAAAGAGGTAGGAAATGCCACAGAGGCTGACATCCTCGATGCCCGTCAAGCGGTCGGCAAGGCGGAAGCGATCCTATCGACTGCTAAATCCAAGCTAGAGATGGCACATTCCCGCTTTAATCAGACCCTGGGCCGGGAGCTCGACATACCCGTACACCTTGCGAGTGATCTATCGTATAAGCCCGCCCAGGTAAACCTAGATGAGCTGATATCGTACGCCTTCGAGCATAAGGCCGAGATCCGGCGCGCCCGCGACGACCTTGCAAAGGGTCAGCTTGCGCTGGAGAAAACGATCGAAGCAAGTAAACCGGTTGTTACTATCAGGGGCGGCTACGTGGATGACAGGTGGTCGGCGGGGCTTGATCTAGCAAGCCCTGACTGGAATCTGGCATGGCGCATAACGGCGACCCACGTGGAAGGCGACGTGGGGCAAGCGTCATCGCCCGGGGCGAAGGGCCTGCCCGATTCATCCCTCGATGCTAGGGAGGTGAAGGGCTGGTACGCCGGAGTCGGCTTAAGCTGGGCGCCCTTCGACGGCGGCGTAAGCCGCGAGCGAAGGCTCCAAGCCGGGATCAATCTCAAACAACTCGAAAGGGCAGTATCGATTCAGGAAACCTCTGCGATTCTTGCTATCCGGGAGGCATATTATGCGTTCCAGGCCGCAGGGGATGCGGTCGCAAGCTCCGACCTGGGAGTAAATCAGGCTCAAGAGGCGTTGCGGGTCATGCGACTGAGATATGAAGCCGGGCTCGCTACGGACAGGGATTTGGCCGCAGGCGAGCTGGGGTTATCCCGGGCTCAAGTGGATCGCGCCTTCGCCGTTTACGACTACGTGCTGGCGAGAGCTGCCCTCGAGCGAGCGGCCGGGAGGCCCATCGATATCCAAGGGCTTCCGGAGCGATAGGGCCGGCGTCCTGATGGCGCTTCCTCCCAATGCTTAAAGGCGGGGACCCCCGCGCGGTTAGAAGAGGTGAAGTCCATGGGGCAAGAGGGGCCTTTGATTGAAGTCACAAATCTAACCAAAGTATACAAGATGGATTCTGTCCAGGTCCAGGCTTTGCGAGGGGTGTCTTTCAAAGTCTACCCCGGTGAGTTTCTCGCCATAATGGGGCCATCAGGATCGGGGAAATCGTCACTGATGAACATCATAGGGTGCCTGGACAGCCCCACGGGCGGCTCTTACCGCCTCGAAGGTGAGGAGGTGGCCAATCTGTCAGAGGGACGGCTCGCGGAGATCCGCAACCGGAAAATCGGTTTTGTGTTTCAGACCTTTAACCTCCTCCCACGGTTAAACGCATTTCAGAATGTAGAGCTCCCGCTCATATATGCGGGCGTCCCCCGGTCAAAACGCCGTGCGGCCGTGGAACAGGCGCTCGAGCAGGTCGGTCTTGCAGAGAGGATGTATCACAGGCCCAGCCAACTCTCGGGGGGCCAAGCGCAAAGGGTCGCGATCGCGAGGGCCCTGGTGAACCAACCTTCAATAATACTTGCAGATGAACCCACGGGCAACCTCGATACGCGGTCAGGCGAGGAGATCATGGCGATATTCCAGCGCCTCAACAAGGAGGGCAAAACCATCATCCTGGTTACCCACGAGCCGGACATCGGCATGCACACCCAAAGGATTATACGATTCCGTGATGGCCTGATCGAAACCGAAGAGATCGTGAACGAGCCGATTGATGCCGAGGCAATCCTTCGCGAGCGACCCTGTTGTTCGCCCCCGGCAGGAGAGATCTGAGAACCTGAAATGAGAACCTAAAAATTAGTTAGATAGACGGGGAGGGATTATAAAGTGGAACCGCATGCTATGTCGCGCAAAATAGTGATCGTGTTTACCAGCTTTATTCTTGCGATATCTATCATTGCGGGCCTTACCTTTGAGGATGCCGCTTCGGCGGCCTCATCAAAATCAGGTACTTCGCCGGATGCCCCGTCTGGCGCTGGCAAACTCACGCTTAAGCAGGCGGTGGATTTCGCGTTCCAACATAGCAACGCCATGAAGCTGGCGTCCCTCGGCCTTGAAGATGCGAACCTCGCCTACCGTCAGGCCAAGGCCGACCAGCTCCTCAGGGCATCGATTCTTGCTGACCTCCAGGCTGAGACCGCCTGGCAGGCCGCGCAGAAGAACCATGAGATCGCCAGGTTGGATCTGGCGCTTCAGGTCGAGCAGGCGTACTATGATGTGTTAAGGGCGAAGCGAGCCCTGGTAATATCTCAAGAGAATGTTGAAAGAGCAAACAAGCAGCTCGATATCATCCGGAGCAAGTTTAAACTCGGCATGGTGGCCAAGCTGGATGTGATAACTGCCGAATCAGAGGTCGCAGGGGCCCAGGTAGATCTCAGTAAGGCCGAGGCCAACTTGGCGCTCGCCAGCATGAGATTCAACCAGGTCATAGGGCGAGACCTCGAGGTGCCTGTTGGGCTTGCCAGCGATTTCACGTATGAACCCGTGACCCTGGACGTAAAGAAGGAGACCGAGCGCGCTCTTGCCAGCCGTCTTGAGATCCTGAAGGCCCGGGATGCCGTCGAGCTAGCGAGGAAGGAAGTAGAGGTCAACAACAACGACTTCACACCCCCGCTGGTCCTCGCCAAATCCAAGATCGGCCTATCCCGGGCTGAGGCAGAACTGGAAGATGCAAGGGCAAATGTTCTCCTTGAGATAAAGCAGGATTACGAGGCTATGAAGGATGCCGAGAGGCGGATCGCCCTCCAGGAAAAGGCCTTCGCGCAGGCGCAGGAAAGCCTCAGGATAGCCAAGGCGCGTTATGATGCAGGGGTCATAACCAGTATGGATTTGTTTGATGCACAGCGGGCGTTGTACCAGGCTGACACCGCGCGGCTCCAGGCAGTATTCGACTATAATGTCGCCCTGGCCAAATTCTATAAATCATTGGGTTTATCACTCCATGAGAGAACGAAGTAAGCCTCTATGCGCCTGCCCACCTTCATGCACTGGCGCACCATCATATACTAGTCACCCGGAAATAACCAGGCTGACCAGGCAATTTTCAGAGTGTTGGAATTGGCCGTCTTACCCCCGACCCCCGGATCTAAAGGACCGGGCATGTAAGACGGCTTAAATTGTAACACCTTCAGCATAATATCCACCATGATGCACCCAAACGCACCCAACATCATGCACCGTACCATGGGGGTACCTGTTCGGTAGTATTACGGGTGCATAATAAGTTAGTGCGCAAGAACCTCTGCCCTTTTTGGACTGGCGTAGGGTGTCGCGCATCTCTCCGCCAGGCGGCCTTGATCTCCGGCCCACCCAACAGCCCCCGGCTGGAGATTACGGAGCGGCTTGCTCGACTAGGTGTAGGTTCCTTAATTTGTGCTATTTACCAGCACGTCCCAGGGGTTGCCGGTGCTTGCGTGACGGGGCCTCTTGAAATTTGGCAGAGCCCTCGCGCCAAATTTCAACGGAGGCGCGCCGCAAGCGCGCCGTCCCCGGAACGCAAGCACCGGCAACCCCTGGAAAAACGTCAGTAATCTTCGAACTTACACTTAGCCGCGTCCGCCCGGCGGAGAGATGCGAGACACCCCGGTCACTGTGCCGCACTGGTAGCTGTTACCTGCGGAAGGTCTGGTATTTTTGCGCACTAACTTATGATATAATTTCGATAGAAAAAGCAAAAGGAGCGAGAACCTCTTATGTCAGCCAGGGTGCTCATAGTCGATGACGAGCCTTCAATAGTTGAACTTGTGAAGTTCAACCTCGAAAAAGAAGGATTTACATGTACAGGCGCATATGACGGCGAGAGCGCGCTTGAAACCGTCCGTCGCGAAAAACCCGATCTCGTCATACTGGATGTAATGCTCCCTAAGAAGGATGGTTTCGAGATATGCAAGATACTCCGGCAGGAGACCCAGATACCTATAATAATGCTTACCGCCAAGGATACCGAGGTAGACAAGATACTCGGGCTTGAGCTCGGGGCCGATGACTATATAACGAAGCCGTTCAGCCCGAGGGAACTCGTCGCGAGAGTGAGGGCGGTCCTGAGACGCCTGGGAAAGGGTGCTGGCGATAGTGGCTACAGCAACTACCTCCAGGTTGGGGACCTTACACTGGATGAGGCGCGCCACGAAGCTTCCGTAGGCGGCCGGAAGCTGGATCTCACTCCTAAAGAGTTCGAGCTCCTCAGGCTGCTTATGAGCAATCGCGGCCGCGTGATGACGCGTGATTTTCTCCTGGAGACCTTATGGGGTTATGAATATTACGGTGATACCCGCACGGTCGACGTCCACATCAGACGTCTCCGCCAGAAGCTTGGAGATGATCCCGCCATGCCCAGATATATCGAGACGGTTCACGGTGTTGGCTACAAGATCAAGGAGGCAACGTAATGATGAGGAATTGGAGTATCCTCACAAGGCTCACGCTCGCATTCTTTTTTGTGATACTATTTGCCACCATCCTGACAACTGTGAACCTGAACGGGGCGATCGAGCAATATTATCTCAGCAAAATGGAGTCCTCCCTCTCATCCAACGCAGCGCTCATAGCCGACGTCCTCAAACCTTACATCCTCTCGGTGTCAAACCGCGCCCTGCTCCAGCCCCTAGCGCAAGACCTCGCACGGAAATCCCTGGCGCGGGTCACTATAATCGACAAAGACGGGACCGTCCTCGCTGATTCCCAGGAAGACCCCGCAGCAATGGATAATCATAGATATAAACCTGAGATCCAGAGCGCCTTCGCCGGAAAGATCGGCAAGGCGACGCGTCAGGATTCCCCGACCGGGCCAGCTACAAAATATGTGGCCATCCCCGTTGAGAGAGACGGGAGGCTGGTGGGCGCGGTAAGGCTTTCCATGCCTCTCACGGAGATTCACAGGGTGATGGGAGGGATTCGGGGCATGCTCATCAAGATGTCCCTGATATCGATCCTTCTCTCACTTGCGCTCGCCTATATCATCGCACGGACCTTCACGGAGCCCCTGCGGGAAATGCTGGAGGCGGCGCTCGCGGTGTCCAACGGGGACTTCGGGCGGAGACTTCACGTTACCTACGGGGGGGAGCTCGGAAGGCTTGGTTCGGCGCTAAACGATATGTCCCGGCGCCTCGAGGAGACGATTCGCAGCATGACCGACGACAAGAACAAGGTGCAGGCGATCCTCGCCAGCATGGTGGATGGTGTGATCGCCGTCGACAACGAAAGCAGGGTCATGCTCTTAAACCCCGCAGCCTGCAAGATGTTTGGGGTGAGCGAGGAGATGGCGCTGGGTAGAAAAATCCTTGAAGTCATAAGAAATTATGAGCTTGCCGATGCTTTTACGGCTTCGACCCGGAAGCAGGATGCCGGGGGCGAGGTTAGTGTAAAGGAATTCCGGATCTTCTCTCCCGAGGAGATGATCCTTCGCGTCCACGTCACCGCAATTAAAGGTGAAAATGACCGTGCCGTAGGTGCAGTAGCCGTAATCCAGGATGTTACCGAACTCAGGCGGCTGGAACAGGTCCGGACAGAGTTCGTAGGAAATGTCTCCCACGAGCTGAGGACCCCGTTAACCTCCATAAAGGGTTTCGTCGAAACCCTCCTGGATGGGGCAATGGATGATCCGCAAATGGGCAGAAAGTTCTTGAAGATAATCCAAAAGGAGACCAACCGCCTTGATGCTCTGATAAGTGACCTGCTTGACCTCTCGAGGATCGAGTCGAAAAACTTCGAGCTGCGGAAACGCCCAGCCCGGCTCCGGAAGATCGTCGAAAGCGCCATAACTACGCTCGAATTCAAGGCAAAGGAGAAAAACCTTCATATAGAAGTGTTAATTCCCCAAAATATGGAGAAGATACCTGTGGATAGGGACCTCCTTCTCCAGGTCTTTGTGAATCTCGTTGATAATTCAATAAAATATACGCCCGAAAATGGCATCATCACGATAAGCGCATCGGAGGACCCGGACTGGGTAACCGTAAGCGTCAGCGATACCGGCATAGGCATCCCCAGGCAGCATCTATCAAGGCTTTTTGAAAGATTCTACCGGGTCGATAAAGCCAGGTCGAGGGATGTGGGCGGGACGGGGCTAGGGCTCGCCATCGTAAAACACATCGTTGAACGCCACGGCGGTACGGTGAGCATCGCGAGCGAGGTGGGCAGGGGTACTAGTGTAAGCTTTACCTTACCCAGGCACAACACGCGCAACCAACTCCTGCACTCACTCCCCGGGAGCTCTCCGGGCGAGGCACCGGGGGCCCTGGCAGGTAACGCAGGTAGCTCCCCGAAGGCTGCCTCGTTAACATGATGTTAACAATTCGGCAACGTGGAGTTTACCACCGTTTTGTAGAATGCATTTTGCCCTCGTTTGACAAACTGGGGGGGAGCATCTCATGGACCCACAGCCCGCTTATAAGATCGTAACCCGCAACCTGTCAGTCTATTATGGGGATACACCCGCCCTAAAGGATGTGACTCTATCGATACCTGTAAAAAGTGTTACAGCCCTGATCGGGCCATCGGGTTGCGGGAAATCAACCTTTCTGCGAACCCTGAATCGCATGAACGACCTGGTAGACAACGCCAGGATTCGCGGCGAAGTCCTCCTGGACGACCAGGATATCTACAGCCCCGAGATGGATGTTGTTAGATTGCGAAAGCGCGTAGGCATGGTTTTTCAAAAGCCGAATCCGTTTCCGATGACAATTTTCGACAATGTGGCCTATGGACCGAGGGTTCACGGTCTCAAAGATCGCCACAAATTAGCGGAGATCGTCGAAAGGAGCCTGACGGCAGCGGCCCTCTGGGACGAGGTCAAGGACAGGCTTAGAGACTCCGCCCTGGGCCTATCAGGCGGCCAGCAACAGAGGCTCTGCATCGCAAGACTCCTCGCGGTAGAACCCGAAGTTCTCCTCATGGATGAACCATGTTCGGCGCTGGATCCTATATCAACCTCCAGGATCGAGGACCTGATCCAGGAGTTGAAGAAGCATTACACGATCGTAATCGTAACCCATAATATGCAGCAGGCCGGCAGGGTATCGGATTATACGGGGTTTTTCCTCTCAGGCGAACTGGTGGAATTTGGGCGTACCAGCGCGCTTTTCGAAAACCCGGCCGACCGCCGCACGGAAGATTACATAACAGGCAGATTTGGCTAACGGTTGATAGGCGCTCGCAATAGGCTGTCTCGCATCTCTCCGCCCGGCGGAGAGATGCGAGACACCCCGGCCACTATGCGGTACTGGTAGCTGTTACCTGCGAAAGGTCTGGGGGTTTTTGCGCACTAACTTAGTCTGGATAAATGGTGGTTTTTGAGTGAGGGTCTTGAAGTAAGTATGAGCGTATGATATATTGAACTCATGGACCCGCTCTCTTGCCCTTTCGTCTCGAGGCGTAACCTGACGAAGGGGCTTTTTGTCAAGTTGCTGCCAACTACCCATATTAGCTACTCATGTCATTTATCAAAGATCATTAAATCAAAGATCATTCATTTATCAATTGGAAGGGAGCCAAGTGCATGGCAGAGAAAAAAGCAGATAAAGCCGAGAAGGTAGACAAGCAGGAAGGCTTTGTGGAACACATAACGCCGAGATCTGTAGACTTCTCACAATGGTATACCGATGTCGTCCTCAAGGCGGAGCTTGCAGACTATGCACCCGTCAGGGGATGTATGGTGATACGACCGTACGGCTACGCGATCTGGGAAAACATACAGGCCCGCCTGGATCGACGGATTAAGGAGACGGGACATAAAAACGCCTATTTCCCTCTTTTCGTCCCCGAGAGCCTTCTCCGCAAGGAGGCCCAGCACGTAGAGGGCTTCGCCCCGGAGGTTGCATGGGTCACCCACGGGGGCAATGAGGAGCTGGCCGAGCGCCTCGTCGTGCGCCCCACTTCCGAGACGATCATCTGTAGCATGTATTCGAAATGGATAAAGTCGTGGAGAGACCTCCCCGTCCTCATCAACCAGTGGGCAAATGTCGTCAGGTGGGAGAAAACCACCAGGCCCTTCCTCCGGACCGCCGAGTTCCTGTGGCAGGAGGGCCATACGGCTCACCGCACCCTTGAGGAGGCAACCGAGGAGACCCTCAGGATGCTCAATGTCTACATCGATTTCGTTGAAAACGACCTCGCCATACCGGTTGTCGCGGGCAGGAAAACCGAGAGCGAGAAGTTTGCGGGGGCTGTTGATACTTACTCCCTGGAAGCCATGATGGCCGACGGGAGGGCCCTCCAGGCCGGGACCTCGCACAACCTGGGACAGAATTTTGCAAAGGTCTTCGATATTACATTCCTTGACGAGGATAATCAGCTGAAATATGTCTGGCAGACCTCCTGGGGCGTGAGCACGAGGCTTATAGGCGCCATAATAATGGTCCACGGCGACGAAAGAGGCCTCGCCCTGCCCCCGGCCGTGGCCCCCATCCAGGTGATCATAGTGCCGATCATGACCCCCGGCCACAAGGAAGAGGTCCTGAGCAAAGCGCGGGAGATCAGGGAAAGATTCGAACACGAGTACCGGATCGACATGGACGCGCGCGAGGAATACTCCCCCGGGTGGAAGTTCAATGAGTGGGAGCTCCGCGGCGTCCCGATAAGGCTTGAGGTTGGCCCGCGGGATATCAAGGCGGGCCAGGTCGTGCTGGTCCGGAGAGATACAGGTGAAAAGCTAACTGTCAAGGAAGAGGCTCTCCCGGATACCTTGAGGGATGTCCTCAACCAGGTTCACCAGGGTCTCTATAATCGAGCCAGAAAATTCATGGACGACAACACGCATGAGGTCAGCAGCTATCAAGAGCTAAAAGAACTCATGGATACGAAGCGAGGCTTCGCGATAGCACCGTGGTGCGGGGACCCAGCATGCGAGGCGTCGATAAAGGCTGAAACGGGCGCCACCATCAGGTGCATCCCACTTGAGCAGCCCAGGGAGGTTACCGTGGAGGATAAATGTATATTCTGCAATGGGGACGCGAAGACCCTGGTTTATCTCGCCAAGGCCTACTAAAAAGGCGCGCCGGTGCATCCCCGGCAGTAAGTAAGCAGGTCCAAAGTCATGGACCCGGGCCGGAGGCCGCGATTTCCTTGATAATATCGAGGACTTCCAAAATGTTTTCCCGGGAAATATGCCTGTGCGTAACCATTCGCACGTGGTATGGGGGGCGGCCCGAGGCCTTCACACCGCGCCTGGCAAGCTCTCGGATAAAGCTCTCGGTGTCGAAGCCGAGGCCGGAGACATCAACGTAGACCATGTTTGTCTGGACGCTTTCAAGGTCTACCCGTATCCCATTTATGCGGGAGAGACCCTCAGCTAGGAGCCTCGCATTCTCATGGTCCACGTGCAGCCTGTCCACCATCTTCTCGAGCGCGACGATACCAGCTGCGGCGATGACGCCGGCCTGCCTCATCCCGCCCCCGAGGAGCTTCCTGTTTTTGCGGGCCCGCTCGATGAAATCACGAGAGCCGCAGATAAGCGACCCGACAGGGGCACTCAAGCCTTTGGAGAGGCAAAACATAACCGAATCGAACGGCCTCGCTATCTCGCGGGGATCCACCGAGAGAGCCACAGCCGCGTTGAATATACGGGCACCATCCAAGTGCGTAGCGAGGCCGTGCTCCCTGGCGATCCGGCAAATCTCCTCCATTACAGGGATGGGGGTTACGGTTCCACCTCCCCGGTTGTGGGTATTCTCAACGCAGATCACCCTGGTCCTGGGGTAATGAATGTTAGGCTCGCGAATGGCTCGTCTCACATCGTCAGGGTCCATGATACCCCTGAATCCTCGCACGAGTCGCGGGATCACACCGGCGATAGCGGACATACCCCCCACCTCGTAGTAGTAGATATGGGACTCCGCTTCGAGGATAGCCTCGTCTCCGCGAACGCAATGTGTCATCATGGACACGAGATTCCCCATCGTGCCGCTCGCCACAAAAAGCGCCGCTTCTTTACCCAGCCTCGCCGCGGCCATTTCCTCTAGCCTGTTTACGGTCGGGTCCTCACCCGCCACATCATCGCCGCAGGCTGCGTTCCTCATTGCCTCCCGCATCTCGTCTGTGGGCAGCGTCACGGTATCGCTAAACAGGTTGATCTCCCTCTGGGTCGTCTGCATCTTACAACGGTCCCCTCCCAAAGTCCGGCAGGTTTTTGCACACTGGCTCAGATATCAAGCGGCAAGCCTTGCACCTCGCTGTCCTCGGCCTTTGCTTTCGCCTTTCTGTTTCTGGCCCTGACAGCGGTCGCCCCGGCGGGCGCAAGCACTGTCCGGACTATCCTGGCGATATCCCTGTGGACCTCGGCGAGCGGTCTGTTGCCGTCGACTATCTCTATCCTCTCGCCCGCCTTCCGCAATTCCTCAATTATGGCCAGGTAATTCTCCCTGACCCGTTCAAGCTTGGGTGTCTCTTCATATAGCTCCACGTGCCACCGATCCAGATTTCGCCTCTTCTCGGCCACGAGCGGCGGCACATCGAGCATGATGGTGAGGTCGGGCCTCCGGCACTCGGCATTGATCTCCTTAAGCCATTCGAGCTGCACGTTTAGGGACTGGTAGGCGTAGGATGACAGGTAATATCGATCACATATGACTACGATCCCATTCTCGAGCTTGGGGAGGATATCCACCTCCAGGTGATCTATGCGGTCTGCGGCAAAGAGGAGGGCGAGACTGCGGGGGTCTATGCTTTCGAGCCGGCCGTCGCGCGTCGGGACCCCAACCCGTTTTGCCAGGATGGTCCTTATCAATCCTCCAACAGGCCCATCCGTCGGCTCCTTCGTCAAATGAACGGGAAGCTGCAGCTTGGTTGATACATATTCCTTCAACCTGTGCGCCTGGGTGGTTACCCCGGATCCATCTATCCCCTCGAACACTACCAGCTTCCCCTTTTGCATTCCCTATCCCCCTCCATCAATAGATGTCTCAATTAATACATGGCCTGCTTGATCGATACCGCACGCTCAATCCCTCGGCTCGTGCAGCGGGGGCCCGCTCTCATCCTTCGGACCCTTCTGCCTCGCCACCTTCAAGCGATTCAAGGCGCGCTCAAGCGCGGCGCGCGTAGCGACGTAATCTATGTGTTCGGTGCTCTTCGATAACAGCTCCTCTGCGCGCCGCTTGGCCTCAAGGGCCCTCTCCACATCTATCTCCTCTGCCATCTCTACAGCCTCGGCCAGCACTATGACCTTACCAGGCGTTACCTCCATATAGCCCTCGCTTACAGCGAACTCTATCCTTCCCCGCCCGCTCTTCACTGTGAGAACCCCCGTGCGAAGCATGGTTATCAGCGGCACGTGGCCCGGCAACACCCCGAGGTACCCATCGTAGGCCGGCGCTATGATGCTCTCCACATCCTCGTCGAATTCAATTTTAGTAGGGGTGGCTACTACCAGCCGCATTTTTCGCCTTGCGTTCACGCCCAGCGCACCCGCCATAGCGCGCATCACCCGGCCTTTGCCACATGCCTAAGCTGCTCGGCCTTTTCGACGGCCTCATCGATCGTGCCCACCATGTAGAACGCCTGCTCAGGAAGTCCATCGTGCTTCCCCTCAACTATCTCCTTAAAACCCCGTATAGTCTCCTTGAGCGGCACAAAGCGGCCCGGAGTCCCTGTAAATGCCTCTGACACGAAGAACGGCTGCGAGAGGAATTTCTGAATCCTGCGCGCCCTCGCCACTATGAGCTTGTCTTCGGGTGAAAGCTCATCCACACCGAGGATGGCGATGATATCCTGAAGGTCCTTGTACCTCTGTAAAATCTCTTGAACCTTCCGTGCCACGCTGTAATGCTCCTCACCGATGATACCCGGGTCCAGGAATCTGGAAGTGGATGCAAGCGGATCCACGGCCGGGTAGATGCCAAGCTCGGCAATGCTCCTGTCCAGGTTTGTAGTGGCATCCAGATGGGTGAATGCTGTAGCCGGAGCAGGGTCAGTGTAATCGTCGGCCGGCACATACACAGCCTGGATCGACGTGATGGAGCCCCGTCTCGTAGAGGTAATGCGCTCCTGGAGGGCCCCGAGGTCGCTCGCCAGCGTCGGCTGGTAGCCAACGGCCGAGGGCATTCTGCCGAGGAGCGCGGACACCTCCGCGCCCGCCTGGATAAACCTGAATATGTTATCAATGAATAAGAGCACATCCTGGCCCTCGACATCGCGGAAGTACTCCGCCATCGTTAGGCCCGTGAAAGCTGCCCGGAGCCTCGCCCCCGGCGGCTCATTCATCTGGCCAAAGACCAGCGCGGCTTTGCCTATGACACCGGACCCTTTCATCGAGAGCCACAGTTCGTTGCCCTCGCGCGTTCTCTCCCCAACACCCGCAAAGACCGAATAACCGCCATGCTCCTCTGCCACATTGCGGATAAGCTCCATGATGAGCACGGTCTTACCGACCCCGGCTCCACCAAAGAGCCCTATCTTGCCGCCACGCGGGTAGGGAGCCAGTAGGTCAATAGCCTTAATGCCAGTTACAAGTATGGTATTCGCGGTCTCCTGGTCCTCAAAAGCCGGGGCCTTACGGTGAATAGACGAGAACCTCTCCGTCTTGACAGGACCAAGGCCATCAATGGGGTTCCCGAGCACATCAAAGACCCTGCCCAGCACCTCGGGACCCACGGGGACCTTGATCGGCTCTCCCGTCGTCCTAGCGGGTGCGTTACGGCGCACGCCCTCAGTGGCCGACAGGGCCACGCACCTAACCTTGCCGCCAGGCAGGTGGCTCGCTACCTCGGCTATGATCTTTCTCGCGCCGTCCTCAAAATGTTTATCGCCCCCGTCCCCATCGCCGGGCTCGCCCGACTTGCCGGGCGAGCATACGATCTCGACAGCAGCGTTTATCGGGGGCAGGTCCCCCTCAGAAAACTGTATATCAAGAACGGGTCCCGCTATCTTGACGACCCGCCCCCAGCGTTCCTGATTGGCGTTCAACCCGGTTATCGCTCCATTTACCCCACTACTCACCGTTCCTGTCATTCCCCTGCTTGCCTCCCCTGCCTGCCGCGCCGCCAACCGGCGCCACCATTGGCCACTACCTCTGCACCTCCGATGATATCCGCAATCTCTCGCGTTATCGTGGCCTGCCGCGACCTGTTATACAGGGCGACAAGGTGCTCTATCATCTCTGCAGCGTTATCTGTGGCGGCCGACATTGCAGTCATACGGGCCCCGCGCTTGCTGGCCTCGGTCTCCTGGAGCGCGCGAAAGATCTCAACCTCGATGTACCGCGAAACGAGGTGTTCGAGCACTATCTTGGGGGAGGGGTTGAAGATAAAGATATCAGGGTGAAGTCGTGGCGCCCTAGCCCCATCTTCCACAACAGGGACTACGGGTATGAGTCTGAACACTTTGGGCCGGTGGGTCATGGTCGAATAAAACCTCGAATATATAATGTAGACGTGGTCCACCGCCCCGGCATCGTAAAGCTCCAGGACCTTAGCTGCAATCTCCCTGGCCCACCCGAAAGTCGGCCGTTGGGATAGCCTGACGTAAGATGCGGCTATATTAAACCCGTTTCGCGTAAAGAACTCCAGACCCTTCCTCCCTACAACGATCATTACGGCCTTTTCCTTGCCGCCAAGCGCCTCAACCTGGGCCAGCGTGGCATCGAAAATATCATGATTAAACCGACCGCATAATCCCCGGTCCGACGTCATCACGATGAAGCCCACCTTATTCGCGGGACGCGCCACCATCAGCGGGTGGAGGGGCTCCTGCGTCCACTGCGCGATATCCAGCAGGACTTCGCTGATCTTCCGGGCGAATGGCCTCGCGGCCTCGGCCTCATCCTGGGCCTTTTTGAGCTTGGCCGCAGCAACGAGCTTCATAGCCCGGGTAATGTGCTGGATCTCCCGCACGGCCTTTATGTGACGCCTTATTTCCCTGAGCTGTTCCACGGTCGATCCCCCATCAGGAAATCCTTTTTGAATTGTTCAAGCCCGGCCATAAGGCTGCCCTTATAATCATCCGGGAGCGTCCCGGTCTCCCGGATCTTGCGCAGGACCGCCGGGAAGTGCTCTCTCATAAATGAAATAAACTCCCTTTCAAACCAGGCGATCCCATCCACCGGCACATCGTCCAGGCCATGGTTCGCAATGGCGTGGAGCAGGACCACCTGGTCCTCGACCCTCATTGGCGAATGCTGTTTCTGCTTCAAAAGCGCGACGATCCGTTCCCCCTGAGCAAGCTGCGCCCTGGCCGTGCTGTCAAGCTCGGCTCCGAACTGGGCGAAGGCAGCCAGTTCCCTGTACTGGGCCAGCTCGAGCCTGAGTCTCGTGCCAACCTCTTTCATGGCAGGTATCTGGGCATCTCCGCCGACCCTGGAGACAGACAAGCCGGCGTTCACGGCAGGCCTCACGCCCGCAAAGAAGAGATCGCCCTCAAGGAATATCTGCCCATCTGTTATGGAGATTATATTCGTCGGTATATAGGCCGAAACATCACCGGCGAGGGTTTCGACTATGGGGAGGGCAGTCATCGAACCGCCCCCAAGCCTCCCGGCCAACTTTGCCGCGCGCTCGAGAAGCCGGCCGTGAAGGTAGAATATATCTCCCGGGTAGGCTTCCCTGCCGGGCGGTCGCCGCAAGAGGAGGGACATCTCCCGGTAGGCTACAGCGTGCTTCGACAGGTCATCGTAGACGATCAAAACATCCTCGCCGGAATACATGAATTCCTCCGCCATGGCGCACCCTGCATAGGGAGCTACATACTGCAACGGCGTGGGATCGCTTGACGTCGCGGCGACCACGATCGTATAGGACATCGCCCCATGTTGCTCCAAGGTATTCACGACCTGCGCCACCGTCGAGGCCTTCTGACCTATGGCGACATATATGCATATGACGCCACTATCCTTTTGATTTAGAATTGTATCCACCGCGATGGTGGTCTTCCCCGTCTGCCTGTCGCCAATGATCAACTCGCGCTGTCCCCTGCCAATAGGGACCAGGGCGTCGATCACCTTCAGGCCGGTATAGAGCGGCTTCCTCACCGGTTCCCTGTCGGCCACCCCGGGCGCCGGCGACTCCACTGGCCGCCTCCTGGTTGCGAGAATAGGCCCTTTGCCATCCAGGGGCCGCCCTAGTGCATCGACAACCCTGCCAAGCAGCTCGCGCCCGACGGGCACCTCCACGACCCTGCCCAGAGCCCTGACGGTGTCCCCTTCCCTCACCATTTCACTCGGTCCGAGCAGGATGCACCCGACAGAGTCCTCGTCGAGGTCGAGGGCGATGCCGGGCACGCCCCTTTCAAATTCAACCAACTCGCCGCACATTATATCTTCCAAATCCGTCACTCTGGCGACGCCATCTCCTACCGATACTGCCTCCCCGACGCTGTCCAGCCCTACATCAGGCTGATAACTCTCCAGGACCGCCCCCATCACATCCATTATCTCCCGCGGGGAAGGTTCGCGGCCAGCCATGACAACTTCCATCCTCTTAGTGAGAGCATCCTGAAATGAAATGAAGCGACGCCTGATGCTCCCGTCGATGATCTTATTCCCCGCATGTATTATCATGCCGCCGATGATCTCGGGGTCTATCTTGAACGTGACGCCAAGAGATGGGCTCAGGGTGATGGATCTTAGCTTGTTGATTATTTCCTGCCGGAGCCTTGCGCCGGGGGGCGCGGCAAGGGTTACTGTAACCCGCCTGGGCTTGCCCTGGCGCTTGAAAACCTCTTCGAATGATCTCGCTTTCTCGATCACGGTACATCACCCGTCACAGTTCATTACCCGTTACAACAGATCGCCCATTCTTGAAAGAACGGGGTCATTCAGGAGCTCCTTGATAATCTTCTCCTGGGAGTCCTGGTCGAGCGAGGCGGATGCGACCTTGGACGCCGCAAGGATTGAAAAGGCTATAAGCTGGTCACGCAACTCCGCCCAGGCTTTGGCTTCCCTCATCCGCGCCTCTCTCTCCGCCTTTTCCACGATCCGCCTGGCCTCATTGCGCGCACCCTCCACGATCTCGTCCCTGGCACGCTCGCCTTCACGCACTGCGTTTTCAATGATATCCTGGACCTCCCTGCGCGCCTGGGCCACATGCGCCTCGTATTCCTCTTTGAGCCTCGCGGCTTCCCTCCGGTCGGCCTCGGCCTCGCTTATGTTTCTTGATATAAGCTGCTCGCGCTCCTTGAGAAACTTTTTCATCGGCCTGTAAAGAAAAACCCCGAGCAGCGCCACGAGCAATATAAAGTTGATTATGCTCGCAAAAAAGGTCATATCAATCTGAACCAAGCCTTTCACCTCCGACCCAAGCGAACCCGGCCCTCAAATCCGACCATGGTTGACCATGGTGAGGGCACGGGGCGCCGATGGGGGGTGTTATCTTTGGTGTCATTTTTTATAGAAACGGATTCGCATAAAGAAGAATCAACGCCACAACCAGCGCTATAATGGGCGTTGCCTCCACCAGGCCGATCCCTATCAACATCGTCGAAAAGATCGAGGCCTTGGCCTCAGGCTGCCTTGCGATCCCCTCAACCGCGCGGCTTGCTACCTGAGCATCCCCAAGGCCGGCAATTGCGGCGGCCACGCAGACTATAATGCAGATGGCAGCTATCGATGCCAATTTGATTAATACTACCTCTGCCAACTTGATTCCCCCTTTTCGCCTATTCCTCCGTTGCGACCGAGACGTAAGCAACGGATAACATCATGAATAGGTAAGCTTGAAGCACCCCGACGAAAACGTGAAATGCCTGGGCCAGCGTGGGAACTGCATATGCAACCAGGTTTCCGAGAATAATTATCAGCACGTCACCTGCGAACATGTTTCCAAAAAGACGAAATGCAAGTGTCAGGGTGCGCGTAAATATCTCTATAAGATTCAAGGGCAAGAAAAGCGGGTTTGGCTTGATGAAACCCAGCAGATAGTTCTTAAGGCCCTTGCTCCTAGCTCCCGCGTAGATGGTCAACCCCATCACCACTGCCGCCAGCGCCAGGGTGACGTTCAGGTCAGCCGTGGGCGACTTGAACCCCGGTACCACGCCGAGCAGGTTTGAGAAGAGTATGAACAGGAAAAGCGAAGCGATAACTGGCGTACACGGGCGCGCAGCCGGAGAGATGTTGGCCCCGATCGTACCATCCAGCCATTCTATGGCAAATTCGATGGCGTTCTGGATTCCCCCTGGCACGAGCTTCATCCGACGCGTCGCGAGCCAGGCAACGGCCACCAGCAACGCGATGACCACCCATGTCATAATCACGGTATCCAGGTGAAGCGTGCTACCTCCAATATGAATTATAGTATGAGCGCCTATATGCTCCATTCCCCGCATAAAATCCGGTCCCCCTGCTCTTATATCCCTATATCCTATCCCTATATCCGTCTCCGCGTAGCCACAACGCCGTGACCCGGGCGGCCACGCCGCGACCTGGCTGTGATCTCAGCGCATAGACCCCCTCCGAGCTTTTTTGGCGCTAACTATGAGCATTATACTCCTCGTAGCAATAAAAGCAACGGCCATTAGCATGAATGGCGTGCCGCCGAGGATCATTACGCCCGCATAAAGCGCAATAAAAGCCCCCAGGAGCCTTGCGGCCGCGCTCAGGCGAATCAGGGCGATGGCCCGCTCGCGGTCCTTCCCGAGCGCCTTTTGGGTCGTGAGTACCAGGATCCGGAAATCGGCAAAGCCAAGTAGAATTCCCGCCAGTGCGCCCACAACCAGCAAAATCACCCTTGATCGCGCCCCCCGCCGTTTCCCTTCTTATCATCGAATTCGGACATTATAAACTTATAGGTGCCCCAGAATCCGGACAGCGCGCCCACGAGAAACCCCGATACAGAAAACCATGGATGGGTGCCGGCGCGCTGATCCAGGAGACGCCCCAGGTAAAAGCCGGCTATCATGGAGCCCGCTATGTTGAACCCAATGGTTCCGAAAAACTTCAGAGCCCTGATCAGCTCGGGATCAAACCACCCGCTGCCACCCACCCACGATTCGCCCCCCGCGCAGGCGGAGCCACGGTTGTCTTTCCGCGGCCCCTGGTTATCAGGCTCGTAAATTTGGAAGGGAGCTGGCCAACAAGGTTAGTCTAGCATAAAAGGCCTTGCGCGTCAACGCACCCGCCATCCCCGGGTGCATGTAAGAATTGTGGTCTACAGGCTAATTACATCCATCTATTATAACCCTATGACTAGCCATAGTCCTATGACCTGTCTGATGGGGACGTTCCTGCCAGCCAACCAGCCAGCCTGCCTGCCTGCGTGCCTGTCAGCCTTCCTGCCCGGATCGCAGCCTCAGGGTGGTAAGACTCTTGCCACTCCATGCGCCTAAGTG
>DUMQ01000042.1 GCA_012839815.1 Bacillota bacterium | reverse complement strand
GGCTGCGACCTGGGCAGGCTGGCAGGAATGTCACCACCTGGCAGGCCATAGGGCTATAGATGGATGTAAGTAGCCTGTAGACTACAATATCTTACATTCACCCCTGGGGATAAGGCGGATTGCATTATACTATGCCACGCAGTATAATGTTACCATGAAACGCGAGTTCGAGTCGAACAAGAACATCGTCTATCGTGCAAGTACCATGTGGTGCCGACCTTATGGACTAACAGTTATTTCGCGGCCGCCGTGGGATGGTGCGCTCCTTGCCGTCATCAAGCAGTATATCGAAAAAAAGAAGCCTGGCCGGGTGCGGAACGGCTCCTGCGGGCGGCGTGGCAGCGGGCTGTAGAGAACGCTCGCAGGTCTGAGGGATCGATGCCATAGAGGCTTCAGTAGTAGCATCGGCTCTACGACAGCCCGCCCTGCATGTGACGAGTAAACTTTATACCGTCTCATAACTTTATACCGTCTCATAATCGAGTACTCCACATTGGCATTTAGGTTATCTGAGGTGGAATGAAATGGATATGCCGACAGGCAAAAACGGAGGTGTTCAAGTCTCCGAAAACAATAATAGAAGAGTAGGGGATATCGGTGGAGGCGATTCTGGTGGCAGGATCGCGACCCTGACAGGTGAAAGGCTGGCAAGGGTGAGAAGGCTACGAGACAGCACCCTGGCATCTCATCCGCGGGTCTGTCCCGAACGCGCCGTATTATGGACAGAGGTTCACAGGAGGACTGAAAACTTGCCGATGGTGATGAGGAGGGCTCTGGCCCTCAAGAGGGTGCTCGAAGAGATGAGCATCTATATCCTGGATGGGGAGCTCATCGTCGGGAATCAGGCTAGCACGCCGAGGGCCGCGCCAATTTTCCCTGAATACGCTGTTGAATGGTTGAAGAATGAGCTCGACGAGCTGGCTGATCGACCGGCAGACCCCTTTTTGGTCTCCGAGGATGCAAAACGCCAGCTGAAGGAGGTTATATCTTATTGGGAGGGACGCACCCATGAGGATAGAGTTCGGGCGCTCCTGCCCGACGAGATAATCCGGGCACAGGAGATCAAGATCTTTCATGCTGAGGGTAATATTATAAACGGTGATGGGCATCTCATTCTGGACTTTGAGAAAGTCCTCTCCAATGGATTATATGGCATAATTAGCGAAGCTGAAGATGTTATAAAGCGTCTCGATCTCTCGGATGCAGAAGACTTACGCAAGTTGCCTTTTCTCGAGGGCGTAAAGATTGTATGTGAAGCAGCCATCACCTTCGCCTCGAGATACGCCAGGGAGGCTAGACGTCTTGCTGCGCAAGAGCGAGATTTAGCTAGACGTAGAGAGTTGGAGAGGATCGCAGAGATATGTGCGAGGGTGCCCGCCTATCCCGCTAGAACCTTCCAGGAGGCTCTGCAAACCGTCTGGTTTTTACAGGTTATTGCACAGATCGAAAGCAGCGGACACGGTTACTCATTAGGCCGTCTTGATCAGTATATGTTTCCCTATTACCAAAATGATATCTCTGCCGGTCGCCTCACTCCGGACGGCGCCCTGGAGCTTTTAGAGTGCTTCTGGATAAAGCTGTTCTCGGTCAATAAAATCCGTTCATGGTCTCATACGCGTTTTGGAGCCGGCTATCCCCTTTACGAGAATCTCACGCTCGGCGGTCAGACCCCGGACGGCCGGGACGCCACCAATGATCTCAGTTATCTCTGCCTTGATGCGGCGGAGGATATCAGGCTGACGCAGCCGAACCTCTCGGTGAGGTACCACCGCAGCTGCACGGATAAATTCCTCCTCAGGTGTTGCGAGGTCATAAGAAAGGGCTTTGGCATGCCGGCCTTGATGAATGACGAGATAATCATCCCGGCCCTTCTGAGCAGAGGGGTAAAGCTCGAGGATGCCATGAATTGGGCGACCATAGGTTGCGTAGAGATAGGCGTGCCCGGCAAGTGGGGTTACCGGGCCACGGGGATGGGATATTTCAATTTACTAAAGTCCCTGGAGCTTACGTTAAACGGCGGCAGGGATCCTAAAACCGGTATAGAACTTTATCCTACCAGGATAGCGTTTGAGGCATGCTCTTCCTTCGACGAGTTATGGTCGGAATGGAAGCGTCAGATCTCCTATTACATACGCCTCCATGCTCAGCTGGACAGCATAATCGATCTCTCGCTTGAAGACTTGACTCCGGATGTCTTTGCTTCCGCTCTTACTCAGGACTGCATCAGGCGCGGGAAAACAATCAAGGAGGGAGGGGCTGTATACGATATAGTCAGCCCAATCATCGTTGGCACTGCAAATCTTGCCAACTCGTTTGCCGCGATCAAAAAGCTCGTATTTGAGGATCACAGCATAGAACCAGAGGCGCTGCTGGAGGCGCTAAGGAACGATTTTAGCGGTCACGAGGGAGAGAGAATAAGACGCCTCTTAATCAATCGTGCTCCGAAATATGGCAACGACGATGACTATGTGGATACTATAGCAGCGGATATACAGAAGGCCTATATCGAAGAGCTCAGCCGGTATAAGAATACCCGGTACGGCCGGGGGCCCATCGGGGGAGTTTATTCTCCTTCATCCTCGACTATATCGGCTAATGTGCCTATGGGCCTGGTTGTAGGTGCGACCCCTGACGGTCGGCGCTCCGGCGAACCCGTTGCCGAGGGGGTATCGCCCTTCAGGGGGACGGACCGGAAAGGCCCGACGGCTGTGTTTAAATCGGTATCAAAGTTACCCAATATCTATTTTGCCGTGGGTGGACAGTTATTGAATCAAAAGATAACGCCGGGCTCGCTGAACACCCGTGAGGGCCTCAAGAAGCTTGCCGATATGATCCGGGCATATTTTGATTTGAAGGGTTGGCACGTGCAGTTCAACGTCATAGATGCGGATACCTTGAGGGATGCGCAAAAGAATCCTGAACAATACACGGACCTGGTTGTGAGGGTTGCCGGCTATTCAGCGTTGTTTGTGGCTCTGGACCCGGCCACGCAAGACGATATAATCGCGCGAACGGAACACAGTATTTGATTTTAAGGATTTAGAGCTAAGGCCGACTCCTGCTTAACAAGTCCCCGAGGGGATCTTTTCTAAAGTGACTATTCTGACACCCAATGAGACCGAGGCGGAATTCTTCTCAGGAATTCCCATCCCTTCCAGTGTACCAGCTGGAAATCGGAGCAACGATTGGGAGTCAAGAGCCGCCCGCAAACTGCTGGCCATGGGGTCGCGGCTGGCGATGCCTTCGATGGAGCCATGGCCGCCATGCGGCCGGGGGCGCAACCATCACTTGAGTTTAGGGATGAGCTCGAGGAGTTTTTGCGCAAATCCAAGAATTCTAATTGATTGAGGGGGGTAATTCAATGTCTACAGATAGCATCGTAAAATATATTGATCATACTCTTCTCAGGCCGGGCTCCACTTGCGATGAGATAGCCACACTTTGCCAGGAGGCGAAGGATTACGGGTTCGCATCTGTCTGCGTAAATCCGTTTTATGTTGCGCTTGCTTCAGAATCCCTCAGGGGTTCCGGGATAAAGGTCTGCACGGTGATAGGTTTTCCTCTAGGATCTACTACGACCATTACAAAGGTTATTGAAGCAAGGGATGCGGTAGCAAATGGGGCAGATGAGCTGGATATGGTAATGAACCTGGCTGCTTTC
Source organism: Bacillota bacterium (assembly GCA_012839815.1). Lineage (GTDB taxonomy): Bacteria > Bacillota > SHA-98 > Ch115 > JABLXJ01 > JABLXL01. Next base: position 7,368 of record DUMQ01000042.1, on the reverse strand, counting down.
AAGTCAGGCAAGGATGAATTAGTAAAGCAGGATATCAGAGCCGTTGTTGAGGCCGCAGCCGGGAGGATAGTGAAGGTGATCATCGAAACGGGCCTCTTGACGGATGATGAGAAAGTCCGTGCAGCAACTCTCGTCAAAGAGGCCGGGGCGCATTTCGTTAAGACATGTACGGGTTTCAGCGACGGGAGAGCTACCGTTGAGGATATAAGGCTACTTAGGAAGACAGTTGGCCCGGATTTCGGCGTCAAGGCATCTGGTAGGGTACGCGATTATGTAACTGCTAAGGCTATGATAGAGGCGGGAGCCACCCGCATAGGGGCGACTGCAAGCGTGAAGATCGCACAGGAAGAAAGAAGTCTTTAAAATACTGGCCCGCCCGGAGGGCCTCGAACCCCCGACAACCAGATCCGTAGTTGTGTTTCCTGTTTATTCCTGGTTATCATTGAATATTGAATTAGGTATCCGCCACAGCCAGGATGCGAGCTTCCAGGGGTGTATCTCCCCCTATTGACCTGTCAGGGTAGCCGTTTCCGTCATAACGTTCGTGGTGGTGCCGGATGATAAGAGCATGTTCCATCAATGTATCCGCAACACCGATGATTTGAGCGCCGATAATTGGGTGCTTTTTAACCTGCTCTAATTCCTGGGGACTGAGCTTGTCTGGTTTATTAAGGATATGCTCGGGAATTCCGATCTTACCTATGTCGTGAAACAGAGCTGTTTCCTCCAGCAGTTTCAGCCTGTCTTCTGATAGGCCTAGTTCCTCGCCTATCTGTAAGGCAAAATCGGCTACCTGGATCTTTATTCTTCCGGGGTGGTCTCTACCCGTACCTGGCTGTGCAGTAGGGCCTGCACGTACTCGCCAGTAATCCGAGCCAGGATGTCCAACACCCGGGCTTTTATGAACCCGGCATCACCAGCGAGAGGGCCATCGCAAGCAGAACGAACGTTATAAAACTGATAATCGAAAACCTATGAAGCAGTGAGCCTTTCATATTTCTTCACTTTCAGTGGCATCTTTTGCTAGACTTATCATAGGACTTATCATGGGCGTTCTTATCCTGCTCGTAAGATTCTTGTGGCTTACGCCGGTAATGTTGGACGTGGCCGCCGCAACATCCGCCATGTCGGAACATCATGTAGAAGAGCAGGCCGATGGCCAACAGCCCGATGATTGTGGAAACATCGATTTTCATCTGCCACACCCCTTTACCAGATTTATAATTATTTAAGTACTAACCGTGACCTTCCTGGAAAGGCGTCGAATCCCCTTATTCCTATCTTTAATCCTGTATTTACCATCCAGCACGGTCGAAAGAACCCTACAATTACGTGTATGACGAGCCCCCCAAGTCCAAATAGAGCTGTAAATACGATGGCGAATACAAAGTGGTACCATACCAGCACTGTGAAAATACGCGTCAAGAGCTACTTCAAGGGCGAGCACAGACAGGGATACCATGAATAGTGCAATCATATTCACGACGAGTGAGAAGCTTTTCACGGCCGTCTTTCCCCCTGGCCATCTTTATCCTACTTTCTTCTTCCACCCATCAATCCCATCATGAGAAGATGTCCCAAGGGACATATCAGAAGTAAAAGCCAACTAGCCAGGCCCCTATAACCTACTAATGTGAGAGCTGCCAAACCTAAGATCGGGATGAGGCAGCATAGGATCATAATTGCCGAGTGGAGGAGGTGCCTTTGGCCTCCTGGCTTATGCGCAGGAGGATTACCTTCACCCTCATTCTGATGAGGTTGTTTTTCCTCTGTTACACTGTGAACTGTATGGTCTGGACACAGCATCCCAAGTTCCCTCAAGTGTTATTCACCCCAACTTGTAATAGATATATAAGTATACTAATCAATTTAGTCAGGTTATTGGTCAATGAACACCTGTAATTAATTATCCAGACTGCTCTCACTTATTCATAACTACTCCCCTAAACATACAAACGCGTTTATATCTTTAGAAGTTCCGGCTAAGATAGGAGCATCAGGTATACCCTTGCGTTGCCTCATAACCTTACTGGGGGTAAACAGAACCTCCTTACTAAGCTAGACGATGAGCTTCGGTAAAAACATGGGTGTCCTCTTCGCATACTCTATATATGCATTCCCAAACCTCTCCAGGGCTTCCCTCTCTTCCCGCCTTGCAAGGCGCAGGTAAGCGACGATTAAAACGGGCCACATTACTAGGGTCGGAAGGGTTGGCCACTGAACCAGCATGCCGAGGGTCAAGAGGAAAAGCCCAAAGTACTGCGGGTGTCGCATATAAGCATAGAGACCGTTTTTACTTCACAAATTTCATAAGGATATCCACGAGCTCGTCTATAGCTTCATCGCCCCGTTCTTCTTTGATTGCATCGGTTACACATCCCCTCGTGTGACTTTCGAGGAGTGACATTCCGACCTTACCGAGGGCCGCCCGAGCGGCAGCTATCTGGTGCAGGATATCAACGCAGTACTTATCCTCCTCTATCATCCGATATATCCCGCGGACCTGGCCTTCAATGCGCCTGAGCCTCTTCAAGAGGTCTTCCTTATCTCGCTTCACCTACTTCATACCTCCTCCATGGGGATCACTTTCAGAGTATGGATTGCTTGCTGTGCTATGGGGAGGATGAGCATAGTGCCCGGGCGTGGTTGATAATGGGCGTTTTCCGGGTAGATTGCAGCAATCCAGCCCCTTCCCCTCGCCGAATTGCTCCTTATTTGCTTCCTCAAGCCTGCTTAAAAAATTCTTCCACCATGTCAGAAGCCCCATATCTTACACCCCCTATTACATTATACATTGCCCTGGTATCCTATCACCCTTAATATATAGCTTGTTATTAAAAACGTCAATAGCCTTTCAAAATTAAATCGCTCATGCAAGGCATTTAGGGGGTCGCCCGGGTCCATATTTTCTTTCAAAGAACCCCTTGACATGATGCTGATAAAGGTATATAGTTCAGGTATATACTATACAATGGTAGGGTATATCCCGGACAGAGGGCTATTGTCCCAACTTATGAAAGCAGTGGGAAAGGGGTGATCAGAGTGGCCAGGGACACGGCGTGCGAGATAGGGGTTAGCGAAGGAATCTGTTCAGTCTACCGTGGGATTTATTATTCTTGCTCTTCTGCATGTAAGGCAGAATTCTACATGTACAATATTTCTGTAACGACACATAGCGGAGACCTTTCTGACTTGAATCCAGCGAATGGCGCCATCCTTCGGACGAGCAAAGGCCTTACTATCTCCGCGGGATTTCAATGGAAATGGTCGAGCCGGTCCCCTCACCATCCCGCGGGGACTTTAACTCTTCTCCCAGAAGGGGAGCCTAGCGGCAAGGGGGTCGATCTTGCTACGGTTGCAACAGCGGAGTGGATCGAGCTGGAGATTAAAAGTATAACGGGAAAGGAGCCTATCAGGTTTCGCTGGAACCTCGAGAATCTGAATTGAATTAAGGAGGAGGAAGAAAAATGCAAGGGGAAAAGGGTTCTACCATGGTTAAAGATCCTGTTTGCGGGATGACTATCGCGAAGAAGGATGCGTCGGCCATCTCTATATACAAAGGGGAGACCTATTATTTCTGCAACCATTCCTGCAAGGAAAAGTTTGATGAGGATCCAGACCGGTATCTCACTGGAGGGACCAAACCCGTCAAGGCTACGCAAATGGCCAAGGATCCTGTTTGCGGGATGGTAGTGGACAAGGAAAGAGCATTAAAGCTGGAAGTGGGTGGAAGGACGTACTATTTCTGCAGCGCCAGTTGTCTTAAGGCCTTTGAAGACCCTGAGAAGGAACTGAGAGACATGAGAAGGCGCGTATCAATTGCCCTTACGGGTGTGGTAGCTTTGGCCGTCTTCCGGGTGGCTGTGCTTTTGGGCCTAGCCGCAGGTGCGACAGTCCTTACCTGGGTTCCCATACCGTGGCTCCCATGGTTCACTTGGGGGGTATGGCTCTTTATAATCACCACTCCCGTGATGATATTCGGCGGCAAGAGCTTCTTTATCGGAGCTTGGAACGCCATAAAAAAGCGTGTCGCTAACATGGACCTCTTGATTGCCCTCGGTACGTCTACGGCATATATCTACAGTGCCTTTGTAGTCTTTTTCCCGAAGGTCTTGCCGGTTGAGGAGAAGAATGTGTACTTCGAGGTGGCAGCCATTATCATAGCCTTTGTCCTGCTGGGGAAGTACATGGAAGAGATAATCAAGAAACGAAGTTCTGCAGCAATTCGGAGACTTATGGATCTGAAACCTCAGATCGCAAGGGTGCTCAGAGGAGGTTCGGAAGTAGAGATCCCTGCCGAAGCTCTTATGGTCGGCGACGTTATTATAGTGAAACCAGGGGAGAAGATCCCTACGGACGGGGTCATCATAGAGGGCCATTCTTCGGTGGATGAGAAAATGATAACCGGGGAAAGTGTGCCTGTAGAGAAAAACCCAGGCGACGAAGTAATCGGTGGAACCATTAATAAAGTGGGGGCTTTTAAGTTCAGGGCTACCAAAGTAGGCGCGGATACCGCCCTGATGCAGATAATAAAAATGGTCGAAGAAGCCCAGGCATCTTCTGCGCCGATTCAGAGGATGGCAGACAAGGTGGCCTCCTATTTTGTCCCCATTGTGATCGCCGCGTCGTTGGTCGCCTTTGCCGGGTGGTGGATAAGTGGTGACTTCACCACAGGCCTCCTCAGCTTTATAGCCGTATTGATCATTGCCTGCCCCTGTGCCTTAGGTATTGCCACTCCCGCTGCACTAATGGTTGGAGTCGGGAAGGGGGCAGAGATGGGGATCCTCATCAGAGGGGCAGAATACCTGGAGAGAGCTGAAAGGCTGAAGGCAGTGATATTCGATAAAACCGGCACACTCACCAGGGGAGAGCCGGAGGTCAATGAGATAATCGCTTTTGAGGGTAGCGAAACTGATGTCCTTCTTGCGGCTTCCATTGCCGAAAAGAGGTCAGAACACCCACTCGGGGAAGCCATACTGAGAAAGGCCCGGCAACTGGGCATTTCCATCCCAGATGCCGAGGCTTTTGAGGCCGTTCCCGGCCATGGGGTTAAGGTTGAGGTTGATGGAAGGAAAATACTCGTAGGGAACCGCAGATTAATGAGGGAAAACGACATCGATATTGAAGGGAAAGAAAGCGTTATCTCTAACCTGGAGGAGAAGGGGAATACAGGAATACTTGTGGCTAGCGAGGGCAAGCTCCTTGGCGTTATAGGAGTGGCAGATACCTTAAAAGAACATGTAAAGGATGTAATTCGGAGGCTTCAGGATAGCGGTATAGAAGTGGCTATGCTCACAGGCGACAATGAAAGAACGGCCAGGGCTATCGCAGCCAAAATTGGAATCACGAGAGTCCTCGCCAATGTTCTTCCAGGGGAAAAGGCATCAGTGGTAAGAAGGCTCCAGGAAGAGGGCAAGATCACGGCTATGGTAGGAGATGGCATCAATGATGCCCCTGCGCTTGCTCAGGCGGATATAGGGATAGCTATTGGAAGTGGCTCAGATGTGGCGAAGGAGACAGGAGGGATTATCCTCGTGCGGGATGACTTAAGAGACGTAATAAGATCAATACATCTCTCCCGAGCTACCATGAGGAAGATCAAGCAGAACCTCTTCTGGGCCTTTTTCTACAACAGCGTTGCCATCCCGGTCGCGGCCTTTGGGTTGCTCAACCCCATTATAGCAGCGGCAGCCATGGCTCTAAGCTCTCTTTCTGTGGTAATTAACTCGGCCATGTTGAAAAGGTTCAAATACGCTGGCCCAAAGGGGGTTGAATGTCTGTGAACCTGTCATGCAGGGCCGGCCTCATCAGGGCCGATAGGACCAGGGTGGTCGCCCGTTCAACAGTTTGGGGTGTCACCGGGGCCGCCCTGCTCCTTTCTTTCTATTTCGCAATCCTCATATGGGCTCAAGGAATCGGCCATGCCCTGAAACAATTTAGCCAGGATCGATTGTATATCCTCATTGACACGCTGGAGGTGTACGTGGTAAAATAACACCAGGATATCCGAGTATACCGATAGGAATTTATGTAAAGCTGATGAAAAAGAGGGATCATGCCTGTGGATAAACCTGGAAAACCGCATACATAAAGGACGCGAGGAGATTATCGATCTAGCCGAGGATATTTTTGATCACCCCAAACTTGGCTTTGGGGAGGAACGAACGGCAGAAAGGGTTGCACAAAGTTTGGAAAACCCTGGCTTGTCGGTCAGGCGAGGACCCAGAGCCTAATCAATATCGGCCCTTTACCCAGGGAGTTTGGGGGGGAAGGTCGACTTTATCAACATATCAAAAACAGGTGGGTAGGCCTTTTTGTTGAACAGAGCAACCGGCACAAAATGGAAAGCGTCGTCAAGGAGGTTGAAGTGCTGGAGTTAGCGAGTTACAAGGACTTGGACAGGGTATTTATCAGTTGGCCCGGGGCCTAAGGGGCCAATGAGATGAGATATTGAGGAGAGATTTGACGAACCTGGCGGTGGAAATTGTATGCTGCCTGGCAATAGAAGGGGTGACCATAATTGGGAGTGATCAGTTATGAAGCCGGTGTCGGCCAGGATGCGCAGCCTCAGAGAAAATCTTACAGATATGAACGACTGCGCCGACAGATTCCTTTCCTCACAGCTTTATCCTTTTTTATCCTATTGTGGTACCTGTTCACTACCAGGTTTCGCCTGCTTCCCCTTCCTTACTTTCCCGGTCCCGGTGAGATCCTTCGCGAACTGTGGCGGGATAGGGCCTTGCTGGCTCTGAGCACGGTCTATTCCCTCCGCTTGCTTGCACTTGGCTACCTCACCGGCACCGTGGCCGGGCTGGGAACCGGCATTCTGATGGGCTGGTATAAGCAGGGGGAATACTGGCTGCAGCCGGTGCTCCGTTTCATAGGCCCTATCCCTGCCGTGGCCTGGATCCCCATCGTCATGATCTTGTTTCCCAGCAGTTTTCTTGCCAGCATTTTTTTGGTGGCCTTGAGTGCCTGGTTTCCAGTGACCATTCTCACCTGGTCCGGGGTGGCGTCAGTGAGCAAGACCTATCTAGATGTAGCCCGCACTCTGGGCGCCGGTGAAAGGGTTCTCTTGCGAAGGGTGGTGCTCCCAGCAGCTCTCCCCTCGATCTTCATCGGGCTTTTCATGGGTTTAGGGCTCTCCTTCACAACCCTGGTCGTCGCGGAGATGCTGGGCGTCAAAGCGGGTTTAGGATGGTACTTATCGTGGGCGCAGGGGTGGGCCGAGTATGACAAGGTATATGGAGCATTGCTGATTATGGCCCTGATTTTTTCTGCCCTGTTGACCGTGATTTTCCGGTTCCGGGACCGTTTTCTCGCATGGCAGCGAGGACTTATCAAGTGGTAGGACGAATTGCCTTTCTT
>DUMQ01000041.1 GCA_012839815.1 Bacillota bacterium | reverse complement strand
TCCGGGGACGGCGCGCTTGCGGCGCGCCTCCGTTGAAATTTGGCGTGAGGGCCTTGCCAAATTTCAAAAGGCCCCGTCACGCAAGCACCGGCAACCCCCGGGACGTGCTGGTAAACTGGCACAAATTAAGGAACCTACACCTAGTCGAGCAGGCCGCTCCTTAATCTCCGGCCGAGGGCTATTGGGCCGGAGATTAAGGCCGCCTGGCGGAGAGATGCGAGACACCCCGGCCACTGTGCGGCACTGGCAGCTGTTACATGCGAAAGGTCCGGGTATTTTTGCGCACTAACTTAGCCCGAAATTTGAACTCGAAGGAGGTTATACCGGGATGATAGTTGTTATGAAGTCAGGCGCAACCGAGGAGCAGATCAAAGAGGTCGAGAACAAGCTACATGAGCTCGGTTTTCGCACGCAGGTGATCCACGGTACGGATAAGCGCGTGATCGGCGCCATAGGCGATAAGCGCCACCTTAATTTGAGATTTATCGAGCTCCTGCCCGGGGTGGAGAGGGCGATTCCCATCCTGCGCCCCTTTAAGCTTGCGAGCCGGGAGGCCAGGCCCGAGAATACCATCGTCAACATCGACGGGGTCACAATCGGCGGGCCGGAGATCACGGTGATCGCAGGCCCCTGTGCCGTGGAGAGCCGGGAGCAGCTCCTGGAAACCGCCCGGGCCATCAAGTCTATGGGATGTAAGATCTTAAGAGGCGGGGCATTTAAGCCAAGGACCTCGCCATACTCGTTTCAGGGCCTGGAGGAGGAGGGGCTCAGGCTGCTGGCTGAGGCGAAGGAGGATACGGGGCTCAAAATCGTCACCGAGGTCCTCGACGCGCAAGATGTTGAGCTTGTAAGCAGCTACACAGATATCATGCAGGTAGGCGCCAGGAATATGCAAAACTTCAAATTGCTCAAGGCCCTCGGCAGGCTTGGCAAGCCGGTGGTGCTGAAGCGCGGGCTCTCGGCGACCGTCGAGGAGTGGTTAATGGCAGCCGAATACATCATGGTCGAGGGCAACCCCAACGTTATCCTGTGCGAGCGCGGCATCCGGACTTTCGAGCCATACACACGCAACACCCTGGACCTCTCCGCCGTGGCCCTCGTCAAACAGTTGAGCCATCTTCCCGTGATCGTCGACCCGAGCCACGGGACGGGCAGGCGGGACCTGGTATCACCCATGGCAAAGGCAGCCGTGGTGGCCGGCGCGGACGGGCTCTTGATAGAGGCTCATATCCGGCCCGACGAAGCCTTGTCCGACGGGGCGCAGTCCCTGGACATGGAGGGCCTCGCACGCGTCCTTTCGGAGCTGGAGGACGTGGCAAGGGTGGCCGGGAGGACGTTCACCGGAACCGGGGCGCTCAACCGCCGCGTCCCTTCTTCTTGAGTTCGTAGGTCAGGAGGACGGCCTCGGCAATCGCACGCATCGAGGTTGACTTGTCCATGGCCTGTTTCTGGATGAGGCGGTAAGCTTCGCTCTCGGACAGGCCCATCGTTTTCATCAGCACACCCTTGGCCCTCTCTATTACCTTGCGCGATTCAAGGCTCTCCTCCAGCTCCCTGATTTTCTCCTGGAGCCTGCTCCTACGTTCATAATTGGCAATAGCTAACTCGATCGCCGGTATCAGGTCCCGCTCGCTGACGGGTCGCACAAGATAGGCGGAAACCGAGGACTCCTTGGCCTTCTCCACAAATTCCCAGCTCGTCTGGGAAGCTATGAGCACGACAGGGGCGAGGTGGTCCTCCTCAACGATCCTGGCAACTTCAAACCCATTGAGGGCAGGAAGATCCGAATCCAGCACCACCACTTCAGGCTCGAGGCTCCTAATGCCTCGAAGGGCGCTGGACCCGTCCCCCGCCTCCCCCACGACCGCGTACCCTGCCTCCGTTAGGATCCGCCTCAACCTCTGGCGCGACGAGGCGCTCTTGTCAGCTATGAATACTTCTCTTCGGCGCATCTTACACCCCGGCCCGGAAGGTTTAGAATTTTGCCAGGTATTCATCCAGCTCCCATTGGTGAATCTTTGTGGAATAATCCTCCCACTCCACGCATTTCGCCTGGACAAACTTGTTGTAGATGTGATCGCCGAGCGCAGACTTTATTACTTCGTCGCGCTCCAGCTCCCCCAGAGCCTCCATCAGGTTGCGCGGGAGACGCCTCAGGTTAAGCCGCTGCCGTTCCTCTTCGGTTAACCCGTAAGCGCTGCCCTGAATAGGTTCGGGTGGCTCGATCCGGCGATTGAGCCCGTCGAGGCCCGCCTTTATAGACGCGGCGATCGCCAGGTAGGGATTGCACGTCGGGTCAGGGCTGCGCAGCTCTATCCTGGTCGCCTTCCCCCGCTGGAACGGGATCCTGACCAGGGGGCTCCTATTCTGGAACGACCATGCTATGTAGCTAGGAGCTTCAAAGCCTGGAACCAGGCGCTTATAGGAGTTCACCGTAGGATTTGTAATAGCAGTCAACGCGGGGCTGTGGCTGAGCAGGCCGCCGATATAGTGGAACGCTGCTTCGCTGAGCCTGTACCGGCCGTTCGGGTCGAAGAATATGTTTTGTCCCTCGCGAAAGATCGAGTGGCTCAGGTGCAGGCCCGAGCCTCCGACGCCGTAAATCGGCTTTGGCATGAAGCTCGCATAGAGGCCATGGCGCTGGGCTATGGCGCGCACCACATAACGGAATGTCACGATGTTATCTGCGGTCCTCAACGCTTCATCATGTCTGAATGCGATCTCATGCTGACCCGGGGCGACCTCGTGGTGGGATGCCTGGACCCTGATCCCCATTTCATCAAGGGTCAAAACCATATCCCGCCGGGCATTCTCACCGAGATCAACAGGGGTCAGGTCAAAATAGCTCCCCCTATCGTGAGTCGTGGTGGTGGGGTTGCCGGCCTCATCAGTATGGAAAAGGAAGAACTCCCCTTCAACCCCGATATGCACCTCATAGCCGGCTTTTCGAGCCTCGTCCAGGACCCGTCTCAATGCCGCGCGCGGGCAGCCGGCAAATGGCGTGCCATCAGGGTTGTAGATGTCGCAAATCAGCCGCGCAACCGCACCATCCCGGGGTCTCCAGGGGAAGAGCGCAAACGTTGAGAGATCAGGCATCAAGAGCATGTCTGACTCCTCCACCCTGACGAAGCCCTCTATAGAGGAACCGTCAAACGCGACCTCCCCGTCAAGCGCCTCCTCCAGCCTGTCAACGGTGATCGCTACGTTCTTGAGCACGCCAAGGATGTCCGTAAATTGGAGGCGTATAAACTTAACATCCAGCTCCTTGGCACGTTTCAGTATTTCCTTTCTTCCAGCGATGTCCATATGACCACCTTCCCGAAGCTTTCCGTGCTTTTTATATAATACCCCAAATGTGCGCGGCGGTCAAAAAATACTCCGGCGCTCGCGCAGAAAACCATGCACCGGCGCCGGAGACCATATCTCGATATCCTACCTGATAGCTAGCCTGCCCTATACTCTATCTATACTCTAAATCTATACTCCAATACAATACCAGACCCTATACCAGGCCATACCGAACCACGTCCGCCATACCCATACCAGGCCACGTCGGCTGTTCTCCGGACTTTACCTGTTTGGCTCAGGCGACCCCGGCCATGCGCCTGCTCTCCTCGCCCTCGAGAATGTTATAGGCCTCCTCGCGATCAAGCTCAGTGACATATGGGATCCCGGTCAACCTTGACGCTTCCTCAGTCAGGGCCACCAGGTCATCCCTGGCTATATACTTCAAGGCAAACTTCCTCGCACCGCACATGAACTGGCGCAGGCCGTATGATAGACGATCAAAGTAGGTGAAGAGCGCCACTGCCGATGCGGGGATGTTCTCGAAGGCCTCACCGTATTTCTTGCGCAGCAGATGGGCGCTGGCGAAAATCTGCTCGACGTCTCCGCCGTATCCTGCAAGATCCGACGGTAGCTTCCCGTCCCGGGCAAGGCCTGAGATGGTCTTCCCGACCATGACTGCCGTGATCGGCGCCCGGCTCATGCCAATGGCCTTTACATAGGGAGCTCCGAGCGCGAGTCCCTTAAAGACCTGGTCCTCGAGGGCAAATCCGCCGCCAATGGCTATATCAGGCAGGTAGGCGCCCTTTTCGCTGAGCCGGTCCATGTACTCCACCACCAGGGCCTCAAGGTAAACGGTCGGTATCCCCCACTCATTCATCATGCGCCACGGGCTCATCCCGGTCCCACCGCCCGCTCCGTCAACCGTCACAAGGTCGATCCGGGCATCTGAGGCGTACTTGAGGGCGCGTGCCAGGTCCGCCGGCCGGTAGGCTCCAGTCTTTAGGAAGATATGTCTGGCCCCCGCCCTCCTGAGTTGCTCGACCCTGGAGATAAATGACTCGCGGTCCACCATGCCGATCCTGGAGTGGCGTTCAAACTCCCGGAATGCCCCCTGCCTGTAGGCCCGCTGCACCTCGGGGTCTTCAGGATCCGGCATGACTATGTAACCCCTGGATTTCATCGCGAGAGCATCCTCAAGGGACGAAAGCTTGACCTCACCGCCGATGTCCTTTGCGCCCTGTCCCCACTTTATCTCGACGGTATCAACACCGAGCTTCTCGATGGCATATTCAAGCACACCTAGCCTCGTATCCTCCACGTTAGCCTGCACAACTATTGTCCCGTAGCCATCGTACCAGTCCTTATAGAGCTTCACCCGTCGCTCCATGTCGCGCGACCTGACAACCTGCCCGTCCTTAAACTCGGCCTCGGGGTCCATGGCGCATACGTTTTCCCCTATTGTCAGGATCGTGCCGGAGATGGCGGCACCTATCGCAAGCCCCTCCCAGTTATCCCTGGCCACTTGCGTCGAGCCAAGCGCGGAGATGATCACCGGCAACCGGAGCTTTATGGCATCCCCGCCCGAAGCCGGCGCCCCACCTATAGCCTGCTCTACATCCACCGCAGGGAATGTCGCCTTATCGCTATCCGCCTCGACCCCCTGGGCGCCTACTGCGGTCCCGAGGATGTTGAAGTGAGACAAGTCGATGGGGTAATCCTTCTGAGAGGCTGTGGTGATTTTTCCATATGGCTTGGGGTATATAACCTCCCGTCCCCTGATCGCGGAGCGCCCGACCTCGCACAGTCCCGTGCACCCTTCGATACAGGTCACACAGAGACCGCTGAATGAACAGACGCTGTTAGGCGTCCTGTTCCTTGTACCTGTCGCCGCCGTAGAATTGATACCGCTACTGAAACTCATGTTCCCCTCTCCCCTCTTTGATCTATATTTGATTCAATTCATGCCTGCGTTCTTGCGTTTTTGATTCGTACCTGCCCTTCGCAGCTGGTATTCTTCTTTATCTCTAATGTATTTTCAATGCATGTTCTCCAATGTCCATATTCTTCCATAGCCCTTTTGTGTGCCCTTTTCAAACAAAAACGTCCGCGGCAGGAGTACATTGTCAACACTCCTGTCGCGGACGTCGTTGCCCGCGTCATACCGGCGAGGGTGCCCCATTGCACCTTCGCGTCAGATCATTTACCTATATTATACCATGAAACCTGACACAGTCAAGCGATGTACATAAAAAAAGCATCCGGCAGCGGCCTACTCTCCCGCACCGTCGCCAGTGCAGTACCATCGGCGCTGGAGGGCTTAACTTCTGTGTTCGGAATGGGAACAGGTGTTTCCCCTCCGCTC
>DUMQ01000040.1 GCA_012839815.1 Bacillota bacterium | reverse complement strand
TGGAAAGTATCTTGCCACTTAGCCCGATGAGATGGCAAGTTATTTATCACCTCGACGCCTATCCTGGTAACTTTCTTACCACCCAACCGTGACCCATCAGTGATGGTGGTAAGGAAGTGGTAACTGATTTACCACCCTGACGCGCGAAGTGGTAGAAAACTTGCCACCCGCCACCGGTGCGCTACAGTCCTTACATGCACCCCTCGAGCTCTCGACCTGAAGATTATTGTAATATAACTGGAAGTATAGTAGGATTATATTTGATCCGATTCTGTGGCCGAGCCATAATGAACATTTACAGAACTACCAATTCAAGTAGAGGTGTAAAGGAGAGAGCTTAGATGCAGCATACTGTGACACTCATCCCCGGCGACGGGACAGGCCCTGAATTGACGGAAGCTGCCGTAAGGGTGATAGAGGCGACGGGGGTCAAGATAAACTGGGATGTTCAGGAGGCAGGTGCGGATGTAATCGACAAATATGGGACCCCGCTGCCTGACGCTGTTCTCGATTCCATAAAACGCAACCGCGTAGCACTAAAAGGGCCCATAACCACCCCCATAGGAACGGGTTTCCGCAGCGTCAACGTGGCCCTGCGCCAAATCTTGAATCTATATGCCTGTGTGAGGCCCTGCAAGAGCTACCCCGGCGTAAGGTCCAGGTACAGCGGCATCGACCTCGTGCTGATAAGGGAAAACAGCGAGGATCTCTACGCCGGCGTCGAATTCGACCTGGGCTCGCCGGAGGCGAAGCAGATAATCGGCATGGCCCGCGGGAAAATCCGGGACGATTCCGCGATCTCCATAAAGCCCATATCGCGAACGGCCTCCGAGCGGATCGTCAGGTTCGCATTCGAATATGCCCTGGCAAATGGCCGTAAAAAGGTCACAGCCGTGGCGAAGGCGAACATCATGAAGTTCACCGATGGCCTCTTCTACCAGGTCGCACGGGAGGTTGCGAGGGATTATGAAGGCCGGATCGCATATGAAGAACGGCTCGTCGACAACATGTGCATGCAGCTGGTCCAGGTGCCGGAGGCCTATGATGTTCTCGTCCTCCCGAACCTTTACGGCGATATCCTCTCCGACCTAGCTGCGGGGCTGGTCGGCGGGCTCGGCGTCGCGCCGGGGGCTAACATCGGCGACGGTGTGGCGATATTCGAGCCGACCCATGGCTCCGCGCCAAAATACAAGGGGCTCAATAAGGTTAATCCTACGGCCCTCATCTTATCCGGGATGCTGATGTTAAGGCACCTCGGGGAACTCGAGGCGGCGGATCGCCTTGAGCGCGCAGTCGCGGCGGTTATCGCTGAGGGTAAGCATGTAACCTACGATATGAAAGCGGACCGGAATGACCCGTCAGCTGTCGGGACCCGCGAGATGGCAGATGCAATAATAGCCAGTATGCGTTGAAATTCGTGATGTCTATTGACCCTTGAGCCGCCCGTTGCCACACCCACACTAAGGCCCACACTAAAGAGCTCGGAGTCGCGATTACGGGCCCGGTCAGTGGCGTCAGGCTAGCAGCCCCCTTAATTCAACAGCTCAAGGATGCCGCCCGGGGGCTTGGAGCCGTATGATCTCGAGTTGTATAATCTCTGGATAATCCAGGCTGGGTATGATAATATTAGGTATGGATAATATGGATAGTATAAAAATATATAAGGGTAGTATAAAATCAAACGCGGCTATTTCAGGCCATTCCAGGCCATAGGGTTATTTCATGCCATAAGACATCTCATATGCAAAAGGTTAGGAGGTTAGCAGGTAGCCTGCCCGCTCAGGTGATGCGCGCAGGCTACTTACCTACCTCCCCTGGAGTATATCTCTGAAGCATATCTCTCTTCTGATATCTCTCTTCTGTAGGAAGCGAACGAGGGAGGGTGGGCAGGGTGCCGGTGGAGGTCAAGCTTGGCCCCAAGGTGGCGACGTGTTCTGCGATCATATTTGATAAGGACGGAACACTGCTGGACGGGTACAGGCTCTGGGAGGAGCTGGCGGGGCTCAGGACCAGGATATTAAGGGAGCTGTTGATGAGCGGGTTTCAAAAAGAAGACTGGTGGCTGTGTGGCTTGGGCGGCCTCAACGGCCCTATTAATGGACATGCTATTGAGGATATCATCGAGAATATCATCGCCAGCTACAGGGCTACGCTGGGCATCGGCGAGGATGGGGTCATAGACCGGCGAGGCCCGCTTGTCCTGGCTTCGTTGCGCGATGAGGTTGTCATGACCGCGACAATCCTTTACCAGCATGGTTTCAAGTGGGATGATGCCCTTCTGATTGCCGAAGACGCCTACAGGAAGGCCGAGCACAGCCTCAGCCTGGAGGCGATCAGCGTTCCTATAGATGGTGCTTACGATACTCTAAAGGGCCTCATAGCCGCCGGCGTGGCCACGGCCGTGGCGACAACCGACACGCATGCCCGGGCCGAAGCGACGTTGAGGACGGCCGGGCTGGAGGAGGTCATAAACGTGATTATCGGAGTGGATGATGTCGAGCGCGGCAAACCCCACCCTGACGCTATATTTCGCGCATGTCAGGAGCTCGGCGTGAACCACGAGGAAGTCATATATGTTGGCGATACCATAACTGACATGTGGACGGGTCACAACGCGGGCGTGGCGTGCAAGGTGGGGGTTTTGACGGGCGCGGGCACGAGGGAGGCCCTTGAGCCGCTGGCGGATATAGTGCTGGAGTCCGTAAGGGAAATCACCCCATAAGGGGCAAAGATTTACGGCGCATCGCATCACCTCAGGAAAAGCGATTACGAAACGGTGAGCAAGAAATGGGCGGGTGACGGAGAGGCTGCCCGCCCATTTCTTGCGTCCTCATGTGGCGCCCTTCATAAGTTTTCATTCATATGGCATCTTCGCCGCGCTCCCCTGTCCGGACTCTCACGCACTCTTCGAGAGGGTAGACAAATACCTTCCCATCCCCTACATTTCCGGTATATGCGGCTTTGACAACTGCATCGATTACCTTCTCTACCCGGTCATCGCTGATAACCATCTCGATCTTGATCTTGGGTAGGAGATTGATTTTATGCGGAATCCCGCGGTAGACTTCGACGTAGCCTTTTTGCTTGCCACACCCACGGACATCGGTGACAGTCATACCGACAATTCCGGCGTTCTCAAGGGCATCCATTACCTCTTCCAGCTTCGATGGCCTTATTATCGCCTCTATTTTCTTCATCAGCAATCAACCTCCTGCCTCGCCAGCCGCCTCAGCCGTGGCCGTGGACACCTTCTGGTTGGGCACCCAGGTTACCTGCGGGATTGGTACGCCTGCACCCGTGGGACCGCCGCCTCCATAAGGTTCAGAAGGCTGTGATGAAACCAGGAAGTCTGGGTATGCCAGCACACCCATCTCCGGGAGGTCGAGGCCCATCACCTCATCGCTGGCGCTTGAGCGGATGCCGATGGCCCGGTCAAGCACCTTGAAGAAGACATAAGATACTCCGAACCCCCAGAGGATCGCCACGCCGCCCGTTATAAGCTGGGCCACAAACTGTCCCGGATCCCCATAGAAGAGGCCCGCGACGCCACGCCCCGCGACACCTTGATAGATTTGCGCGCCCACGCCGTTCCAACCGGCTCCGTAGGTACCGTCGGCGAAGAGCCCGAGGCTTATCACGCCCCACAGCCCGTTGAGGCCGTGCACCGCGATGGCGCCCACGGGATCGTCAATATGAAGCCTTCTTTCAATGAACTCGACACCGGCACAGACCAGGACCCCCGCAACTGCTCCTATGATGATGGCAGAAACACCGTTTACGAAGGCGCAGGGTGCTGTGATCGCCACGAGCCCCGCAAGGACGCCGTTGCAGGTCATTGATGGATCTGGCTTCCCGTATTTGAACCACATATATACCATTGCTACCAGGCCGCCCACAGCTCCGGCCATCATTGTGTTGACAGCCACGATCGCTATCCTCAGGTCGCCGCCGGCGAGAGTGCTGCCGGGGTTGAACCCAAACCACCCAAAGAAGAGGATTATCGTTCCCAGGACGGCCAGGGGAATGTTATGGCCAGGTATGGCGACGGGGGTCCCGTCATTCTTGAACTTACCGATCCTGGGCCCGAGGACGATAGCTCCTGCGAGCGCCGCCATGCCGCCCATCATGTGCACGACCGCGGAGCCCGCAAAATCCACGGCCCCGTGTCCGAGACCGAATTTAGCGCCGAGCTGGGAGAGCCAACCGCCGCCCCACACCCAATTGCCGAAGATCGGGTAGAGGAACATCGAGATAAACAGGGTTGATATAACCACTGCCAGGAACTTGACGCGCTCCGCCATGGCGCCCGTGGGGATCGTTGCGGCGGTATCCATGAATACCATCTGGAACAGGAATAGTGCGAAGACGCCCACGTCATATGCGGAGCCTGTAAGGGCAAACCCCTTGAGACCAAACAGTCCGAAGCCTCCCAGGGAGAATTCCCGGTCCAGGGCGGAGACGCCGCCAAGGTTTGCGACTGACATCACGCCGCCGAACTGGAGGGCGAATCCTATGAGATAGTAACCTACGGCACCTACCAAGAAGACCATCAGGTTCATGGCCATGGTATGGGCTGCGTTTTTGGCCCTGGTAAAGCCGGTCTCCACAAGGGCGAAGCCTGCTTGCATGAAGAATACCAGAAAGCCCGCAAGCAGAGTCCATATGAAGTTCAGTCCTATCTTGTTATGCCCCACCTGGTTTGCCAGCTCGATAAATGTGGGGGCGCCCGGCCGGGTCGCGGTTACATCAGCCGCGGTGCCAGTGGAGGCCCCTGTCGGGTCCCCTGCCAGCGCGAGGGAGACTGCCGCCAGCAGCAGGAGCAGAAACCCTACCATGCCGAGCAGCCACGCGCGCCGGCACCTCAGGTAGGTGCCGGCATCCCCGCCGAGAATGCCGGTGTCGAATGTTCCCGGCCCCATACAGGCCGGGGCGAGGCACGGGTTGGACGACTTGCCGCGGGCTAACGCCGCAAGCTGGTGTGATAGCCGGCGGGCGGCTTTGAGGAGGACTTTACTGGAAATCATACGGGACACCCCTTTCGCAGATGAGAATTTGGTTGATGAGGAATCTTATGGGTAGATTCTACCGCCCGCGTGACAACGGAGTCAATTAAAGGGTCATCCTTTTGTAAGATTATATAACATTGACCTGACATAAGGTTTGACATCCGGGGCGGGGCGTGCGAAGATAGTATCAGACGGGTGACCGTATACCAACCGACCTTATACCAACCAAGGCCATGGAGATCAGGAGGCGAAAACCATGATCGCATTATCGGAAGCAGTATATCCCATCGGCGTGGTACAAAAGCTCACCGCACTATCGGCCAGGCAGATCCGCTACTATGAATCCTGCGGCCTCATCTCGCCCGCGCGTTCGAGGGGTAACCACAGGATGTTTTCCCAAAGGGATATAGAGCTCCTCTTGAAAATCAGAGAAAAGATCAACCAGGGATGGGCGCTTGAGGGGATCAGGCTGGCCCTCCTGACCGGAGAACTGACATCGAGGGCGCCGGGGGCGGATGATGCACAACATACCACCCCCGCTTCCATGGACGCCCCGGGGATCCCGCGGGTAAGCTCAATCTTCCCCGTCAAGAACCATGCAAGCCTAAACATGAGACTGGACTCAGGCCGGAGGTAGAATTCGTTGCGTCTTTATTGCATATACCTCCATTGAGCCCATGCGGCGGTCCCCAACGCCGAAAGACATGAGATTTACCACGTGGAATCCCGTTTCATGGAGGAGCCGGCAGATCGTGGCCGGGGAGAAATATTGAAGGTGCTCACCGGGATCCGCCTGCCAGAAAGCCGCCTTGGCAGGCTCCCGGCTCCCAGGATCGGGGTCGGGGAAGTCCGCATCGGGAGTGGCGAGCGCCAGGAGCCCCCCGGGTCTCAAGATACGATTCGTCTCCACGCATTCGCGACGAGCGTCGGGGACGTGCTCTATTAAATCCCACATGGTCACAACATCTACGCTCTCGCCTGGCAGTAAGGCATCCGGGAGAGTTCCCCTGAACACATTGAGGTTGTAACGCTCCCTTGCGAAGTTAACGGCAAATTCCGACACGTCCACGCCAAGGCAATCCCACCCGCGATCGCGTGCCGCACGGAGCGAGAAACCGCTCGCGCATCCTACATCGACCATAACGCCGGGGGGCTTCCGGTAGCGTTCAATTGAGAGCATCCGCTCGACAAACAGTTCGAGCCTGGATTCATCGCCCAGGTAATTTTCATCCGGCTTGTAACCGAGAGGACCTTGCCCCGTGAAATAGGCCTCGTCGTAAATCTTTATTGCATCCGCGAGCAGCGGGCGCGGGACGACGAAAACCAGACCGCATTGCCGGCACCTGACGAGTCTGTGCGGGGGAAGCTCCAGAACGAGGATAGCCTCATTCCCGTTGCAAAGGTTACAAGCATCCTGAGGTGCTAGAAGCAGGCTCTCCTGTCTCATTTTTTCAAAGCCTCCGGTATCATTGTTTACAGTGTGATTCATGATATCACCTCCGTGCATGCTACTACCATATCTCGCGGGCGTGCATAAGCCTTTGCCACTTTTAGACTCGCCCTGGGCGCCGGGCCGGTAAGTATTTTGTCACTTCGCACGCCAGGATGGCAAGCTAAGTTAGAGCGCAAAAATACCCGGACCTTTCGCAGGTAACAACTACCAGTTTTATGCCGGTTTACCAGCACGTCCCGGGGGTTGCCGGTGCTTGCGTGACGGGGCCTTTTGAAATTTGGCAAGGCCCTCGCGCCAAATTTCAACGGAGGCGCGCCGCAAGCGCGCCGTCCC